>JASHSX010000151.1 GCA_030040865.1 Thermoplasmata archaeon | reverse complement strand
GTCACCGCCGGGGCGCCCACGCGATGGGAGGGATGGCCGCCCAGATCCCGATCAAGGAGGACCTCGCGGCCAATGAGGCGGCCCTTGCGAAGGTCGTCGTGGACAAGGAACGCGAGGTGCGCGCGGGCCACGACGGGACGTGGGTAGCGCACCCGGGGCTCGTGGCGGTCGCCCGGGCGGTCTTCGACCGGGAAATGCCCCGGTCGAACCAGATCGACCGGGCGCTCCCTCCGGAAACGATCGGCCCGGCCGAGCTCCTCGCTATCCCGTCGGGTTCGGTGAGCCGCGACGGCGTCCGGAAGAACGCCCGCGTCTCGCTCCGGTACCTCGAATCGTGGCTGCGCGGCATAGGGTGCGTGCCGATCGACCACCTCATGGAGGACGCCGCGACGGCCGAGATCGCGCGGTCGGAGCTGTGGCATTGGGTCCGTCACGCGACCCCGATGCAGGATGGGTCGCCCGTAACCCCGGCGCTCGTCACCACTCTCCTGCGCGGCGAGGTGGAGCAGCTGCGGGCCGAGAGGGCCGGCCGGGGCTCCGGCGGAACGATCGAGCGGGCCCGGGAGCTCCTGGAGGCGCTGGCCACCGGTCCCGAGTTCGAGGAGTTTATCACGCAGAAGGCGTACCCCGAATTGGAGTCGGTCCTCGAGGTTCGCCCATGACCGAGCACGCAGCGATCGGGTCCGTCTGGAAGACGAGCGAGCGGTGGAAGGGGATCGTCCGCCCCTACCGCCCGGAGGACGTCGAGCGGCTCCGCGGATCGGTGCCGATCGAGTACACTCTGGCGACGCGGGGCGCCGAACGGCTATGGCAGCTCGTCACGAGCGGCGCCTACGTGCCGACGCTGGGCGCGATGACCGGCACTCAGGCGGTCCAGATGGTCGCGGCCGGTCTGCCGGCGATCTACGCGAGCGGCTGGCAGGTCGCCGCCGACGCGAACACCGCCTCCGAGACCTACCCCGATCAGAGCCTGTACCCCGCCGACAGCATGCCGACGCTCGTCCGCCGGATCAACCACGCCTTCAGGCGGGAGGACGAGAAGCAGCACGCGGCCGGGAAGGGGGACGTCTACTGGTACGCCCCGATCCTCGCCGATGCCGAGGCCGGATTCGGGGGCACGCTGAACGTCTTCGAGCTCACGAAATCGCTGATCGACGCGGGAGTGGCGGGCCTCCACATCGAGGACCAGCTGGCCTCCGTGAAGAAGTGCGGCCACATGGGCGGGAAGGTCCTGGTACCGGCGCGCGAGTTCAACCAGAAGCTGTGGGCGGCCCGCTTGGCCGCCGACATCTTGAACGTCCCGACGGTCGTCCTGGCCCGGACCGACGCGCTGAGCGCGAAGCTGCTCACGAGCGACATCGATCCGCGCGACGCTCCGTTCTTGACCGGCAAGCGGACCCCCGAGGGGTTCTTCGAGATCACCGGCGGGCTCGACATGGCGATCGCCCGCGGCCTCGCCTACGCCCCGTACGCCGACCTCCTCTGGTTCGAGACCGCCGGTCCGGATCTCGAGGAGGCGGAACGGTTCGCCACGGAGATCCACCGGGAGTTCCCGGGCAAGTTGCTCGCCTACAACTGCTCGCCGTCGTTCAACTGGAGGAAAAAGCTCCCGGCCGAGACGATCGCCGAGTTCCAATCGACGATCAGCGAGATGGGCTACAAGTTCCAGTTCGTCACGCTCGCGGGGTTCCACGCGCTCAACCTTTCGATGTTCCGCCTCGCACGGGCGTACGGGCGGACCGGGATGGTCGCCTACACCGAGCTCCAGGAGGAGGAGTTCCGTGCCGAGGCGGAGGGGTACGCCGCCGTGAAGCACCAGTCGTTCGTCGGGGCCGGGTACTTCGACGACGTCGCGCAAGTCCTCTCGGGCGGGCTCACGACGACCCTCGCGATGGACGGCTCGACGGAAGAGGATCAGTTCGCCGCCCGGCCTGCCCGCAGCGCGGTGGGCTCGGCCGCCCCGGCGCCCGAGCGTAAGGGGCGGGCGTCGCGAGGCTCGACGTCCGCCGGCTCCGACTGACGCGCTCTCGGCGCCGCGGCGGCTACCGGCGAGCTCGGGCGCATTACTCGACGTGGCGGGAGTCGCGGGGCCAAAGGCTCCGTGCGGCCACGAGCAACATGATTTCCGACGGACCGTGAGCGATGCGGCCGCTGCGCACGTCGCGCCACCGCTGTTCGTGCGGGAGGGTACGCGAGTAGCCACGGCCCCCGTGGAACTGGATCGCGTGATCGATCGCCTCGAGCGCGACCTCGGTGGCCTGATACTTGGCGAGCGCGGCGTCCCGGTCGGCCCCCTCGCCGGCCTCGAGTCGAGCCAACGTACGCTCGACGAACAACCACGTCGACTCGAGACGGGCGAGATCCTCCGCGAGGGGGAAGGCGACCGCTTCCTGGGCGGACAGGGGCCTTCCGAAGGCGCGACGGGCTCCTACGTACCGGACCGTATCGTCCCAGGAGGCCCGGGCCACTCCGAGGTAGATCGCGGCGAGGAGCGCATGCTCCCGGGTGAGTTCGTGCCGAACGTACGAGAACGCCGCGCCCTCCTCGCCGATCCGTTGGTCCGACGGCACGCGCGCGGACCGGTAGGTGACCGTCCCCCGGCGCTGCCAGCGCTCGCCGAGGTCGCCGGGGCCGGCGCTCCGAGAGATCCCGGGCCCCTCCTGAGGCACGAGGAAGGCCGAGATCGATCGGGCCGCGTCCGGGCCGGTCGCCCGCGCGTAGACGATCGCCGCGTCGGCCTCCTCGGCGAATGCCGCTTCGCTCTTCGTGCCGTCGAGCACGTAGTCGTCGCCGTCGCGAACGGCTCGTAGCGCGATCGCGGCCGCGTCCGAGCCCGCGTCGGGCTCGGTCAGCTGGTTCGCGACCAGGGCCTCGCCGCGGACCATCGGCACGAACCATCGGGCGACCAGCGCATCGCTACCGTGCTCCGCAAGCACCGAGGAGAACTCCGGCTGGAGCGACAGCTTCGCGAACGCCGTCCCTCCGAGATAGGCGAGGTGGAAGAGGGCCGCCCCGACCCGCGGCAGCGGCAGCCCGCGTCCCCCGAAGCGAGCCGGGGTACGAAGACCCAGGAGATGGGCTTGGCCCAGCGCACGGAACTCCGCGCGCGGGAACTCGGCGCGAGCATCGATCTCCCGGGACCGGCGGGAGAGATCGTGGCGCTCGGCGAACTCCCGGATCTCCTCCACGATCGGATCGGACGGCAGCGAAGGGCGATCGTCCATCTACGGGGTCTCCGGCCGAGGGTCGACCTTGGGGGGCGGGTCCTCGCCCAGCACCCCGGAGCGATAGAGCGACTCGATGCGCGACTCGGGGTACCCCAGGAGGTCGCCGAGGACCGAGCGGTTGTCCTGTCCGAGCCACGGCGCACCGCGCCAGACCCCACCCGGAGTTTCGGAGAATTTCGGCGCCACTCCGGGTCCCTTTACCCGGCCGGCGACCGGGTCGTCCCATTCGAGGAACATCCCGCGGGCCCGGTAGTGCGCGTCGTGGGCGATGTCCGCGATGTCGTAGACCCGCGCGATGGCGACATCGTGCACGCGCCCCGCTTCCTCGAGCTCGTCTCGCGTCCGCTCGGCGCAGTAGCGCGCGATCGCGGCGTCGACGGGCTCGCGATGGGCGAGCCGGTAGTCGCGATCGTCGTACGCGGGGTCGGAGAATCCGATGAGATCGCGCAGGCGGCTCCAGGCTTCGGGGGTCGGAGCGGCGACCACGACCCAGCCGTCCCCGGCCCGATGGACGTCGTACGGGTGGAGCCGCGGGTGCCCGGTGCCGTGCCGGGTACGGACCACACCGCGCATGAAGTAGTCGAGCGCCAGGTTCTCGAGCAGGATGAAAAACACCTCGTACTGGGCGACGTCGACGGCCTGTCCGCGACCCGTGCGCTGGGCGTGGATGTACCCCATCAGCCCGGCGGTCGCCGAGGCGAGCCCGGTCACGGTGTCGTTGAGCGCCGTTCCCGCGCGCATCGGCGGGTCCGGGTCCGGCCGCCCCTGCAGCCCCAGGAATCCGCTGTACGCCTGCGCCGTCAGGTCGTAGGACGGGGCTCCGATCCGCGCGGGATCGCCGGTCCGGCCGTACCCCGAGACGTGGACGATCGTGAGCGCCGGGTTCCGCTCCCACACCGTCGCGTCCGAAAGCCCGAGTTTGTCGTACGTGCCCGGTCGCGACGATTCGATCCAGATGTCGGAGCGGTCCAACAGATCGAGGAAGACCTCGCGACCGGCCGGTTGGCGGACATCGAGACCGACGGACAACTTGTTCCGGGAATACTGGACCCACGACTCGGACACCGAGGTGCCGGACACGGGGTCGGTCAGGAGCGGTCGCAGGGTCCGCGTGGCGTCGGCGTACGGAGGTTCGAACGGCGGACCCTCGACGTGGACCACCTGCGCCCCGAACTCTCCCAGGTACGTCGCGGCCCAGGGTCCGGCCACGAACCGGGCGGATTCGAGGACCCGCACTCCGGCGAGGGGTCCGTACTCCGGGACGAGCGGCGGCGAGGGCGTCGGCACGGCGGGCGAGCCCGGCCGGGCTCGATAAACGGCGAGGTTTCGCACGGAACCCCGGGTCGCAAATAGCCGGCGGCGGTCGGCGGCCCATGCCCGAACCCCCGTGGGTCCGATTCGAGGGCGAGAAGTTCCGCGACGAGCTCACGAAATACAAGATGGCGAACCACCCGTTCGCGACCCACCCGTTCTTCGCGCGACTCGAGAAGGGCGAGGTGCCGAAGCCGCTCGTGCAGGCGTGGGTGAAGCAATTCTATCCGTGGCTCGCCAGCGTGCCGATCGCGATGGCGGAGCGGTTCGCGAACTGCTCGTGGGAGCCCGCGAACGACCGGTACCGGAAGATGATCCTGGACCAGCTGGTGGAGGAGGCCGGCGATCCGAAGGGGAAGGAGCCCGGACACCCCGAGCTGTGGCTGAGATTCTGTGAGGGGCTCGGCCTCGCGCGGGCCGACGTCCAGGGAGCGCCGTTGCTGCCGAGCACGATGGTCGCGATCGATGATTTCCTCTACACTAACCGGATCAACCCGTTCTACGTCTCCGCCGCCGGATCCTCCGAACCGCCGAACGTGGACCTGTGTGCCCGCCTCCTGCCGGCGTTCCGGTCCCATTATCGCGTGCCGGAGGAGCACCTCGAGTACTATCGACTCCACGTGACCGCGGACGTCGAGCACAGCGAGTGGATCGGGCAGATCGTCGCCGGCTTCGCCCACACGGCCGAGGTCCGCAAGCAGATGTGGGACCAGATGCTGCGCGGCTTCTCGATCCACGCGCTGCTCGTCGACGGCGTCGAGTCGGCCGCGGACGCCGCGGCGGGCCGCAGCGCTAAATAGGGGCGCCCGGGTTGGGTGCGCGATGGCAGCCGTAACGGACCCGCTCGATCGCTCGGGCCCGGGCTATCGCGCTGCCGCGACCTGGCTCTGGTGAACGGGAGGCGCCGGGAGGGCGCCGCCCCGTCGTGCCCCGCACGTTATCGGGTCGATTCTCCTCGGCGCTTCCCCTGAAAGTACCTCAGGAAGGAAGGAAGAATGTACGGAAAAACGATCCGAATGCGCCGCTTGTTCCCGGACCCGAAGCGGCGGCTCTTCTCGGTACCGCTCGACCACGCGGTGTCGATGGGGCCGATCGACGGACTCGAGGAACTCGCGCCGCTCGCGAACGACCTCCAGGCGGGGGGCGTCGACCTCCTCATCGTGACGAAGGGCGCGGTCCGCGAGGTCGCGCCGATCCTCCGTCCCACCACGCAGCTGGGGGTCCACGTCTCGGCGTCGACCACCCTCGGCTCGACCTCCCACCGCAAGGTGCTCGTCGGCACGGCCTCGGAGGCGGCGGCGCTCGGTGCGGACCTGCTCTCGGTCCAGGTCAACTTCGGCGTTCCCGAGGAGCCCGAGATGCTCGTCGACCTCGGTCGGGCGGCCGACGAGTGCCGGACCATCGGCCTTCCGCTCCTCTGCATGGCGTACGTGAAGAAATCCGACGGCGGGAGTCCCGACGAGCTCCGACACGCGGCCCGGGCGGCGGCGGACACCGGCGCGGACATCGTCAAGACGAGCTACCCGGGATCTCGGGAGGAGTTCGCCCGGCTGTGCCGGACGACCCCGGTGCCGGTCCTGATCGGAGGCGGCGTGCGGGTCGACGACGAGGCCGCGTTCCTCGCGGTTGTCGCGGAGAGCCTCGCGGCCGGGGGGGCCGGCATCTGCATCGGGCGCAACCTGTTCCAACGATCGCCGGTCGGGCCGCTCGCCCAGCGCCTGGCGCGCCTCCTCCACGGGGCGGGATAGGGTTCGGCCGTGGCCCGGGAACGGATCGCGATCGCGCCCAACGCCCCGGAAGCGGCGGCGCGCCGGGAGATCCTTGACCGGGCCCGCCAGCGCGGATTCTCCCAGTTCGTAGTCCGGGAGGGGGACCCCGTCGCCCCCGGGCCCGGTGAGGAGTTCTTGGTCCGCGGGGCCCAGCGGATCGTCCGGGCCGGCGCCGCCGAGCCGATCCCGGTGGTCCGCGTCGGGACCGCGGACGACCTGGAGGCGGCGGTACGGAACGCGACCCCGGGCGGCATCCTCGCGATCGAGTGGTCGTCGGACCGCGTGATCCCGCTTGAGAACGCGATCGCGGCCCGGGGTCGCCGCTTCGAGCTCTGGACCTACGCCCGAACAGCCGCGGAGGTCCCGGGCGCGCTGGGAGCGCTGGAGCACGGCGCCGACCGGGTCATCGTGGAGCTCGCGTCCCCGTCGGACGTCGATGCGCTGGAGCTGCTCGTGGAGGGGAGCCTGCCGACCGACCTCGCGTGGACGACCCTCGAGCTGACGGCCGTCGCCCCCGTCGGCATCGGTGACCGCGTCCTCGTCGACACGACCTCGCTGCTCCGTCCCGAGGAGGGGCTCCTGATCGGGAGTGCCGCGGCGTTCCTCTTCCACGTCGCGAGCGAGGCGGTCGGGTCGAGGTTCTCCCGGCCGCGGCCGTTCCGCGTCAACGCGGGATCCGCGCACTCGTACGTACTGCTCGCCGACGGCTCCACGCGGTACCTTTCCGAGCTGGAGCCGGGGGACCCGGTGCTCGCGGTGGCCCCCCGCTCGACCGCCCGGGCGGTCCGTGTGGGCCGGGTGAAGATCGAGCGGCGACCGATGGTCGTGGCACGGGCGGATGACGACGGTACTGCGCGGACGGTCTTCCTCCAGGAGGCGGAGACGGTGCGCCTCTCGACTTCCGGCGGCCGCGTCGCGTCGACCGAGCTCAAGCCCGGACTTCGGATCGATGGAGTACGGATGGCGGTCGCCCGCCACCTGGGTCGCGCCGTCGAGGAGACGATCGAGGAGCGATGACCCCCCCTGCTCCCCTCGTGTTCGTGACCCTCCCAGGTCGGACGATCCGGGAGCTTCAAGAGCAGATCCGGGCGGCCGCGATGGCCCGTGCGGACGTGGCCGAGGTCCGCATCGACCGTCTCGAGGAATCGGAGCGAGCCCGCGTCGCCGAACTGTTTCCCGCACCGCTACCGCTGCTCGGTACCTACCGTTCGATCGAGGAAGGCGGTCGGGCGGGTGCCTCGGCGTCGCGGCCCGACGTGCTTGCCCAGGTCGGGTCGCTCCCGTTCGCCTGGATCGACCGGGAGGCCGATCGGGACCCGCGTGACGTCCCCGCCACGTCCGTCGTGCCGGACCGGCGGTACATCGTCTCCACCCACCTCCTCGGCGGAGAACCGCCGGGCGACCTGGGGCGCCGGCTCCGAGAGCCCCTCCCCCCCCGAACGATCCGAAAGTTCGTGATCGACTGTTCGATCGCGCGATGGCTGCTCGAGATCGTTCCCGCCCTTCCGCCTCCGGAAGAGTCGACGTTCGTCGTGCTGGCGACCGGTGCGGCCGGACCCCTGTCGCGCGCCGACGCGCGGCGGACCGGGTCGGCGGCGGTGTTCGCCGCCCTCCCCGCCGAGGCGGAGGGCGTGTCCCTTCGGCCCGTCGAGCCGAGCCAGCTTCCCATCGACCGGCTGGCGCCGTATCTCCGGGCCGAGCGGCTCGGACCTCTCTTCGGGGTCGCCGGTCATCCGATCGATCACAGCCGAAGCCCCGGGATCCACCACGCGTGGATGCGGGGCGAGGGTCGCTTGGGCGTCTACGTTCCCCTCGACTTCGCGAACGACGAGGAGTTTGTGGCCTGCCTCCCCGCGCTTGCCTCCGCCGGGTTCCGGGGCATCAACGTGACGCACCCGTTCAAGGCGATCGCCCTGAGCGCGGCGAGCCGGGTGGGGCGGGCGGCCGAGGTGTGCGGCGCTGCCAATTGCCTCACGTTCGAGGGGTCGGAGGTCGAGGCGCAGAACACGGATCTCGCGGCGGTGCTGCGCCGGTTGACCGAGCTCAAGGAGTCCCATCGGTGGGACGGTCGATCGGTCTCGGTAGTGGGCACGGGGGGCGCCGCCCGCGCGACGCTGGCCGCAGCGCGAGAGCTCCGGGCCGAGTCCCGAGTCTACGCCCGCCGTGCGGGCGGCGGGACCGCCCTCGCGTCCGAGTTCGGGGCCCGTGCCGCAGAGCCCGGCGAGGGACCGCCTCCCTCGCTGCTCGTCCATGCCACCCCGGTGGGGCGTCGGGGATCCGGTCCGCTTGAGGTCCCGCTCGCGGGGCTGGTCGGGGACGGGACGCACGTCCTCGACTGGGTCTACGCCCCCGACGATTCCGAGCTTCGGACGGCGGTAACGTCGACCGGGGGAACGTACGAGGACGGCACGCGGTTGCTCGTCTATCAGGCCGCCGAGAGCTACGCGGTCTGGTGGGGCGAGCCGCCGAGCGACGCGGCGGTAGCCGCTGCGCTCCGGGGGGTCGGATGATCGGCTCGGCCCGTTCCACGGCCGCGATCACCATCGTGAACGCGATCCCGACCGGGATCGGCTGCGCCCTCGGGATCGATCTCGGCGTGCGGGCTCGGGTCGTTCTGCGACGCGCTCAAGCCGGAGCGGAGCCCGTCCTCGCGTTCTCACGGGGGGCGGGGACGCCGGTCGTTCGGGAGGCACTGCGGCTCGCGATCGATCGGTACGCCGAGGGGGGCCCGTGGTCGGCGGACGTGACCCTGCGCTCGGAGATCCCGCCCGCGCGGGGCCTCAAGAGCTCGAGCGCGGTCGCGACCGCGACGGCCTGGGCGACCGCGCGCGCGGCGGGGAAGGAACCGCCCGCCGTGGAGATCGCTCGGATCGCGGCCGGGGCCGGACGAACGGCGGGAGTGAGCGCCACCGGCGCGATGGACGACGCGCTCGCGAGCGTGACTCCCGGGTTCTGCGTGACCGACAACCGGTCGGGGACCGTGGTGCGCCAAGGTCCGTCCGATCCTCGGTGGAAGGTCGCGCTGCTCATCCCCGCCCGCAAGCACGCGCCGTCGCCGACCTGGCAGGAGGCGTTCGAGCGGGAGGCCGACGCGGGCCGACGTGCCGCCGACCGGTCGATCGCCGGAGACTGGTGGGCGGCGATGTCGGCGAACACCGAGCTTGTCGAACGGACGATGGGGTACTCCTACGCGCCCCTCCGCGAAGAGGCCCTTCGGCGGGGGGCGCTCGGATCCGGAGTGAGCGGCCTCGGTCCGGTGCTCGCTGCCGTATGCGAGGCCGACCGAGCCGACGACGTGCTCGCGGCGTTTCCTCGATCCCTCGGCGAGACCCGCACCGTCGGGCTCCCGGCGATCTTTGCCGCGTCCGGAGGCTCACCGTGAGCGTGGCCCGGGTCCGGCCCGCGGTGGCGTCGGGGACCGTCGTCGCTCCCCCGTCGAAGAGCTACACCCACCGAGCGCTCGTGGTCGGGCACCTCGCGCGGAGACCGTTCACGGTCGAGCACCCGCTCGAGGCGGACGATACTCGGGCTACGGCCCGGGCGATCGGGACGCTCGGCACCCCGGTTCGCCGAGAGCGGGACGTCTGGCGCATCGAACCGGGGGCCCGATCGCGGCGGCCTCGCCGACGGCAGATCGACTGTAGCGAGTCCGGCACGACGCTACGGTTCGTGTCGGCCCTCGCCGCTCTCTCTGCGGACGAGTTCGAGATCACCGGTTCCCCCCGCTTGAGCGAGCGGCCGCTCGCTCCTCTCCTCGGGGCGCTTCGATCCCTCGGGGCGAACTGCTCGACCCCCTCCGTGCGCCGGAGCCTGCCCCTCAGGATCCGTGGGCCCATCGACGGCGGGCACCTCCGACTGGACGCTTCCGAGAGCTCGCAGTTCGCTTCGGCCCTCCTCCTCGCCCTCCCCACCGTTCCTCACAACTCCCGGATCGACCTTTCCGGCCCGATCGTCTCCGAACCGTACCTCGATGCGACCCGGGCGGTGCTCCGGGCCCAGGGCGTGACCGTGCGGGGGGACCGACGCACCCTCCGCGTCCCCGGTCGCCAGTCGTACTCGGGAACCCGATTCCAAGTCCCGGGGGACGCGTCTTCCGCCGCGTACTTCTGGGCCGCCGCGGCCGTCACCGGAGGCTCGGTCCGGGTCGATCGCGCCGGCCTCGAGTGGCCGCAGGCCGACCTGGCGATCCTGCCGCTCCTTCGTCGAGCGGGCGCCCGGGTCCAACGGTCGACGGACGCGGTACGCGTCGACGGAGGCCGCTTGCGCCCGTTCACGGCGGACCTCACGCGGTCGCCCGACCTGTATCCGCTCGTCGGGGTCGTCGCCGCGGTCACCCGGGGACGGAGCCGACTTCGAGGTGCGCCGCATGTCGCGCTCAAGGAGTCGGACCGCCGCGGCGGGACCCGGCGGCTCGCGACGGCCCTCGGGGCGCGTGTGCGGGAGGTCCCCGGCGGCCTCGACATCGAGGGAACGGGGCGGGTCCGGCCGCTCGCGCTGGCGGGAGAGACCGACCACCGGATGGTGATGAGCGCCGCCGTGGGAGCACTCCGGGGGTCCGGTACCTCCCGCATCGCGAACGCCGAGGCGGTGGCGAAGTCGTTCCCGGGGTTCTTCGCGGCTCTCGAAAAAATCTCGGAGGAGGCCACGGGACCGTGATGGCGTTCGGCGAGCGGTTCCGCATCACGATCTTCGGCAGCAGCCACGGGCCCGAGGTCGGCATCGAGATCGACGGGATCCCCGCGGGCACCCCGATCGATCCGTCGGCGATCCAGACCGCCCTCGACCGACGGCGGCCGGTCGGTCGCCGTCTCGCGACCCGCCGCCAGGAAGAGGATCATCTGGTGATCGACGGCGGCCTTCGGGACGGCCGCGGTGACGGAGGGCGATTCCGGGCCCACGTGGCCAACGAGGACGTGCGGCGCGAGCCGTACGACCGGATGCGGGACACGCCGAGACCCGGGCACGCCGACTATCCGGCGCGTGTACGGTACGGTCCGGAGGCCGATCTCTCGGGCGGCGGAATCTTTTCCGGTCGGATGACGGTCGGTCTCGTCATTGCCGGATCCGTCGCGCGGCAACTGCTCGCCCCGGTCGGGATCGACGCCGTGGCGTTCACCCGTTCGATCGGCGACGTGGACGCGTCGGTCCCGGAGGCTACGGAACTCCGGGACGTCCGGCAGCGCTCCGCGCTCAACGAGGTCGGGACCCCGGACGAGGAAGCCGCTGTCCGGATGGAATCCGCGATCGCGGCCGCCCGCCGGGACGGGGACAGCCTGGGCGGAATCGTGGAGGTGCGGATGACCGGGTTGCCGGTCGGCCTCGGTGAGCCGTTCTTCGATTCGATCGAGAGCTCGATCGCCCACCTCGCGTTCTCAGTGCCGGCGGTGAAGGCCGTGGAGTTCGGGGCCGGTTTCGCGGCGGCCCGGATGCGGGGGAGCACGCACAACGATCCGTTCGTCTGGGACGGTCCGCGGGTTCGCACGACGACCAACCACGCCGGGGGGATCCTGGGCGGCCTCGCGAACGGGATGCCCGTGGTCGTTCGCGTCGCCGTCAAGCCGACCTCCTCGATCGCGCGGACCCAGCAGACGGTCGATCTCGCGACCCACGGCCCCGCGACGCTCGGGGTGACCGGGCGCCACGACCCGTGCATCGTCCCGCGAGCGGTGGTGGTGCTCGAGTCGGTCGCGCTCGTGGCCGTCGCCGATCTCGCGCTGCGAGGAGGATACGTCCCGTGAGCGAGCGCCGGATACCGGCGGCGATCCTGGGCGCCGGAGGCTACGTCGGGCAGCACTTCGCCCGTCTCCTCGCGGATCACCCGTACTTCGACCCGGTGATCCTCTCCGCGGGGGAGCGGACCACCGGACAGCGGCTCGGCGATGTCTGGCAGTTGAGCGAGCCGGTGCCCGAGGTCCTCGAGAGGACGCGTCTCGTCCGGGCGACGGCGGCGACGCTCGCGCGGGCGAAAGTACGGCTAGCGTTCTCGGCGTTGCCGTCCGGGACCGCGGGCCCGTTCGAGTCGCTGCTGCTCCGCCGAGGGATCTCGGTGTTCTCCAACGCCGCCGACCACCGGCTGGACCCCGACGTCCCGCTGCTGGTGCCCGAAGTCAATTCCGATCATCTCGAGCTCGCCCGGCGACGTCGCCGAAGGTCCGCCGTGCTCGTCGCGAACCCGAACTGTTCCGCGACCGGTCTCGTCCTTGCGCTCGCTCCGCTGGTGCCCCTGCTCGCGCCCCGGACGGTCCACGTGACGACCTACCAGTCGATCTCGGGCGCCGGCTACCCCGGTGTCCCCTCGCTCGCGATCACCGACAACGTGGTGCCGTTCATCCGGGACGAGGAGGAGAAGCTCGACCGCGAGTCGCGACGGATCCTCGGCAGCCGAATCGGAGACCGGCTCCGGCCGGCGCCGTTCTCGTTCCTGGCCCACTGCGCCCGGGTCGCGACCCGGGAGGGGCACCTCGAGGCGGTCACGGTGGAGGCCCGACGGCGACCGTCGCGACGGTCCCTCGAGGGCGCGTGGGCGTCGTTCCGACCCCTTCGAGAGCTCGGGCTGCCGACCGCGCCCGACGTACCGGTCCTCGTGCGTCGGGAGCACGACCGCCCGCAGCCGATCCGGGACCGATGGGCCGGCACGCCCGCGCGCGCCCGGGGGATGGCCGCCGTCGTCGGCCGGATCCGATGGGAACCCCCGTACCTTCGGTTCTTCGTCCTCTCGAACAACGCCGTGCGCGGGGCGGCCGGCGGCTCCGTGCTGAACGCCGAACTGGCCCGGTCCCGCGGCCTCTTGCGGGACCGGCGGGAGTAGGCCGAGCCATGGGGTCTCTCCGAGCCCCGATCGTCCTCAAGTTCGGGGGGGCCGCCCTCGAGGATCCGGCCCGGGTGGTCGCCGACTTGAAGACGGCTCGGATGGAGCGGGCGCCGGTCGTCGTCGTCGCGAGCGCGCGCGAACGGGTCACCGACCTGCTCGCGGACGCGCTGCGCCATCCGCGCTCGTCGGCGCGGCACCGGCGGGCCCTCGCCGAGATCCGACAGCGGCACCCCCGCCTGCCTCCGGCAGGGCGCCGTCAGCTCGAACGGCTCGCGAGGCTCCTCGAGATGCTCGAGCGCACGCCGCGGATCGACGGACCGTTCTCGGACCGCCTGCTGAGCCAGGGTGAGCGGCTGGCCGTCCACTGGCTCGCGGACGTGCTTCGGGGCGAGGGACTCCCCGCGTGCCCGGTGGAGGCGGACCATTTGGGGCTGATCACCGACAACTCGTACGGGGCCTCCTGCATCCTGTTCGAGCGCTCGCGCGGTCCGGTACGGACGGGACTGGGCCGGATCCTGCGGCGCGGCGAGATCCCGGTCGTCACCGGATACTTCGGCCGGAGCCTCGAGGGCCGGGTCGCGACGCTCGGTCGTGGGGGTTCGGACTATGCCGCCGCGGGCATCGGCGCCCTTCTCGGGGCTTCCCGCGTCGAGCTGGTGAAGCGCCACGTCGCCGTGCTCTCGGCGGATCCGCGCGAGGTACCCGAGGCCCGGCCGATCGCGGAGCTCTCGTACGAGGAGGCGGAGGAGATGGCGCAGTTCGGGGCGCGGGTGCTCCACCCGCTCACGATCGAACCGGCCCGGGCGACCGGCGTGGTCCTTCGGGTGCGCTCTCTCGAGGATCCCCGGGTCGTCACGACGATCTCGCCGGGCCGACCGGAGCGCCGGAACCGTGCCTTGACGTTGCTCCGACCGCTGCGCCTCGTTCGCCTGCGGGTGGCCGGAGGACGTCAGCGACCCGGGATCGTGGCCGAGGTGTCGCGCCGGCTCGCGGACGCCCGCGTCAATCTCGTCCAGCTGTACACCTCGTCCGCCCTTCTCTGCCTCGTGCTCGAGCCCCGGGAGGTGCTCACCGGCCTCCGGGCCCTCGCTCCGGTGACCCGCGAGGCTGCGGCGATGGTCGAGGGTCCGTTCCGCGTCGCGCTGGTCACCGCCATCGGCGACGGGATCCTCGACGACCTCGATCGGCTCCCGTCGGGCGTGGTCGCGAGGGCCGAGGGGTTCAGCGCCACTCCCCGGGCGCTCTCGCTCGCCGTCCCGGAGTCCCGGGGGGTCGGCGTCCTGCGCGAACTCCACCGCGCGCTCGTCGACGGGAGGACGCCGTGACCGACCCGTGGCTCGAGTTCGCCGCCGTGGCGCCATCGAGCGAGACCGCCGGCTACTTCGAGTCGGCGCCGCGCTCTCCGACCGGTCGCGCCTCAGCCTCCTGGTACGCCGGCCGCGCCGAGGTGCGTCCCGTCACGCCGGCGACCGACTACGCGAGCCTGGCCTCGGAGGCCGACCGATTCCTCGCGGGGAACCGGGACCGGAGGATCATCGGCTACCTGGGCTTCGACGCGGTCGGGCTCGTGGAACCGGCGCTCGCCCGCTTCCCTTCGGGCTCCCCCTTCCCGCTCGGAGAGCTCGCCTTCGTGGAGCGAGGGCACGAGCGACAGTTCGCCGTACCCCCCGTCCGTCCCCGTTCGCCCGAGCCTGCAGATCCCCGAGTACCCCTCGCCGACTCGCTGCCGCGCCCGCGCTACGAACGGAGCGTCCGGCGGCTGGTCGGCGAGATCGCGGCGGGCGAGGCGTTCCAGGTGGTGCTCGCGCACCGACGGTCCTGGCCCCGGCCGAACGACCTCCTGGAGCGGGCCGGCCGACTGCGCCGGGCCGAGCGGTACGCGTTCCTCTACTACCTCAAGTTCGGCGACCGGGAGCTCGTAGGCGCCACCCCCGAGTCGGTCATCGAGATCGACGGACGGTCCGCCCGGATCAACCCGATCGCCGGGACCCTCCCCGTCGGCCAGGGCCGACGGGGGCGGGTCGCGCTCACGTCCGACCGCAAGGAGCTGGCCGAGCATCGGATGCTCGTCGACCTCGCGCGGAACGACCTGGGTCGGGTCGCGGAGTCGGGGTCCGTGCGGCTCCGGGTCGCGGAACGACGGCAACGTTACGCCGCGCTCGAGCACCTGGTGAGCGAGGTCGACGCCCGTCTCCCGCCCCGGACCCGCTCCTGGGATGCGCTCGCCGCGGCATTTCCGGCCGGGACCGTCAGCGGCGCTCCGAAGATCCGGGCCACGGAGCTCCTCCGGCGCGAGGAGCGCACGTGGCGCGGGCCGTACGCCGGGGCGGTCGGTCTCGTCCGTCCGGGCCAGCGCGCCCAGTGGGCGCTCGCTATCCGCTCGGGATTCGCGGCGGGACGTCGCCTGTACACCGGCGCCGGCGCCGGGATCGTGTACCGCTCGATCGCGTCGCGCGAGTTCTCCGAGACCCTGACGAAGCTCTCGCGCGTCGAGGCGACCCTCGTCGGAGGCCGGTCGTGAGGATCGTCCTGATCGATCACGAGGACTCGTTCGTCCACAACATCCAGCAGTCGCTCTCCGCGCGGGGGGCGGAGGTGACGTGCGTCCGGTGCACGGAGTCTGCCCAGGCCGTGGTCCGGGCGGACCCCGACGGGATCGTGTTCTCCCCGGGCCCGGGCCATCCTCGCGATCGACGGATCACAGGGCTCGCTTCGGAGCTGCTCGACCGGTGGGATCGGGAACGGCCGTTCTTCGGCGTCTGCTTGGGACATCAGCTCATCGGAGCGCACTACGGCGGGAGCGTCGTGCGGGCGCGTACGCCCGTACACGGCGAGGTCGCGACCGTACGGCACGACGGGCGCGGCGTCTTCGCCGGTATCCCGTCGCCGATCCTGGGCGCCCGGTACCACTCGCTGCTGGTGGACGGCCGCTCCCTTCCCCGGGACCTTACCGTCTCGGCCCGGGGCGCCGACGGCATCGTCATGGGGCTCCGCCACGCTCGTCGACCGGTCGAATCGGTACAGTTCCACCCGGAGTCGTACCTCACGGCGACCGGTCCCCGGATCCTGGCGAACTTCCTCCGGGAGGTGCGCCGGTGATCGCTCCGCTGCTCGAGCGGCTCTACGATCCGCGGACCCTCTCGACGCACGATGCCCGGACGACCTTCGACACCCTGCTGGCGCCCCGGACGTCCGAGGTCGAGCGGGTGGCGCTGCTCGCGGCCCTGACCGGCCGCTCCGAGTCGGCCGAGGAGCTCGCGACGTTCGCCCGGGAGATGCGACGGCGCGCACGGCCGTTCCCGATACCGGCCGGCGACGCTCCCATCGATCTGTGCGGCACCGGGGGATCGCTCCACCCGACGTTCAACGTCTCGACGGCGAGCGCGTTCCTGGTGGCCGCCGCCGGCGTGCCGGTGGTGAAGCACGGGAATCGGAGCGCCCGTGGGCCGTGCGGCTCGAGCGACCTCTTGGAGGCCCTGGGACTTCCTGTCACCCGCGACCCCGAGCTCGCCGCGAGGAGCTACCGTGCCCTCCGGCTCGCCTTCCTGCATGCGCCGCTCTACCACCCGACCACCCGCGCGGTGGTGGACGCTCGCCGCGTGCTGGGCGTGCGCACGATCTTCAACCGGCTCGGTCCGCTCACCAATCCGGCGCGGGTCCCCTACCAGGTGGTCGGGGTCCCGGACCGTCCGTCGGCCCACCGGACCGTCGAGGTCCTCCAGAGGCTCGGCACTCGTCGGTCGCTCGCCGTCACGGCCGCCCCCGGATGCGACGAGTTCTCCCCGATCGGCTCGACGAACGCGGTCCATCAGTCGCGGAACCGGCTCACCGAGCGTACGGTGGCCGCGGCCGA
>JASHSX010000150.1 GCA_030040865.1 Thermoplasmata archaeon | reverse complement strand
GTGTCGACGCCCTTCATCACGGCGAGCCGCCCGACGTACAGCACGATCCGCTTCGCCGGGTCGATCCGCTCGAGGCGGCCGCTCGGCCGGACCGCGTTGTAGATCACGACAACCCGGCCGGGGTCCGCCCCGTATCGGTCGATCAGCTGCTGCCGAAGGTGGCCGCTTACCGCGATCACGCGCGTCGCGGCCCGGATCCCGGCCTCCTCCCGGCGAAGGATGTGCTCCCACGGGTGGCCGAGCGAGCGATCGTACTCCGTCGAATGCACCGTCATCACCAGGGGCCGGTGCAAGCGCCGCGCCAGGGCGGCGCCGCCGATCGTTCCGAACCAGTCGTGGACATGGACCACGTCGGCGTCCTCGACGCCCTTCAGCTGTTCGACCCAGCCGTTGTACCCGTCGACCGCGCCCACGAACGGGCTGTCGGGGGAGCTCCCGCTCCAGTAGGCGGGAGGGAATTCCGGAGCGTCCGGTCCGAGTTCGGGCTCCCCGGGGAATCGGAACGTCACCCCCGCCACCGGCGTGAACGGGCCGGAGAACGGCGTCAGGAACGTGACCCGGTGGCCGAGGCGGCTCAGCTCGCGAACGATCTCGTAGGAGTGGACGCCGAGGCCGCCCGAATGGTTCGGCGGGAACTCCCATCCGACCATGACGATGTGGAGGCCCGGGGCCGGCGCCGCCGGGCCCGCGTTCGGCGGCAGGGGCCGCAGCGCGGTTCGGACCTCGACCTCGTCCGCCGCAAGCGCCCGGTGGGCCGTCCTACGATCTCGGTGCACGCGCGGCTTGGCCCGCCCCTTCGTAGAACGGCCCCGAACGCGACCTCCCGCCCGCGGGTGACGATGCTTCGAGGGGCCGCTCATCGACCACCGCCCGGAGACGCCGGGGGCTGCCGCATCAGGGCCGGGCACTTGAAGCCGGGGGGTCCGCGAACCGTCCCTCGCCCCCGAAGGGGGCCGGCGGCTAGAATCCGGAGAGCAGGTCCTCGATCACGGACCGTGGGTCCTTGGCGCGCGCGACCGCGCTTGCGACCAGGATCCCCTCGCTGCCCAGCTCGAGCGCCCGTTCCACGTCCGAGCGTCCGTGGACTCCGGCGCCGCAGAGCACCTGGGTCGTCGGGGAGACCGTGTGCACGGTGTCGGCGGTCCGGGAGATCACTTCGGGCCGGGCGGTTGAGACCGAGACGTCACCGCCGATCAGCTCGGGCGGCTCGACCGCGAGGTACGGGGGGGTGAGTTCCGCGAGCACGCGGGCCGGCTCGACGTCGCCCGCGCAGACCACGGCCGCGAGGCCGAGCGCAGCGAGCCGGCGTACCGCCTGCTCGATCTCGGGCCGGGTGAGCGGGTGCTCGGAGTGGTTGACGAGGCTGCCGCGCGCGCCCGAGGCGGCGAGCGACTCGGCGGTCACGAACCCGGTGTGCGGGCCGGGCTCGAACGGGTCGACATGCTGGCCGAGGACCGGGATCCCGACGGTCGCGGCCAGTCGCGAGACGTCCGGAAGGGCTGGCGCGATCGCCACCGGCACGCCCGAGGCGGCGCCGAGCGACTCCAAGAGCCGCGCCATCCGCTCGGCGTCGGCGCCGAGAACGCCGGGATAGACCTTGAGGTTCAGGACGAACAGCGGGTTGCCGAGCGACGCGGGCTCAGTGGACGGCGGCTTTGGGCGCGCGCTTGGGGCGGGAGCAGATCGCGTACTCGTCGCCGTCGAAGAAGACCTCCCGGTCCGGGTGCTTTCTTTGGAGCTCGGCGATCCGCGAGAGGACGTCTTCGAGGGTGGTGCTTTCGTCATTCGGGTCGATCCTCAGGTGGACGGTCTTCTCGGGCCGAACGGCCGTGGGACCGCTACCGGTCATGAGGCTCCGAGGGAGTAGGGTAGTCGGGACCTCCCTTTAAGGGTTCGACGGCGGGAAGGGTCGGCCGCCGACAGCGCAACCATCGCCGAGGGCGGCGTCGCCCGGCGGCACGTGCCCGCGCATCCGGCCTCCCGCCGGACCGCTTTGTCCGCGTGCGAGGGCGTACCGTGCGGCACCGTGACTCGTATATGCGAGAATTCCCTCGACCCGGCGGGAGCGTCAACGGCATGGCAGAAGCTCGCAGCGAAGCCGCCGGGAAGGAAGACGACATGCGCCTCACCGAGGCGGAGATCGCGGTCCACTGGAAAGAGGAGGAGAAATTCCTCCCGTCGCCGCGGTTCGTCGGCCAGGCGAACCTCTCGGATCCCGGGGTGACCGAGCGGTTCTCCGAGAAGAACTTCCCCGAGTGCTTCCGCGAGTACGCGGACCTCCTCTCGTGGGACAAGTACTGGACGACCACGCTCGACACGAGCAAGGCGCCGTTCTGGAAGTGGTTCGTCGGCGGCCGGCTCAACGTGAGCTACAACTGCGTCGACCGGCACCTGGCGAAGTACGGCAACAAGGCGGCGATCGTCTGGGTCCCGGAGCTCGAGGACGACCCCACGGTCGTGCTGACGTTCCAGGAGCTGTACGAGCGGGTCAACGAGATGGCGGCCCTGCTCCGCGACTTCGCGGGGCTCAAGACCGGCGACCGGGTCACGATCCACATGCCGATGGTGCCCGAGCTCCCGATCACCATGCTGGCGTGCGCCCGGCTGGGCGTGATCCATTCGGTCGTCTTCGGTGGGTTCAGCGGCGAGGCG
>JASHSX010000149.1 GCA_030040865.1 Thermoplasmata archaeon | reverse complement strand
CGCCACGGGGTCCGGCGGGGGCGGCGGCGGGGATCGGCGGCGGTGCGCTCGACGTATCCCGAAAAGGACGGCGACGGCCGCGAGGACCAGGGCGGCGCCCCCCGCCGCTGCGAGCTCCTCACTTCCACCGGACGTCCCCGAGGAGGGCCTCACGACCGGAGCCGGCGGCGTCGGAACCGGAGTCGCGACCGGGCCGGCCCTGGGGAGCTCGAGCTCCCCCCCGACCGTCCGGAACACGCCCATCGAGTCCACCGCGACCAGGGTCCATCGCTCGAGACCGCTGCCGTCGTACGACAGGTTCTCGACCGCCGGACCGTCGACCGAAAGGGAGACGTTTGCCACCACGGTCCCGTTGATCGACAGCTCGACCTCCACCGGCGGGATCCCTCCGGCCGAGCGAACGTCGAGCGTCACGTTCCAGAGCGTCGAGTTCGGGGCGGAACGTGTGGCGTTGACAGACGCTTCGATCGACAGCGGCGACACGAGCGCGACGGGGAGGATCTCCGACACGACCGCCCCGGCGGCATCGACCGCGGTCGCCCGGATCGAGAGCGAACCTTCCTCGGCGAAGGTCGCCGACCAGCCGAATCCACCGGCGACCACAAAACCGCCCCCGGGCGGGGGCGCCTCGGCGGGGGCCCCGGGGACCACGGCCCAGACCACGGGCGCGACCCCGCCGGTCACGACCCCGCTCAGGGCGACCGATGTCCCGTTCGCCCCGACGTCGGACGTCGCGTAGAACGAAGCGTTCAGCGAAGGCGCGACCGCGAAATCGACGGCCACGGGCGGGGCCGTGGCTCCCGCTCCGTCCGAGACGGACACGAGGATCGGCACCGAACCGCTCGAGGAGACGTTGAGACCGATCGCGACGGTCCCGTCCTGCCAGACGGTCTCGTTCGCGGCGATGCCCGGTATCTGGGGTCCGACGCGGAGCCGGAACGGGGGGATCCCGCCGGAGAGCTCGACGGCGAACGCCGACGTACGGTTGACCTCGCCAGCGAGGGAGGGGAGGGCGCCGCCGACCGAAAGATACGGCACGACCGTGACGTTCTCCGTCGCGGCGAGCGGGAGCGTCGATCCGAAGAGCGTCCCGACCGAGATCGTCTCGGGCCCGGGAACCGCGTACTGGCACACGAACTGAGGGTCGGAGAGCGCGACGAGGTCGATCGCTCCCGTGCCACAGTTCACGAGCGCGGTGCTGCCCGGCGGGATCCCTTCGGACGACAACCGCACGGGGAAGGGCACGCCGACCTCGGCGATGGGCGAGGCCGAGGTCAGGGCGAGCATCGGACCGTCTCCCACCCGGATCGAGTTCGGAGCGGCCGCGACGCTGCGGGTCCCCGCCGCGTCCGCGACCTCGGCCGTGGGCCAGAACGTCCCGTTCGGGTAGGGGTGAGAGGCCGCGAACGACCCGTTGGGCGCTACAGGAACCCGGTCCAGCGACCCGTCGCCCCAGCTGAGGTTCACCGAGTACGGGGGCTGGCCGCCGGCGACGACCCCCGAGACAGCGGCCGTCCCGCCGACAGGAAGGAGCGCCTCGCTGGCGCGGAACTGCTCGATCGCGAGCGGCAGCTCGATCGAAAGTTGCACGACGGCGGTGCCGAAGGCGGTCGACTCGCCGGAGGGGCACACCTGTTCGACGACGGAATCGACCCGGACCGTCACCACCCCGGAGACATCGCGACCGGCGGTGAAGGTCACCCCGGGGCCGAAGGTCGCGTTCAGGATTCCTCCGGAGTCCGGACCGCTCCACGACCAGGCATACCAGGCCGGTACCAGCCGGCAGCTCGGGGGCGACTCGGCCCACTGTGCGGAGAGGTCGGCCACGGTGCCGTCCGCGACCTCCGCGTACGCCGGAACGGCGACGAGCCGCGGCTGGGGCTCCGTCGCGTCGCTCCGGGCCGACGACCGGGCTCCGGAGTTCGCCGAAGCGCCGGCATCGGCGGGGACGAGGCCGGCGCAGAGCAGGGCGAGCACGACAGCGAGACATACGCCGAAGAGGCCCCGGCCCGCTCCGCCCGCGCACACGATGCCACCCCGCGGGTTCGATCCGGAGCCGTTACTTTCGCGCGGCGGGACGCGCGAACGGTGAAGGATGAGGGTGCCTATCGCCGCACGGCGAACGCGACGTGCTCTCGCGAGAACGGAGCGAGTCCGGCCTCGTGCGCCACCGAGAGCCCGGCGCGTCCCAGCTCGGCCCGCGCGTCCCGGACGATCGCGGCCGCCGGGCGGCGCTGGGTCACGGAGCGAACCTTGAGCATGAGGACCCCCGCGCCGCCGCGCGCGAGGCACGTCGCCGCGTTCTCGGCGAAGATCGCCGTCTGGTTCCGCTGGGCCACGTCCTGGTAGAGGAAATCCGCCTCACCGACGTCCGCGGCGTACCGCTCGGGGAGCTGCGCGTCGGCGAGGATCGGGAGAAGGTTCGCGCGGCGCCGGGCGAGGGCGAGCAGCGGGGCGAACGATGCCGGGCTCTTCTCGATCGCCACGATCGACGCCCCGGGCCACGCGTCGGAAAGGTGACTCAGGGTCGTTCCGTGGGACGCGCCGAGGTACAGCGCCCGGCGAACGCCCCGAAAGAGATCCGGTGGCGCGCCCCGCAGCAGGTAGGCCGCGAGCTTCGATCGGAACGGGTCCCACTCGCGGTACTCGGTCCCCTGGACCGAGCGGAGGGCCTCGCCGTAGACCTTGACCCCCGGGTTCGCGTTCGCGGTGAACAGCGCCCGGCCCTCCCGGTACACCCCGGTCCAGGACGACGCTTCCACGCGCTTCCCTACTCCGTGGCGACGAGGCACTCGACCTCGACCGGGGCGTGGAGGGGGAGGCCCGCGACCCCGACGGCGGCCCGCGCGGGGCGACCTTCCTCCCCGAACAGCTGCACCAGGAGCTCGGTCGCCCCGTTCGCGACCTCGTGCTGGCGGTCGAATCCCGGCGACGAGGCGACGTAGACGACCACCCGTACGACGCGCCGGACCCGATCGAGCGAGCCGAGCCCGGCCTCGAGCGCGCTCAGGGCCTGGAGGGTCGCGCGCCGAGCGAGGTCGCGGGCCGCATCGGCCGGTACATCCCGATCGACGAGGCCGGGGCGGACGACCGCCCCCCCCTCGGTCACGATCTGGCCGGAGACGTAGGCGAGGCCACCCGAGAGGACCACGGGAGAGTAGGTTCCGGCGGGTCGCGGGGGCGGTGGGAGCCGGATCCCCGCCGCGCGGAGTCGCTCTCCGACCGAAGGAGGCATGCCCGGGGAGCGAGCGACGCCAGAAAAGCCTGCGCCGGGAGTCCGTGGGTCATCCCTATAGCGAGGGACCGGCTGGTGACCCCGATGTCGTTCTTCCGGCGACTGCGGCGGGACCCGGACGAGGCGGAGAAGAAGTCCGCGCCGTCCCAGGAGCCGGACGAAGCGGACGAACCCACCGAACCGGAGGACGAGACCCCCTCGACACCGGCGCTCGCCGCCCGGGAGGCGGAAACCGCTCCCGCGGTCCGGCCGACCGGGCCCGGCACCACGGCAAAGGCCCGCGCCCCGGCCACGCCACCGGCCGAGCCCTCCGCCGCCCTTGCCGCGCCGTCGCCCCCGGTGGTCTCCCGTCCCGTGGCCTCCCGCCCACCTCCGCTGCCCGAGGCCGGGCCCGACGCGAGCGGGGCCGACCCCGTCCGAGGGGTCTACGCGCTCTGCTTCGTGTGCGGCACGCCGCTCAGCCGGGGCAGCTGCCCGACCTGCCGGATGACCTGGATCGAGTGAGCCGCGGCGAGAGCGCCGCGCCGAAACCGGGAGCTTTTGAACCCCACCCGCTCACGGGCTACGCGCATGACGGAGTCCGTGGCGCCGGCACCCGAGCTCGACGCGGTCGAACGCGAGATCGTCGACCACCTCTTCGTGCTGCAACCGGCCTACGCGGTCGGGCTCGGTCTGCACCAGTACGACGGGGTCGTTCCCGACCTCGCCCGAGAGGCGACCGATCGGTGGACGGCCGGCGCGCGGTCGCTGTTGGGTCGGCTCGGCGGGGTCGACACCGGGACGCTCACGGGAGACCGACGCATCGACGTTCTCCTCCTTCGGCTGGTGCTCGAGGGGCCGCTCTTCGATCTCCACGAGTCCCGGGAACTCGAGCGGAACCCGATGACGTACCTGGGCGGCTTCTCGCTCACGTCGTACCTGGCCCGGGAGTACGCTCCCCCCGAGGCCCGGTTCACCGCGGTCGTCCGGGTCCTCGAAGGCGTCCCGAAGGTCCTCAAGGTCGGGCGGGACCGGCTCGAGCGGGTCCTGCCGAAGCCGTTCGTCGACCTCGCCCTGTCGATCGGGGGAGGCTTGCCGGCCCACTTCGCCGAGGCCGAGCCGCTCGCGGCCGCCGCCGGACGGGCCGCCGAGCTCGCCCGCGCCCGGGCCGACGCCGAGGCCGCCGTTCGGGAGTTCCTCGAGTGGCTCCGGGCGGAACGGCTCCCCCGGGCGACCCCGGAATTCGCGCTGGGAGCGGCCCGCTTCCAGAAGCTCCTGTTCGTCCGCGAAGGCGTCGAGGCGCCGTTCGACGAGATCCGACGCGCGGGGCTTGCGGACCTCGCACGGAATCAGGCACGGCTCGCGGAGCTCGCCCGGGCGAGCCACCTCTCGATCCCCGACTTCCTCGCGCGAATGAACGCGGACCATCCGCCCGCCGCCGAGGTGCTGGCGACGGCCCGTCGGTTCGTCGAGGAGACCCGGGCGTTCGTCGTCGACCAGCGGCTGGTCACGGTCCCCGCTGAGGTGGACTGCCGGGTCGAGGAGACCCCTGCCTGGGGCCGGGCGCTCTCCACGGCGAGCATGAACCCGCCGGGGCCGTTCGATACCGGCCCCCCGCTCGGGATCTACTACGTCACGCCGGTCGACGCCGCGTGGACCCCGGTGCAGCAGGAGGAGTGGCTCCGGTCGTTCAATTTCGCGATGCTGCGCAACGTGACCGTCCATGAGGTGTACCCCGGTCACTATCTCCAGTTCCTGCACTTCCGAAGCGACTCGGGCTCGCTCGCGCGGAAGGTCTACCTCTCCCCGTCGTTCGTCGAGGGCTGGGCCCACTACACCGAACAGCTCGCGATCGAGCACGGTCTCGGGCGCGAGAACGGCTTCGCCGAGGGCGCGCAGGTCCACGACGCGCTGCTCCGAGACTGCCGGCTCCTGGCGGCGATCGGGCTCCACACCGCCGGGATGACGCTCGAGGCGGCGACGCAGCTGTTCCAGACCGAGGCGCACTTCGAGCGGCTGCCCGCGGAACGCGAGGCGATCCGGGGGACGTTCAACCCGGAATACTTCTGCTACACCCTCGGGAAGTTGTCGATCCTCGACGCGCGCGGTCGCTTGCTCGCGAGCCGGTTCGGCGGCAACCTCACGCGCTTCCACGACACGCTGCTCGGATTCGGCTGCCCGCCGATCGGACTCCTCGAGACGCTCCTCTCCGCGTAGCGCGCACCGCGGACCGGGCGGGGCGTCCCGGGGCGCCGCAACCTCTAAGGACCCGCGCCCCGCCTGAATCCGGGAGGTCCTCGATGCGGCGGCGTACGAGCCCGATCGACGGGCGCGTCGGGGTCGCCCTGGCGATCGGGCTCGCCCTGGTCGCCGGGGCGTTCCTGGTCCTACCGGTCCCCGTCCCGTCGTCCTCGTCGGCCACCGCCCCGTCGGTGCATGCCCCGGCCCCCGTCCCGATACCGCCGATCCACGTACGGCTCCTGGCCCGATCGTCCGCGGACTCGGTCGACCCGACCGGGGGCTACTCGTCCGAGCCCGCCCCGATGGGGATCGGGGACTTCGGCATCGGCGCCGACGGCACGCCGTACACCTACAACACGACGGAATTCCTCGGCAACTTCTCCTGGACCCACCTCTCGTTCTCCGGGAGCCAGGGGACGAGCTTCACCGACCAGCTCAACGTCGTCCTCCAGTTCGTCCAGGACGGGGTCACCTACGCCTACTGGATCCAGGACGTGGCGTTCATGGACTCGGCCGACAACTCGCTCGGCTTCGAGAACAACATCTGGAACTTCACCACGTCGGCGAGCTGCCTCGACGACACCGGCGTCAGCGGCAACGGCACCGTGTATCCGTACAGCGGGTGCGAGGGGTACTACGCCGTCAGCCCCGACCCGAGCCTGCCCGGCGCCTCGCTGACGATGCCCAACCCCGGCGACTTCGGTCTCCTGGTGCGATCGTACCTCGCCGGGGGGCTGCCCGCGGTCGCCTTCGAGTACTGGGACGGGGTCTCCCGCAACTACGTCACGTACGACAACGTCGTCTTCCCCTGGGCGAGCGGGATCACCGCCGACCCCGGGTTCGTGGTCGACGGCTACACCTACAACCCGCTCGGGCTCTTCTACGACGCCGAGCTCACCCTCGGCGGTCCTGGCGGCGGCTCCGCGACGACCGCGGATCCGATCACGCACACCGCCTCGCACCTCTACTACTGGAACGGCCACAACTTCGAGGCGCCGCCCTCCGTCTGGAACTTCGGCAGCGACACGGCGGAGGCCGTGAGCGACGTCCAGTCGGTCTTCGGACACGATGCGGGCGGGATCCCCGACACCGTGCAGCTCAACGGGACCGTCCGCGATGCGGCCCCGGGGCTGGCGTACGCCGCGGACACGGTCGGCGAGCTCGACGTCGCCGCGCCCGGCGATGGGAACGGCACGATCGCGACCCCCGGAGACTCGTTCGACTTCGCGAACGCGGCCGCCAACCTGACGCTCGTGCCCGGTGCGTATCCTCTCTGGGTCAACGCGACCGGTGGTCCGGCGTACCTCGGAGTGTGCGGCGTGACCGCCGGTACGACGCTCCGCGTATCGACCACGACGGGGTGCCCGCCGTTCGTCTCCGTCCCCGCGCCGTCCGTCGCCGGCGCGGACGTGGGCCAGACGATCTCGTTCTCGACCACCGTCGAATCCTCGGGTTCCGGCGGCGACACGTTCGCGTGGCAGACGTCCGGGACCGGACTCGGATGCACGGCCTCGATGACGACCTCGGTGAGCTGTTCCCCGACCGCCCCGGGCACGTACACGATCAACGTCACGATCACGGACTCGATCGGGCGATCGTCGACGAGCGTGAACGCCTCGTTCACGGTCGACCCCGATCCGGCGGCCGCCAAGCCGACCGCAACCCCGGCCTCCGGCGAGACGGGCGGGTCGGTGGAGTTTTCCGAGTCCGCCTCCGGGGGACGGAGCCCGTACGCCTATGCGTGGACCGGGCTCCCGGCCGGATGCTCCGGCACGGCCTCGTCGACGCCCCGATGTCCCCTCACGAGCGTCGGCACCTTCTCGATCGACGTGACCGTCACCGACGCGAACCACCGCGCGGCCACGAGCTCGACGCTTTCGTTCGACGTGGCGGCCGGACCGAGCGTCACGACCCCGGCCACGGCCCCGTCGGGTACGATCGACGTCGATCGACCGGTCGTCCTCACGACCGACGCCTCGGGAGGATCCGGAGGGTACTCGTTCGTCTGGACCGGCCTCCCCGCGGGCTGCGCCTCGGCGTCGTCCGCCGAGATCTCCTGCACACCGAACGCGTCCGGGAACTACTCGATCACGGTCCGGGTGACGGACGCGAACGGGGGCGCGGCCACGAGCGCCCCGGCGCCGCTCCGGGTCGTGGGGGGACCGGTCCTCGGGGGCGTGACCGCGAGCCCGGACTCCGTGGACTCGGGCCGGTCGATCGAGTTCTCCGCCACCGGGGTCGCCGGCGGTACGGGCGAGTACCGATTCTCATGGAGCGGCCTTCCCGCCGGCTGCGCTTCCGTCAACGCGTCGTCCGTCAGCTGCGCGACCGGAGTCGCGATCGCCGACGCCACGGTGGCGCTGATCGTGGTCGACACGGACGGAGGGAACGCGAGCGCCGAGGCGGTCTACCACGTCCTCCCGGACCCCTCGATCGGATCGCTCCGATCTTCCCGACCGACGACGGACGTCGGAGGGGCGGTCGATTTCTCGGCGGTCGACGTCACCGGGGGATCGGGGGGATACGCGTACCGCTGGACGGTCCTGCCGGAGGGGTGCGTTTCGGGGAACGCCTCGTCGATCGCGTGCCTTCCCACCGCGGCGGGGTCGGTGAACCTCACGCTCGTCGTCACCGACTCCTCGGGCGTCTCGGCGACCGCGACGCTCTCCTTCGTGGTGCACCCCGCGCTCGCGGCCGGTCCGCTCTCGGTGAGCCCGTCGTCCGTCAGCCGCGGCGGCGCGGTGACGCTCTCCGTGGCGGTGAGCGGAGGCGCGGGAGGAGACGCGTTTGCCTGGTCCGGGCTCCCGGTCGGCTGCGTCGCGGCGAACGCCTCCTCGATCGACTGCACCCCGGCGGAGGCGGGCGCCTACTCCGTGAGCGTCACCGTGAGCGACGCGACCGGGGCGAACGCAACGGCCGGACCGGTCTCGTTCACGGTCCGATCGCCCACCGCGTCGTTCCTTGGACTGCCGGGCGACGAGGGCTACGAGCTCCTCGCCGGGATCGGCGCGGGAGCCGTGGTCGCGATCGGGCTCGTGGTCTGGGCCCGCCGACGGCGGGGAACATCGCCTCCCGCGTAGGCGGTCCGATCCCCGAGAGCGCGCGTCAGCGCGTCTCCGCCGGCGGGCGCCGGCTCGACTCGTAGAGGATCAGCGTCACCCCCGCGAGGACGATCAGGAACCCGACGATCTCGAAGCCGGTGATCGGCTCCGCGAAGAAACCGGAACCGAGCGCGATGCCCACGAGCGGCAGCAGGTAGGCGACGGTGTTGGCCCGGACGGGTCCCACCCGGTGGTGCAACGTGTAGTACGCCAGGTACCCCCCGACCGAGGAGAGCGCGACGAGCGCCACCAGCGAACCGAGGACGGCCCACGTCGTCGGGAGCGCCGGGCGGCCGGGGACGACCAGCGATACCGCGCCGAGGAGCAGGGCCGCGACCGCGAACTGAACGCCGATCTGCCATTGCCCCTGGGGTCCGCCGCCGTACCGGCGCAGCAGCACGGTACCCGACGTCGCGCAGACGAACGCTGCGATCAGGAACGGAGGTCCCTCCCACGTCCCGATCGGACCGCCGGCGAGCTCGGGGACGACGAGGACGATCGTCCCCGCGAACCCGAGGGCGAGCCCGATGAGCGAGCGGGGGCCGAGGCGCTCCGACGGCAGCAGCGTATAGGCAAAGGCGACGGTCAGGATCGGCGCGGTGCAGGAGAGGACGGACGCGTAGCCGCCGGTCGTGTACTGCTCTCCCCAGTACAGGAACCCCCCGTACGCGCCGATGACGAGCGTCCCGCCGATCGCCGCGGATGCGGCCGCCGCGCCGCGGCGCGGCCACGCCTCGCGGCGGCCCGCCGCGAGGCCCGCGAACGCGGCGGCCGACAGCGCGTAGCGGACCGCCGCGAACAGGATCGGCGAGGCCCCGTAGACGATCCCCTCCCGGATGAAGATGTAGGCCGAGCCCCAGGCGATCGCGAGCACGATGAGGAGGACGATGTCGAGGGAGCGGATCCGGACGCTCGGGCTCGGCGGTGCGGACGGTGCGGCCGAAGGGGTCACGGTACCGCCGACCGGTCCTACTCCGCCGGCTCGGCGTGGATCGGGTCGCCGGTGCGCACCGTCCCCTCCGCGAGGACGCGCGCGTACCAGCCGCGGCGCCCGAGCGAGGCGCGGACGAACTGCGGACCGCGCTCGCGCCCCAGGTACGGGAGCTGGTAGAGGTTGTCGCACGGCGTGCAGGGCTTCGTGATCTCGACCCGCACCGCGCCGATCCAGAACCGACGGCCGGGAGCGAAGTCGCCGTACGGGACCCCTTCGGTGGTGATGTTCTCGCCTAGGTCGCCGGGGCGCACCGGCCACCCCTCCCGGCCGAACTGCTCGATCGTCTCGATCGGCATGAGGAGCAAGGCCATCGCGGGCTCGTCGGCCTTCTCCTCGTGCCGGTACCGGTTGAAGTCCCCCTCCACGCCGCGCACGGTCACGCGCGCCTCGGGGACCGGGACCTTGGGGAGCCCGCGCTGGCCCGGCACCTCGGGCTTGCGGTTCAGCTGACGGACCCGGCCGCCGGCCGACGGAGTCATCGGCCCCGAGGAGGGACCACGCGGCTTAGCCCTTGACCTCCCGTCCGCCCGCCGACGGGCGGCCCCCGGCAAGGCTCAACCTCCGCCCTCCCTTCCCCGGCCGGGCGATGTCCGACACGGTATCGATCCGGCGCGCGACCTCCTCCGACGTGGACCGGCTCCAGCCCCTCTACGCGGGCTATCGCGCCTTCTACCGCGGGGCGCCCGATCCCGAAGCGGAACGACGGTTCCTGACCGAGCGACTCGCCCGCGACGAGTCGGTGATCTTCCTCGCCGAGCGGGGCGGTGCGACGGTCGGGTTCACCCAGCTGTACCCGACGTTCTCCTCCGTCGCGATGCGCCCGCTCTGGATCCTGAACGACCTGTTCGTCGTGCCCGCAGCCCGTCGGTCGGGCGTCGGGGCCGGACTTCTGCGCCGTGCCAAGGAGTTCGCGCGCGAGACCGGCGCCGAGGGCCTGGTCCTCGAGACGGCCGTCGACAACCCCGCGCAGCGCCTCTACGAGGCCGAAGGGTGGGCCCGGGACACCGCCTTCCTGCACTACGAGCTGCTCCTGTAGTGGGACCACGGTCCGAGCGACCGGCCGGGACCCGAGGACGCCTTAGGCGGCGCTCCGGGGGCGGCCCTCTCCGCCCGCGGGGGTGGGCGTCCGGCGGGTGAGCAGGTAGAGGCCCGCGACCCACACGGCGAGGCCGAGGCCGAATCCGACCGCGGCCGCCGAGAGGCCCACCGCGTCGGCCGCGACGCCGATGCCGATCGTCGGCACGGCAAGCGCCAGGTAGCCGACCACGAAGAAGGCGGCGAGGACCTCCCCCCGGAGAGCCGCCGGCGCGGTCCGATCGATGAGGGTGACGCTGCCCATGTACGCGAACCCCACGCCCGCCCCCAGGACCAGCGCTCCGAGCAGGAGGAGCGGCAGGGACGCTGCGAGGATCGCCGCCAGGATCGCGACGGTCGCCGCCCCGATGAGCGGGAGACCGAACAACAGGGCGCGACGGTCCCGGACCTGCCCGAGCCCGAGCTGGATGAGCGACGCCGTGCCGAACATCACCGCGACGGCCGCCGCCGCGGCGGCCGCGTTCCCCACGCCGAGGTCGACCCGCAGGAACGTCGGGGCGAGCGAACCGAAGAACCCGTAGATCGAGTAGCACGCGGCGAGCGCCCCCGCCGCCACCCAGAACGGCCGGCGACAGCTCGCCGGCACCGAGAGCCTCGGCACGTGCGGCGCGGCGAGTCGATCGGCGACGGTCTCGGGGGTCCGCGAGACGGCGAGGAAACCGACCGCGCTCGCGGCGATGAGCACGAGGTAGACGAGGACCGTGGGGCGCGGCGCGTACTCGAGCAGGAGGCCGGAGAGGAGGATCCCCGAGGCGACCCCGCCGAAGTTCGCGGCGACCGAGACGCGGGCCACGTGGTGCTGGTCGCCGCGGGGCTCGAGCCCCGTCATCGCCGCGGTCGCCGTGCTGGTCGTGGCGCCGACCGCGAGTCCCGAGACGACGCGGGCCAGCGCGAGCGTCGCCACCCCCGAGGCGAACAGGAAGGCGAGCCCGCTCGCCACGGTGAGCGCCATCCCGACGTGGAGGACCGGCTTGCGGCCGATCACGTCGGAGAGCGGCGCCACGAGGAACGTCGTCCCGAGGACGCCGATCGTGTACGCCGCGAAGATGCCCGCGAGGACCGCCGACGAGAAGTGGTACTCGGACTCGTAGACCGCGTAGAGCGGCGTCGGCACACCGGCTCCGAAGGCAGTGACGCCGAGGGTGTAGGCGGTCCAGCGGAACGGGCCGCGGCCGGCCCCGAGGGCGGGTCGGCTCATCGCGGACGACCGCCCGGTCCGGCGGGAGCTCGGGCGCCGCGGCGCCGGTCGCTCCCGCCGGTCATGGCGCGAATCGGATCGAACGGAATCCCTTCGGGAGCGGCGGCCACTCGAGCCGGAGGCTCTCGAGGGAGTCGACCAGGACCTTCGAGACCGCCCAGTCGCGGAACCACTTCTTGTCGGCCGGGACGAGGTACCACGGGGCCCACTCGGTGCTCGTGGTCGTGAGTACGTCCTCGATCGCGCGGGTGTAGAGCGGGTAGCGGGGCTGCTCCTCCGCGTCGCCGAGGCTGAACTTCCAGTGCTTCGTGGGGTCGGCGAGCCGGGCCGCGAGGCGACGGCGCTGCTCCGACTCGCTGATGTGGAGGAAGAACTTGACGACCGTCGTACCTTCTCGCGTGAGCATCCGCTCGAACTCGTTGATGGCCCGGAACCGGGCCCTCCAGACCCGTTTCGGTACCAGCTTGTCGACCCGGGCCACGAGGACGTCCTCATAGTGGCTCCGGTTGAAGATCACGATCTCGCCCTTCGCCGGCGCGTGGGGGTGGACCCGCCAGAGGAAGTCATGGGCCTTCTCGACGGGGGTCGGGACCTGAAACGAGGCGACCCGGACCCCCTGCGGATCCACCCCCTCGAAGACCCGCCGGATCGTCCCATCCTTGCCCGCCGTGTCGAGTCCCTGAAGGACGATCAGGAGGGACGACGAACGGCACGCGTAGAGCATCTCCTGCAGCCGATCGAGCCGGTCGACCTGCCGCCGCGTGGCGACGATCGCCCGGGCTTTCGACCCCCCGAACGCCGACGTGTCACCGGGATCGCACCGGGCCAGGCGGACCTTCGATCCCGGCCGGATCCGGAGCATCGCCATCGGACCTACCGCGGGGCGGAGCCCGGAGCACCCGCCGCGCGGCGGTGGGGAGGGCCCGGAGCGGATAGAGTCACCGCCGGGGGCCGGAAGACCGGACTAGCCGAGCGCGACCCACCGTAGCGAGAGCGAGTTCGCGACGACCGACGTGGACGAGAGTCCCATCGCGAGGGCGCCGGTGACGGGAAGGACAGTAAAGACGCCGAGGCCGAAGATCGGCACCAGGGCGCCCATCGCGATCGGGAGGAGGACCGCGTTGTAGCCCAGCGCCCAGAGGAGGTTGCCCCGGACCTTGCGGACGGTCCGGCGGCCGAGGCGGAGCGCGAGGGCGACGTCGCCGAAGCCCGACCGCAACAGCACCACGCCGCCCGACTCGCGCGCGACGTCCGTCCCCGAGCCGATCGCGAGGCCCAGGTCGGCGGCCGCGAGCGCGGGGGCGTCGTTGATCCCGTCGCCGACGAAGGCGACGTGCTTCCCGGACGCCCGGAGCTGCTCGAGCAGCTCGAGCTTCCCCGCCGGTGTGAGGCCGGCGTGGAACTCCCGGATCCCGGCCTCGTGCGCGACGCGCTGCGCCGCGACCTCCTGGTCGCCGGTCGCCATGACGACCTCGAC
>JASHSX010000148.1 GCA_030040865.1 Thermoplasmata archaeon | reverse complement strand
CGCACCGCCAGCGCCACGTTCACGATCTACCTCACGATCATCCTGATCATCATCTCGGCCCTGTTCTTCCTGCCCGTCCTCGCCATGGGCCCGCTCGCCCAGATCGTGGGGGTCTAGCGTGGCGGCGGAGTTCGTGCCCGAGCCCGGGGCCAAGGTCTCCGTCCGCCGGACGCCGCACACGTCGGCCCGCCGGGTGCTGGCCGACTCGTTCCGGGCGTTCGACCCGCGCCGGGAGGTGAAGCACCCGGTGATGTTCACCGTCTACGTCCTCTTCCTGTTCCTCGTCGTCCTCACGGTGTACCCCCGGGCGTTCCCCGACGTCGCCCGGTTCTACAACGCCGGCTACTACCTCGACGTCACGATCATCCTCTTCCTCACGCTCTGGTTCGCCCACATCTCGGAGTCGATCGCCGAGGCGCAGGGGCGCGCCCAGGCCGACAGCCTCCGGGAGATCCGCAGCGGGCTCCGCGCGCGCCAGGTGATGCCGGACGGAACGCGGCGCTGGGTGCCGGCCGACGGCCTGCGCGTCGGGGACACGATCGAGCTCCAGGCCGGGGAACCCGTCCCGATCGATGGGGACGTGATCTTCGGAGCGGCCCTCATCGACGAGTCGATGATGACCGGCGAGTCGGCTGCCGTGACGCGCGAGAGCGGCGGCGACAAGACGAGCGTGCTCGGCGGCACGATCGTCCTCCAGGGGAAGGTCGTCGTCCGCGTGAGCGCCGTCCGGGGCGAGTCGTTCCTCGACCGGCTCATCCGGCTCGTGGAGGGGCAGGGTCGCGAGCCGACGCCCAACGAGCTCGCGCTCGGGGTCTTCCTCGCCGCCCTCACGATCTCGCTGTTCATCGTCGTCCTCACGTTCCTCTACCTGGCCGACTTCACCAACATCGTCTCGGTCGACGTGGCCACGATCATCGCGCTGTTCGTCTGCCTCATGCCGACCACCATCGGCGCGCTCCTTCCGGCGATCGGGATCTCGGGGATCAACCGGGTCGCCCGCTCGAACGTGATCGCGAAGTCCGGGAAGGCGATCGAGGCGGCCGGCGACCTGGACACGCTGATCCTCGACAAGACCGGCACGATCACCGTCGGGAACCGGCTCGCGGTCCAGTTCGTGGCGGCCCCGGACGTCCCGATGGAGACCGTGATCGAGAGCGCGATGCTCGCCTCCAGCCTCGACGACACGCCCGAGGGGCGCTCGATCGTCCGGCTCGCCGCGCGCCGGAACGTGCCCGTTCGCAAGCTCGAGCTCGGAACGTTCAAGGTGATGCCGTTCACGCCGGAGCGCCGGATGAGCGGGATCGCGCTCCGCGACGGCTCCGAGTACTTCAAGGGGTCGATCCAGGCGATGCAGCAGTACGGGGCGCCGCTCGGCCCCGAGCTCGAGAAGTCGGCCAACGCGGCGTCGTCCGAGGGAATGACGCCGCTCGTGATCGCGGCGAACCACCGGGCCATCGGGCTCTGCTTCCTCAAGGACGTCGTGAAGCCGGGGATCCGCGACCGGATCCGCGAGCTGCGGACCATGGGGATCCACACGGTCATGTGCACGGGGGACAACCGACTCACCGCGGCCGCGATCGCGAAGGAGAGCGGGGTCGACGAGTTCATCGCGGAAGCGAAGCCCGAGACGAAGCTCACGGTGATCGACCGCGAGAAGGCGCGCGGTCGCCTCGTCGCGATGAGCGGCGACGGGACCAACGACGCCCCCGCCCTGGCGCGCGCCGACGTGGGGCTCGCGATGAACAACGGAACGAGCGCGGCCAAGGAGGCCGGCAACATGGTCGACCTCGACAACGACCCCACGAAATTGATCGAGATCGTCTCGATCGGCAAGCAGCTCCTGATCACCCGGGGGGCCCTCACGACCTTCTCGATCACGAACGACGTCGCGAAGTACTTCGCCATCATCCCGGCGATCTTCGTCGCCGCGGGTGCCGCGGCCCTCCCCGGCGTCTCCGCGCTCAACATCCTGGGGCTCGCCGATCCCCAGCTCGCCGTCCTCTCGGCCCTCCTCTTCAACGCGCTCGTGATCCCGCTCCTGATCCCCCTCGCCCTCGCGGGGGTCCCGTTCCGGCCGCGCAGCGCGATCGACCTGCTCCGGCGCAACCTCCTCTACTACGGGATCGGGGGGCTCGTGAGCGCGTTCGTGGGGATCAAGCTCGTCTACTACCTGCTCGCGTGGATGGCCGGCCTGCCGCTGTTCGCCGGCTGGTTGAGCCTCGTCACCCACTACCTGCCCCTGGGAGGCCTGTGAGCGCCTCCCCGTCCCCGCCCCCCGTCGCTCCGACCGGGGAGGGTCCGTCGTACCGTCCGCCCCCCGCGCACACCCCGGGCGGACACCTCCGCGCGACCGGCGTCTTCCTCCTCGTCACCATCCTTGTGGTGAGCGTCGCCTATCCGTTCGCGGTGACCGCGATCGCCCAGGTGATCGATCCGTTCGCCGCGAACGGCTCGATCCTCCACTACGCGAACGGGACCGCCGCCGGCTCGGAGCTGATCGCGCAGAACACCTCGGCCCCGTACCTCTTCTGGGAGCGGCCGTCGGGCACCGACTGGGGGATGGTGAACGGCACGTCCACGGTCCCCGGGCCGACGGACCCGGCCCTGGGGGCGCTCCTCAACGAGACCATCGCGTACATGAAGGCCTACGGCAACTTCACCGTGAACGCGACGTTACCGTACTGGCTCGTCACGCCGTCCGCGTCCTCGGTGGATCCGGACCTGACCCCCCAGGCGGTGCTCGTCCAGGTGCCGAGGGTCGCCGAGGCGAACAACATGTCGATCGCGAACGTGACGGCGCTCGTGAACGCGCACATCACGAACCCGATCATCCCCTTCCTCGGGGTCCCGTACGTGAACGTGCTCGAACTCGACCTCGCCCTGGTCGCGATCACGGGGCGTTGAGCCGTGTACCGACAGATCCTCGTGCCGGTCCGCGACGCCGGGGAGGTCGAGCCGCTCATCCGCTTCGCCGCGCTCCTCCTCGAGGCGGACGGCGACATCCGGCTCCTCCACGTGATCCCCACCACGACGCTCCCGCTCGTGGCCCGGGAGTGGCGTTCGTCGGTGAACCTGGTTGTCCCGGCCCACGAGGCCGGGGCGGCGCTCGACGTGCGGGTCGACCCCGAGGTGCGCGCGGCGACGGACGTCCCCGGCGAGATCCTCGAGAGCGCCGAATCGCACGACGTCGACGCGATCCTCCTGACCCTGGGAGGCGACCGGCGCGGCCGCAACCCGTTCGTCGGGCACACGGCGAGCGGCATCCTCCACCACGCCCACGCCGACGTGATCGTGCTGAACCGCCTGGCCCTGGTCGCGGACCGGTTCCCCCGCATCCTCGTCCCCACCCTGCGGCCGGCGCCGCCGCCGAAGGTGCTCCAGGTCGTGGAGGAGCTGTCGGTCCGCAGCCCGGGGGACGTCCCGGTCGTGACGCTCTCCCTGGCCGCGCGCGGGTCGAAGGACGAGGCGACGGAGGAGCACGAGGAGACGACGGCGCGGGGGGTCGCGATCACGCACAAGCGGATGCCGATCTCGGCGGCGCTGCTGGGCCGGCGCCTGCGGCTTCCCGAGCTCATCCTGCAGGCGGCGAGCCGGGAGCGGTTCGGGCTCGTGGTCGTCGGGGAGGAACGCGATGAGGGCGGGAACCCGCTCATCACGCGCCGGTTCCTCGAGGAGCTGTTCCGCGCGGCGCCGTGCCCGGTGATGGCGCTCCGCCTCTAGGGCGCGATCCGATGGCGGAACTCTGGTTCGTCGGCCTCGGGCTCGGGGACGAGCGAGGGCTCTCGCGGGCGGCGCTCGACGCCCTCGCCGGGGCCGAGCGCGTCTTCGCGGAGGAGTACACGGCGACGGCCCCGGCCGGCACCCTCGATCGGCTCGCCGCGGAGATCGGCCGGCCGATCGAACGGCTCGACCGCCCGCTCCTCGAGTCGGAGGCCCCGATCCTCGAGGCGCTGGGGACCCACCGCCGCGTCGCGCTGCTCGTCGTGGGCGACCCGTTCGCGGCGACGACGCACGTGGCGCTGCGCCTCGCCGCCGAGCGCGCGGGGCACGACTGGCGGTACCTCCCGGGAGCGAGCGTGCTCACCGCGGCCGCGGGGTTCCTCGGCTTCCAGCCGTACCGCTTCGGTCGGACCGTCTCCCTGCCGTTCCCCGAGCCGGGGTTCGCCCCGCGGTCCCCGCTCGAGCTGATCGTCGCCAACCGCGCCCGCGACCTCCACACGCTCGTCCTCCTCGACCTCCGGCCGAGCGAGGGCCGGTTCCTGACCGCGGACCGGGCGATCGCCGTCCTCGCGGGGCTCGACGCGACCCCCCGGGAGCTCCCGGGCGACGCGGACGTCGCCGTGGCGGCCCGCGTGGGACGGCCGGACGCGGCCGGCTGGTTCGGTCCGCTCGACGAGCTCGGGCGCCGGGATTTCGGCCCCCCTCCGCACGTCCTTGTGATCGCGGCGCCGACGCTCCACTTCGAGGAGTCGGCGGCGCTGGCGCGCTACGCGCTCCGCCCGGCCGGCCGGTCGCTCTAGCCCGAGCCCGGCCTCGCGGCCGGGGACGCGGGCAGCAGCGCCTCGGCGAACTGCCGGATGCGGAACGGGCGGAGCAGCACGACGTGTGGGCCCTGCGCGGGGTCGTTCGGCGGGGGAGGCGGCCGGGACGCGGGCGCCACGAGGACGATCCTAAGCTGCGGGAGCAGCTGGCGCGCGTCGGCGACGAGCGTCGTCGGGCTCCCCTCGGCCAGGTTCACGTCGGCGACGAGGAGAGCGGGGTGGTGGTCGCGCAGGAGCTCGAGCGCCTGGGTCGCTCCCTCGGCTTCCCCGTCGACGCGGAAGTGGTGCAGTCGCAGCAGGCCCCGGAGCAGGACACGCGTCTCCTCGTCGCCGGCCACGACCACGGCCGTTGATGCGATGGAGTCGGGGCCCGTCACGATTCGATCACCCTCGAGACGTACAGGTGCACCGGCACCCGGAGCCGGTACTCGAGTCTAGAAACTTCTCCTATTTCGGTTTTGGGCCCGGACGGCCGGGGGGAAC
>JASHSX010000016.1 GCA_030040865.1 Thermoplasmata archaeon | reverse complement strand
AGGCTTGGCCGCGGGTCGGGCGCAGGAGCCCGACGAACAGCTTCAGCGTGGTCGTCTTGCCCGCTCAGTTCGGGCCGAGACAGCCGATCGCACCGGAGCCGTCGAAGCGGAAATTGAGATCGTCGAGCGCCGCCCGCCCGGTGCCGTACGACTTCGTCAGGTGGCGCGCCTCGATCGATCCCATGGCTCAGCCCTTCGATTCCTTGCGCTGGTACAGGTACGCGCTCAGCGGTAGGAAGACGGCGATGTACCCGAGCATGATCTCGGCGCCCTCGCCGACCCACGCGCTCCAGAGCGTGTAGAACTGGTCCTCCCCGATCGGGATCGCCTGGTAGTGGAGGAAGTCGGTATCGAGCACGGCCGCCATCGCGCCTCCGCCGTACGTCAGCGAGAACCACGGTTCGATGCCGGCGAGCTCGAGCACGCCCTGGAGGGTCGTGAAGCCGACGTATAGCGTCAGCAGCGTGACGATGACCCCGGCGGCCGGAGAACGGACCACGGCGCTGAAGCAGAAGGCAACGCTGAGCGCGGCGAGCGCGAACAGGGCGGCGAGCCCGAAGGAGATTGCGAGCGCAGCGTACGGCAGCGAGCCGCCTCCGAAGAAGTACGCCGCTCCGGCGATCCCAAAAGTGTAGTAGACCGCGACGACGGCGAGGGTCACCACGACCGCCGCGGCGTACCGGCCGGCGAGCAGGACCGGGCGGCGGACCGGCAGCACGAGCATGTAGTAGCCGGTGCCGGTCGAGAAGTCGGTGCTGAGCGCATCCCCGCCGAAGAACGCCGCGGCGAGGATGATCCAGAGGCCGACGTAGTCGAGGAAGTTGCTCAGGTACTCGCTGCTGCGGTTGAGCTGGGCCGCCTGGACGGCGGCGGTCCCGGCGTCCAACTCGAAGGCGAGCGTGAGCGCCGAGATGAGGGTAACGAAGGCGAGGAGCCCGAGGAACCGCTGCGTCCGGAAGTAGTGGCCCAGCTGATGCGCCGTCAGGATCCGCCACTGGGCGAAGCTCGAGATCGTGGGCCGGTCGACCGTCGCTCCCGGGCGGTCGAAGTCGGCGACCGGCCGGGCGGTGCTCTCCTGCTCGGTCGCGACCGGGTCGCCGGAGTGGGACGGCAGGCGGGACACGCTCGGGAATTCGGCGGCCACGACCGGAAACACCGCCGGCCTTGCCGATATTCCTTGTGGGCCGGCCGTACGGGTCCGGGCGGTTCCGGCGGATGTCCGCCCCGCCGGCGAAGCCCACAACATTCATAATCCCCAATACGGATGAATACGCGCTCCATGCCCCTTCCCCGACGCTGGCGGCGTCGCCATCGCGCGGCGGTCGCCGAGATCATCGGAGTCGTCCTGCTGATCGCCCTCACCCTGGTCGCGGGCACGATCCTCTGGCTGTTCCACTTCAACCTCCCGGCCACCGGTCCCACCGTCGGGTTCACGATCCGGTCGGGGGGCAGCAACCCGGTCTGGGGAGACCCCACGGACTGCCAGCCGCCCGGGAACTGGAGCTACCCGCTCGCCTCGTCACAGTATGACCCGTACACCGCCGGCACCTGGGGGGCGCTCTGGTACGCGCAGTGCTATCCCTACAACCTCTACACGGGGGCCGATCAGATCCCCACGGGCAACTTCTCGCCGATGAACACGTCGCAGATCGTCGTCGCCTCGCACACGCCGCAGAACATCCCGCTCGACCTCATCAACTTCGAATTCGTCTGCTCCAACTCGACGTCCACCGGCGGAACGACGGTCCTGGTCTCCGGGACGCTGGCCTCGATGGAGTGGTTCCCCGGCTCGTCGACCGAGCCCGCGCCGAACGCCCCGGACCTGGGGTACTGCGGGAGCTTCGACGCGGGAGGGTACGGAGGGGGAGCGTTCGGCACGCTCTACAATCGGCTCGGTCTGTTCATCCCGCTGACCGACAACGCGACGGTCCTCGAGAACGGGGACACCTTCCTCCTGTACATCCACAACGGCGGCTGGCCCGTCGACTTCTACTGCGTCGACCCCGACCTCTACGGGGACTGCAACACCTACTGGACCACGTACCTCACCGGGTCGCACGAGACGATCTACCCCGGGGACAACTACCCGACCCCGTACAACGGTGCCTGCTCGAAGACGGTCCGGACGGACTGCTCGACGGCGTTCCGCAACGAGACGCTCGACTTCGACGACTACCACGGAGCGCCGCCCTGGTGCTTCACGTCGCCCGGGGCGTGCACGATCTACCTGACGTACAACGGAACCCCCGCCACCCTGCTCGCCGCGATCCCCGTCTACCAATTGGCGCCGCCCACGAACGGCGGCATCGCCGTCACCCTCGCCGCGCCGGGGGACCAGGCCGCCGCGGTCCCCGACTCGGAATGAGACCCGCTTTCCGCCCAGCGTCCTTGGGGACCTACGCCCGGGGGACCCGTTCGGAGCGATGAAGCTGCGAATTCAGCGCCGTTCGATCTGGACGATCGCGCTCGTCGCCGCCACCGCCCTGGTGGTGGCGCTGCTCATCCTGATCGGCCTCGGGATCCTCGTCATCCCCGGCGTCAACTCGCCGCCCGGGACCTACACCGTGACGTCGATCGAGTGGCACGTGATCGAGGGGACGACGTCCGACGGGCAGGGGTGGTTCGGTCCGCAGTACTTCAACTCGACCGGCCCGCCGTACCCCGCCGCGGTGACCGCCGGGGGCCACTTCCAGGTCTCGGTCCAGTTCTCGAACTTCGACACCAGCGCCCACAACATCACGACCGTCTACACGACGCCGCCGTTCGCGGTCGACGGGGTGACGCCCTCGGTCCCGATCCGCGTGCCGCCCGCCACCGACTCCGCCCGGATCACGATCACCGTCACCGCGCCGGACGTGAGCGGCGGCTCGGGCGTCCTCTTCCTGACCGTCGACGCGGGCGGGTAGCTCCTCGGCCACCGGACGTTACGTCGACCTCGTCCGGGACCGCTTGGGCGGAGCGGCCGTCGTGCTCCGGCGCACCCACGTCCCCCCGATGACCCACGGGGGTTCGGGGCCGATCGGCTCCACGATCTCGGAGCGGTACCGCTCGACCGCGCTCTCGTCGACCTCGATCCCGAGGCCCGGCTTCGTGGGGATCGCGAACTCGCCACCCTCCACGGTGTACCCGCGGACGAGCGACCGCTTCCAGTCGGGCCAGCTCGCCTCGAAGCTCTCCTGCAGGAAGAACGTCGGGAGGACGGCGTCGATCTGGAGGGTCGCCGCCGTCTGGACCGGACCGAACGCGTTGTGGTACGCCACGGGGGCCCCGTGGGCCGCGGCGATTCCTGCGATCTCCCGACCGTAGGTGAACCCCCCCGAGTTCGTGAGATCCGGCTGCAGGATGTCGACCAGCCCGCGGGCCAGGAAGCTCTCGAAGTCGGCCGGGGTCAGGAGACGCTCGCCGAGCGCCACGGGCGTGCGGACGTTCCGGCGGAACTCCGCGAGCGCGTCGCACAGCTCCGGGAGGACGGGCTCCTCCATGAAGCGGGGGCGAAAGGCGTCGAGCGCCCGTCCCGCACGGACGGCGGCCTCGGGGAGGAATCGCCCGTGGTACTCGATCAGGAGGTCGACGGTCTCCCCGACGGCCGCCCGCACGGCGTGGACCCGCGCCACGGCTGCGGAAAGCCCCTCGGGCGAGAGCGTCCGATACTGGTCCGCGAACGGATCGAACTTCAGCGCCCGGAACCCGCCCGCGACCATCGCCTTGGCCCGGGCCGCGAACTCGTCCGGTGCGATGCAGTCGGAGTACCAGCCGTTCGCGTAGGCCCGGACCCGGTCCCGGAGCGCCCCTCCGAGGAGTACCGAGACGGGGGCCCCCAGCTCGCGACCGACCAGATCGTGGCATGCGATGTCCACGGCCGAGAGCGCGGACATCGCCTCCATCGAGCGGGAACGGTAGAAGGAGTACCGCTCGAACTCCCGCAGGGCCCCGGCGTGGTCGTAGAGCTCCCGTCCCTCGTAGAAACGGGCGACCTCCGCGACGCTCTCGCGGACCGGGTGCGTCATGAGCGTCGTCGGTGCCTCGCCCCAACCGACCGCCCCGTCGGAGGTGGTGACCGTGACGAGGACGACCGTCGAGCTCCAGGGCGACGAACCGTCGTCGGCCGGGGCGGCGACCTCGATCGCCTCGACGCGCTGGATCCGTGACATCGGCGAGCGTAGACCGCGGGCTCGGTCCCTTACCCGACGGGCGCCGGCGGAGTTCCCGCCGCCGCGGTGCGGATACGTTCGAGAGTACGTGCGAGGTGCGGCTTCGGCAGCATCCCCTCGACGACCTCGGCGACGCGCCCGTCAGCGCCGAGGAAGAAGGTGACGCGCTTCGCCACCCCGAGGAGCCCGAGGACCCCGTACTGCCGCGCAATCGCCCGGTCCCGGTCCGCGACGAGCGGGAAGGTGGCCCCGCACTTCTCCGCGAACCCCTTCTGGGTCTCGACCGTATCGACGCTCACTCCGACCACTTCGACGCCGGCGGCCCGGATCTCGGCGTAGTGGTCGGCGAACCCGCGGGTCTCGAGCGTGCAACCCGACGTGTTCGCCTTGGGGAAGAAGTATAGCACGACCGGCCGGCCGCGCAGCGACGCGAGGGAGAACGGTGCGCCGGACTGGGCGGGGGCGGTAAACGCGGGGGCCTCCTCACCGACCGCGATCATCTCGGGACCGAATCGTCGGGCCTATTTCATCCCGTCCGCGACCGCAGGGGGACGGACCCCGGTCACCGCCGCGAGACGGTCCCGCTCCTCGGACGAGAACGGCGGGGACGCCTCGCAGCCGAGCAGCTCCGGGAGCCGTTCGGGAGGCGGCGTCGGCACCGCGGCGGTCACGATCGACGGCCACGACAGCACGAATCGGACGGCCGCCTGCGCCAGGGTCCGGCGCCGTCCTTCGGTCAGGAATCCGAGTCGCAGCACGGGATCGAACTCGTCGTGGAGAGAGCGGAGCGACGTCGGACCGGCCGCCGGGTCTCGATGGGCCACGGCCGCCGTGAATCGTGAGCCGTCGAGCCGGCCGGCCGCCAGGGGGTCGGTCGCGAGCACCGCGACGGAGTGGGCGAGGGAGATCGTCTCGATCGTGGGGATCGCCTCGGGCTGCAGCAGGGAGACGGGTGCGGAGACGACCACGCCCCGGAGAGGGCGAGAGGGTGCCGCGGCCGCAGTGAGGGCGTCCGGAGTCGGGAATCGAGGGCCCCAGGCCTCCACGACGCGCTCCGACCGAAGGGCGTCCAGCGCGTCGCCGATCTCCGGGTCCGGACCGTTGACGGTGTCGTCCGACCACCGGAGAACGACCCGGGCGGCCGGCGGCAGCCGCGACCGGGTCCGCTCGATCGAGGCCGTCAACCGCTCGCGAAGTCCCCCCGCGGCCTCTGTCGAGGTCACCCCGGGACGTTCCAGATCGCTGCGGGAGCGATCGATCACCACTTCGATCGGTTCGGCTCGTTCTCCAAAGGCCAACGAAAGGACCCGCTCGGCATTCGCGGCCGGGGTGGCGCCGGACGCCAGGAAGGTCGTCACGCCGGCCTCCCGCGCCCGCCGGAGCACGCCGACGCCGATCCGGTCCGCGCTCGGCCCCGAAGCGAGGCCCCCGAGCTCGAACGAGAGCGTGGAGAGCGAGACGTCGACCCCCGGGAGTGGCCTCCGGGAAACCGATGTGGGCGCCATACGGGAGGCGTCCGGCGGAACGCCTTAAGGCGGAGGGACCGGTGTCGGGGGGATGAGCCCCGTACCCCGCTCGCCCGACCGCCGGCCCCTGTCGGAGCGGCTCCGCCCGCAGCACCTCCGCGACGTGGTCGGGAACCCCCGGGCCCGGTTCGAGCTCACGACATGGGCCGAGCGGTGGAACGAGGGTGGGGTGCCCGCGGTACGCGCGGCGGTGCTGAGCGGACCGCCCGGTGTCGGGAAGACGACGGCGGCGCTCGCCGTCGCGGCGGATTTCGGGTGGGGTGTTGTCGAGATGAACGCCTCGGACGCCCGTAACGAGACGGCGATCGACCTGGTCGCCGGCCGCGCATCGATCTCGCACCCGCTCACCGAACGCACCGGCGGGAAGCGACCCGAGCATTCCCTCATCTTGCTCGACGAGGCGGACTGCCTTACGGGACGGCTCAACGAGGCGCCCCGGCCCGTCGCGGAGCCGACCTCGCTGCGAGACTTCCTCCAGGGCCGGTACTCCTCGGTCGAGAACCTGAACGCCGCCTGGGGACTCGGCACGACGCCGAAGACCAAGCCGTTCCCGGGTTGGGAGGACGTCCCCCGCTCCCCCGGACGGGCCGCGTGGGCGCGGCTCCCAACCGTGCGGAGCGACCTCGAGGAGTGGAGGAGGTCGGCCGTCAAACCCCCGGACCTCTCCGACCGCGGGGGCCTAGGGGCGATCACCCGCCTCGTCCAATCGACGCGCCAGCCGGTCGTTCTGACGGTCAACGACGACCGGTCGCTCACCCGGTACTCCCAGGTGTTCCGGAACCGGGTCGCCCGGATCCGGTTCTACCCGATCCGGGACTCGGAGCTCGGCGAGCGGTTGCGCGCGATCGAGCGGTCGGAGGGCCTCTCGCTCGCCGCCGGGGCCGTCGACGCGATCGTGCGCCGGGCGCGGGGGGACCTGCGCGCCGCGCTCAACGACCTGGACGCGATCGCCCCGATCCCGGCCGGTCCGGTCCAGCTCTCCGTCCTCGGGATCCGTGACGTCACCTCCGACCTGGGGGACTTGGCGGCCGAGGTGCTTTGCTCGGCGCGGTTCTTTCGCGGCGGGGAGCTGCGGGACCGGCTCGACGCCACGCCGGACGACTTCCTCCCGTGGGTCGAAGAGAACGTCCCGCGCTTCGCCCCGGACCCGCGGCACCGCGACGCCGCGTTCCGCACCTTGGCCGGCGCCGAGGCCCTGCTGGCCCGAGCCCGACGCTACCGGGTCTACGGGCTGTGGAGCTACGCGAGCGAGCTCCTCTCGGGCGGGGTGTCACTCACGGTCCGCGACGCGCCCGTCGCGATCGAGAGCGGCGCGGCGTTCCCGCAGTTCCTGGGGGAGATGGGACGTTCCCGGGCCGTGCGGGCCCTGCGTGACGGGCTCGTCCACAAGGCCGGCCGGCGATTCCACCTCTCGGATCGGAAGGTCCGCGAGAGCGTCCTCCCGTTCCTCGAGGGGCTGACCGGGGCGGCGCGGCGGACGAAGCCCGACAGCCCGATCTCCCGGGCGGCGCGGGCGCTGGTCCGCGAGCTCGAGCTCACGCCCGAGGAAGTCGGCTACTTGCTCGATGCCGAGGTCGACTCCGCGATCGTGCGGGCGCTCCTGCCGTCCGAGGTGGACGCTCCGGATCCCCCCGCGATTCCTCGGACGAACGGAGACGGAGGTCCGGGGGTACCGGACCGGCGGCCCGCGCAGCGCTCTCTCGGCGACTTCGGATCCGACTGACGGGCGGGCGCCCGGTCTATTCGAGCTTCGCCTGCACGCGGATCTCTACGTTCCCCTTGAGGGCGCCCGAGATCGGGCAGCCCGCGCCGGCCGCCTTCGCGGCCGCCTCGAAATCGGCGGCCGAGATGCCCGGTACCTGGCCGGTGACCTGGATCTC
>JASHSX010000147.1 GCA_030040865.1 Thermoplasmata archaeon | reverse complement strand
AGTACCGCCCCCGTCGTCGCGTTCACGACCGCCGTGAACTCGGTCCCCGAGGTGGGCCCTCCGAGCCCCCCAGTGAGGGTGAACGAGCACGGGGTGTACGCGAACGTCCACACCGGACCCGTCAGGGTCCCGTTCACATCGAACGAACCGAGCGACATCGACAGGCTGATCCCGACCGACTGGGCGGCGAGATAGGCGAACCCGCCGTCGGCCGCCACGGCGGCCGCGGCCGTCGAGCTGTCGACGACGTTCCCCGTCAGGGGTACCAGGTCTCCCTCGGACGTGGAGCAGACGGTCCCGCTCACGATCGCGGCGAGTTCCACGGAGGACCCGGTCGTGATCACCACGAGGAATCCGGTGGCCGACACGTTCTGGTACTCGAGCAGCCAAGCGCTGGCGGTGCCGTCGGTCAGGTTACCGGAAAAGGCCGGAATGGAGACGGTACCCGGAACCGTTCCGTGCAGGGTCTCGACGGTGCATCCCGGGACCGGCGTGTCGTTCAACGGGAGCGACGTGGAGTTGGTCGCAGCAAGGCCCTCGGCGAGCAGCAGGTTCCAGTTCCCTCCGATGAGGTACGGGCCCGCCAGCCCTTCGGCGGCCGAAAGCGTACCTCCGGGGCTCCCGACGCCGCCCGGGGGGATGCCGAACCCTCCGGTCGCGAGGACGAACGTGACCAAGCCCACGGCGACTAACCCGGCGAGCGCGGACGGGAGAAGTTCCCTCCGCGACGGCCGCGGGGGCGGGGCGGGGACCGGCGACGGGCTGGGCCGCACCCCTCCTGTCAACACGGCCGGGTCGAGGACGCCCGAGCACGATTAATCCTTGGGCGCGGGCCCGGAGCTCGGTCGTGGCCATCCTCCGGTCCGACCGGCGTCTATCCGAAGGTTTTTAGAGCGGCACATCCCCGGCCCTCCCGCATGACCGGTCCGCGCTCGCGGTCGCAGCCCCTCAACACGGTCGTTCCGGCACTGATCGTGCTCCTTGTCGTCTCGGTCGTGCTCGCGACGGCTGGGGTGCGGCCCTCCACCGTTCCGGCGGATCCGGCGCTCAGCCCGTCCGTCTCGCCGTCAGGCGGCGGCCAGAACACCGTCATCGCGACCATCCCGATCAACAGCGGGGCGGCCGAAGGGACGTTCGACCCGGCCAACGGCGACCTCTACATCCCGACGGGCGTCGGGATCGATTCCAACGAGAACACGAGCAACGTCACGGTGGTTTCCGGCGCCACGAACACGGTGATCGATCAGATCTTCCAAGGCGTGGAGGTCGTGGCGCAGACCCCGACGTACGCTCCCTCGAACGACGAGATCTATGTCGCGGACCAGAACTTCAGCTTGGGCATGAACAACGTGACCGCGTACTCCGGTACGGATACCCTGGCCGCCACCATCGGGACCGGTATCTTGTCGATACCCACGACCCCGGTCTACGATCCCGTCAATCACTACCTGTACGTCCCCGACACGGAGACCGCGGCCATCTTCCCCCCATACTCAAATTACAACAATGTCTCGGCGATCAACACGTCGACCAACACGTTGGTCACCCAGATCCCTGTCGGGTACGATCCCCTTACCGGGGTGTACGACCCGGCGGACGGCGACATCTACGTGCCGAACAACAATGACGGGGTCGGCGAGAACATCTCGATCATCAACGCCTCGACGAACACGGTCGTGGCCAGCCCCGGGGGCTTCCTCGGGCCCGTCACCCCGGCGTACGACCCGATCAACCAGGACGTGTACTTCCCGAACGATGGGATCGGGGCCTACAACATCACGGTCGTGAAGGGCCTCTCCGTCGTGGAGAACATCAGCGCGGGAGCGGCGAACGAGGGCCTCCTGTTCGGGAGCCCGACCGTCGACCCCTTGAACGGCGACGTGTACGAGGCACTCCTCGGCACCGATACGATGGGGGTCATCGACCCGAGCACGAACGCGTTCGTCGAGCAAGTGAACCCCGGGCTCAACAGCTTCGCCAACTTCGCGCCGACCTGGGACCCGGCGGACGAGATGATGTACGCGCCCGGCTATTCGTTCTACGGCGGGACCGGCGGGGTCTTCGCGATCAACACCACCACGTACTCCTGGACCCTCATCGACGTCGGGGGGAGCCCGCAGACCCCCACGTTCGATTCGATCAACGACGACCTCTACGTCCCGAACGAGCAGACCGGCAACGTGAGCGTGATCAACGGGGCGTCCTCATCGAGCCCACCGCCGCCACCGCCGCCCGGCGCCTACGCGGTCGCGTTCGCCGAGAGCGGGCTCCCGAGCGGGGCGTGGTGGAAGGTCACGTTCAACGGGACCACCGAGAACGAGACGACGGCCACGATCGGTTTCGGGAACTTCCGCAACACCACCTACACCTGGACGCTCGACAGCTGGTACAGCGAGAGCACCTGCACGTTCGGGCTCACGGCTCGCACGGGCAGCCTCATCGTCAACGGCAAGGCCGTGACGATGGCGATGCCGTTCAGCTGCTCGACTTCGACCTCTCCACCGCCGTCGACCAACTCTTCCGGAAGTTCGTCGGGATTCCTGGGACTTCCGGGGAACGACGGCCTCTACCTGATCGGGGGCGTCGTCGCCGCCGCCATCATTGCCGCCGTTCTCGTCGTCACGCTCCGGCGCCGGGGCGGCACCGGCGGTGGCTCGAGCGCTCCGCCGCCCATGCAGGGCTGGAGCCCGCCGCCCGGAGGAGCTCCACCGCCCCCGCCCCCCCCGCCGCCTCCTCCTCCCCCGCCGCCTCCTCCTCCGCCGTAGTTCACTCGCCCGCACGCAGTCGGGCTGCCGTTGCGGCGGGCAGGTACGGTAAGAGCGCTGCGGCCCCTCGACCGCGCCGTTGGCGCGAGGTCCCCGGTCTCGAAGGTCGTACCGGGGTCCGATCTTCGATCTGCACACGCACCTCATGCTCGGCTCGCAACCGGACCTCGGGACCGTTCCTCACTCGATCGGGGAGTACCTGCGAGCGGTCCGCGGCCTCGATGTGCGCCGGATCGGGGCGCTCGTCATGGCCCCCCGCGGCGACCTGCGGGCCACCCGCGACCGCAACGATCGACTCCTCGCGCTGGCCCGATCCCGACGGGGCCGGATCGTCCCGTTCTGTTCAGTCCACCCGGCCGACGGCAGATCCGCGCTGCGCGAACTCGCCC
>JASHSX010000146.1 GCA_030040865.1 Thermoplasmata archaeon | reverse complement strand
GCGACCGGCCGGACCGAGGTGGTGGCCGCGATGCGGGGCTTCCACGGCCGGACGCTGGGGTCGCTGAGCGCCACGTGGCGGAAGGAGCTCCGGGAGGGATTCGAGCCGCTCGTCCCGGGGTTCCGGCACGTTCCGTTCAACGACGCCGCCGCGCTGGACGCGGCGGTGACCGATGCGACCGCCCTGATCCTCCTCGAACCGGTGCAGGGCGAGGGCGGCATCCACGTCGCGACGGGAGAGTTCCTCCGCGCGGCGCGCGCCGCGGCCGACCGCACGGGGGCGCTGCTCGCGTTCGACGAGGTCCAGACCGGGATCGGACGGACCGGACGGCTGTTCGCGTTCGAGCGGTGGGGCGTCGTGCCGGACCTCCTCCTGCTCGCGAAGTCGCTCGCCGGGGGCATCCCGATCGGCGCGACGGTCACGACCGAGGCGATCGAGCGCAAGTTCACGGGAAGCCACCACTCGACGTTCGGCGGCAATCCGCTCGCCTGCGCGGCGGGGATCGCCGCCCTCGACATGACCGTACGCGAGCGTCTTCCCGAGCGCGCCGAACGGTTGGGGCTCAGGGCCCGAGAGCGGTTCTGGAACCTCTCGGCCGAGCGCGTGCGCGAGGTCCGCGGCCTCGGGCTCATGATCGGGATCGAGCTCAAGGAGCGGGCAGCGCCCGTGCTGGCCGCGCTCGAGGAGCGAGGATTCCTCGCGATCCCGGCCGGGGCGACCGTGGTCCGTCTCCTCCCTCCCCTCGTCATCGCCGAGAGCGACTGGAGCGCGGCCCTCGACGCGATCGAGCAGGTGATCGGCCATGGATGAAGGCCGCCTTCTCGAGCGGCTGGTCGCGCGCTACAGTCCGTCGGGCCGGGAGGCACCGGCCGTCGGCGAGTTCCTCCGCATCGCGGGCGAGCTCGGGTTCTCCGTTCGCGCGGACGCGGTCGGCAACGGCATCGCCCGCCGCGGCCGCGGACGGCCCCGCATCGTCTTCCTGGGCCACATCGACACCGTCGACGGCGAGCGGCCCGTGCGCCGCGTGCGCGGCCGGATCCACGGGCGCGGGGCCGTCGACGCGAAGGGCCCGATCGCCGCCGCGCTGCTCGCCGGCACCCAGGCGCGCGGTCCGGGGGAGTTCGTCGTCGTCGCGGCCGTGGGCGAGGAGACCGACAGCCACGGGGCGCGCCACCTCATCCCTCGGCTCCGGCCGGACGCCGTGATCGCCGGGGAACCGAGCGGATGGGACGGCGTCACGATCGGCTACAAGGGAGAGCTCCAGGTCGAGGCGACGTTCCGCGGGCACCGCACGCACTACTCCTCGCCGTGGCCGACGACCCCCGACCTCGCCGTCGCCTGGATCGAGGCCGTGCGGTCCTTCGTCGCCGCCCGGACGGACCCGTCCCCGTTCCGTTCGCTGACCGGAAAGACGGTCTCGGTCGAGACCGACCGCCGCGGGGGCGACGAGACGGTCCGGGCGATCGTCGACCTGCGGCTCCCGCCCGGGCTCACGACCGCCGAAGTGTTCCGGACGCTCCCCCGCGACCCCGGCGCGCCCGAGATTGCGTGCTTGCTCGCGGTGGAGGCGGTCGAGGTGGCGCGGACGAACCCCGTGGCGGCCGCCCTCGTCGCCGGGATCCGCGCGCGGGGCGGCCGGCCGACCCTGTGGCGGAAGTCGGGGACCTCGGACCTGAACCTCGTCCTGCCCGCGTGGAGGGTCCCGGGGGCCGCCTACGGCCCGGGCGACGCGCGCCTCGACCACACCGACCGGGAGGTCCTCTCCGTCGCGGAGCTCCGTCGCTCGGTCGCGGTCCTCCGGACGTCGGTGGAGTCGCTCCGGACGACCCTGCGGGTCGGTGCGTGACGCGGGCGGGCCGGCCCTAGTAGACGCCGTACCGTCCGAGCGCGGCGCTCAGCGCGAAGCCGAGCGCGAAACCCGAGATCGGGCCGACCGTCCACCCCAGAAGGATGTCCTTCACCGATTTCCAGAGCACCGTCGACTGCCGACGGGCGACCCCGGTGCCGATCATCGCCCCGACGAGCGCCTGGTTCATCGAGGTGAACAGTCCGAAGGCGACGGAGACGAGGATCACGGTCGATTGGGCGAGCTGGGCGCTCACCGCCATCGGGGCGTCGAGACGGACGACGTTGAACGCGACCTTCTGGAGGAGCGGCCGACCCCAGGTGAGCACCCCGACCGCGAGGCCGATCCCGCCAACGACCCCGGCGACGAGAAGGCCGAAGAGGCCCGTCATCACGAAGGCGCCGGAGGCGTTCGAGACGTCGTTGGCCCCCATCGCGAACGACGCCGCCGCTCCGACCCCGACGAGCCCGGCGACCGCGGCGCGGCCCAGCCGTGCCCCCCGGGGCCCGGGCGGGCGGGACCGGTCGGCGACCCGCACGAACAGGTAGCCGAGCCCGAAGGCGACGAACGGCGCGAGGGCCCAGAGGACGACGAGGGTCCCGACCGTCGTCCAGTCGATCCCGAGCCCGGCGGCGACCCCGGCGCCGACGGCGGAGAAGACGAGGATCTGGATCGTGGACGTGGGGATCGTGAGGAAGTTGTACGCGCTCGTGAGGACAAGCGCGCTCAGCACGATCGCGAGGGCGAGGCCGAGCGCGACCGTGCTCGCCCTCAGGATCCCGTGGCCGACCGTGGACTCGACGCCCTCGCTCGCCAGCGCGGCGCCGACGAACGCGAGCGGCGCCATCAGGAGGAGGGCCCGGCCGGGGCGGATCGCCCCGGCGGCGTACGGCATGCCCATGCAGGCGCCCGTGTAGTGCGCCCCGATGCTGATCGCGAACCCGAACGCGGCCGCCACGAGCAGGTACTCGGTGATCGACGTCGTCGTACCCTCCCCGGTGGGCCGCGGCCGGCCGACCGCACGACCGAGACTTAAGACGCGCCACCGGCAGGCCCCGGCGGAACGGATCGGCGTCGTCGTATGCGACCGGCGCGTACCCCCGGGGCCGGAGCCGCCCCGGGATCGCCGGTCGAAAGCGGAACCACCCGCGACCTTACTGCGCCATCCGCGGGTAGAGGCGGGACTCGAGGAGGATGAGGCCGAGGGTCACCCCGAAGAGCACCGCGAAATCGACCCCGAGTGGGAACAGCGACGTCTCGCCGGGGATCATGAGCGGACGGACCGCGTCCACGAGGTAGGTGAGCGGGTTCGCGTAGGCGACCGGCCGCAGCCAGGCGGGCATGATCGAGATCGGGTAGATCGCGCTGCTCGCGAAGAACAGCGGCATCGTCATGAGCTGGCCGATCCCGAGGAATCGCTCCGGGGTCTTCACGAGGCTCGCGATGATCATCGAAAGGGTCGCGAAGAGGCACGAGCCGAGCACCACGGCGACCAGCACGCCAAGGACGTCGAGCGGCGCGAGGCTCGGGTGCACCGCGAGCGCGACGGCGAGCACGTAGACGATGATCGCCTGGGAGAGCCCGCGGACGCTCGCCGAGAGCGCCTTGCCGCCGACGAGCGAGACGCGCGACGCCGGGCTCACGAGGAACCGGTAGACGATGCCGAGCTCCCGCTCCCGGATCGAGGCGATCCCGTAGAAGATCGCGATGAACAGGACGCTCTGGCAGAGGATCCCCGGTGCGAGGAACTGGAGGTAGGTGAAGTTCCCCGTGGGGATCACGTGGATCGACGAGAAGACCTCCCCGAAGACGAGCAGCCAGAGCGCGGGCTGGACCGCGCGCAGGAGGAGCTCCGACGGGTCGTGGCGCAGCTTGCGGACCTCGTAGTCGACGATCGCGTAGGTCCGGTCGAAGTGCGCGTACAACCAGCCGCCGAACCCGAGGGACGGGGCGGGTGCGCGCACGGGCTCGGCGGTCATTCGAGCCGGATCGCCGTCCTGCGCGTGCGCTGCGTGTCGCGGTAGCTGCCGCCGGTCTCGATCGAGCCGCCGACGAAGTGGACGAAGGCGTCCTCGAGGGTCGCGGAGGGGTCCGGGGCCCGGGACTTGAGCTCGGTGGGCGATCCCTCGGCGACGATCACGCCGTGGTGGAGGATCGCGAGGCGATCGCACAGGCGGTCCGCCTCCTCCATGTAGTGGGTGGTGAGGACCACGGCGGTCCGGTACTCCTTCCGCAGCCGTTCGATCTGGCCCCAGACCGTGTCCCGCGCGATAGGGTCCAGGCCGACCGTCGGCTCGTCGAGGAACAGGATCTTCGGGCGGTGCAGGAGGGCGAGGGCGAGCTCGAGCCGGCGGATCATCCCGCCGGAATAGTTCCGGACCAGCACGTCGCCGACCTCGGTGAGCCCCATGAACTCGAGCGCCTCTCGGATACGCTGCCGTCGTTCGGCGCGGGGGATCTGGTAGAGCCGCGCGAACACCCACAGGTTGTCGTTCCCGCTCACCTGGGGGTCGGCGGAGATCAACTGGGGTACGTAGCCGATCGAGGCGCGCACTCGGGCGGGCTCCCGGACGACGTCCCACCCCGCGACCTGCGCGCTGCCCGAGGTGAGCGGGAGGAGCGTACTGAGCATCTTGATGAGGGTCGTCTTGCCGGCACCGTTCGGGCCGAGGACGCCGTACACCTCGCCCTCTCCGACGTGGAAGGAGACCGCATCGACGGCGGTGACCCGGCCGAACGTGCGGGTGATCTCGTGGGTTTCGAGAGCGAACATGGGAGGGGCGCCGATCGGGGCGGCGATTCCTTGGTTTGAAGCACCCCGTGGCTCGGAACTATATCGCAAAGAGTACAGACCCGCGCGTCCGGGCCGCCGCGTCCGCGGACGGTACGCATCGCCGAGCGCGAGAGCCGCGCGATGTGCTGACTTTAAATACGAGCCTAAACTTACCAATCTTGTCGAGGGCATCCTCGAGGTGAAACCGATGAGCACGAATATCGAAGTGCGCCGCAACCCGATCGCCGAAAGTCCCGGAGGGACCTACGACCCGTTCGCCGAGCTCGATCAGCTGGTCTACGACCTGACCGGCGCGTGGTTCGGAACGCCCGGGTCGTTGTCGACCCCGGACGCGACGACCCCGTCGTTCGCTCCCGCGCTCGCCGACGTGGAGGATAAGGGGTCCAGCTACGAGATCCGCGCCGACCTGCCCGGCATCGCGAAGGACCAGGTGGACGTGCGGATCCACGGGGACGTCCTGGTGATCCGCGCCGAAGCCGCGTCCGAGAAGGACGAGAAGGCCAAGAACTACCTGCGCCACGAGCGCTCGTACCGCGGGTTCGAGCGGTCGATCCGGCTCCCCGAGCCGGTCCTCGGAGAGAAGGTCGAGGCGAAGTTCGAGAACGGTACCGTCACGGTCTCCGTCCCGAAGGCCCACCCGTCCGAGGAACGGAAGGTCCCGGTCGCCTAGGCGCGCCCCCCGCACCCTCCTTCCGCGAGGCGGACTCTCCGCCTCGCCTCTTTTTTTCCGGCACGAACCCCGGACATCGCGTTACCATAATCGGTAACGATATCTCTCCCGTCCGCGTCGACCCCGCGATGTTCAGCCGGAGAGAACGCGACTTCCTCGAGCTGATCCGCGACGGCGACCGCGCCTCGGTCGATCGCCGCCTCGAGGCGGCGTTCCCGAATCCGGTGTACCGGCGCAAGCTCCTGTGGGCGATCCGCCGCAAGGCCGACCGCTCGGTCGCGGACTGGCAACTCCTCCGCGAGGCGGCCCAGCGCGACGATCGACTGTTCGCCGCACCGGACCTCCGGACGGACACCCCGCCGCCGGTCTTCGCGGACCCGGTCGTCACGTTCCTCGAGAAGCTGGGTCGCCGCCTCCCCCGACGCGGCGCGCCGGCGCGCGACGGGATGCGGCCTCCGCCCCCGCGGAAGGAGTGATCGGTGTTCGGCATACTGTTCTGGACCGTCGCCGTCGCGGGGATCCTTGTCCTGATCGCCGTCGTCGTCTGGGCCATCATCCTGCGACGGGGGCGGAGTCTCGGTACGCGCGGGGTCGTCCAGCGCTCGCGACTGACCTGTCCCAAGTGCCATCGCGTCTTCGACTACGACTGGATCCCCGGTGCCTCGTTCACTGCGGTTCGCCTCGGGACCGGTCGGTACATGGCGTGCCCGCTCTGCGGCCGGTGGTCCTACTTCGACCTGTACGGGACGCTCGTCGCGCGTCCGCCGGGCGGTGGAGCCGGCTCTCCGCCGTCGGTTCCTCCCGCCGCCTGACCGCCCCCGAAGCCCGAGGTCGCCCCGCCCCCCGGGGCCATGAGGCCTACGGCAGGAACGCGGGCGATCCCGCTCGCAGCGGTTCGATCGCGGAGACCTCCTCCGCGTCGATCCCGGTCTCGTGTTCGAGCCACCGGGCCCGGAACTCCGCGACCTTCCTCGGGTTCCTCTCGAGGCTCGCGAGGTACGCCTCCGGGAGGAGAGCGTTGTTCCGACGGGGCAGTGCCCGGAAGCCGACGGAGGCCGCCCGGAAGAACGGGATAGATCTCCGCTCCTGCCCGGTCCGCCAGAGGATCTGACCTTCCCGGTACGCGGCCCACGGCTCGAGGTGGGTGAGCCCGAAGCGGACGCACAGGTCCTTGAGCTCGGCGAGCGACCGGCGCGCCCGATCGATCTGTCCGCGCTGGAGCTGCGAGAGGACGACCTCGGCCGTCGCCTCGCCGAGGACCGCCGGGTTCGAGACCTCGCGGGAGAGCCGGACGGCCTGTTCGCGCAATTTGAGGGCATGGGCGGGCTTGCCGAGGAGGGCGGAGATGGTCGCCCGTTGCTCGAGGAGCAGCGCGTAGAAGATCGAGGGGGCGGATCCGGAGAGCAGGGTCAGGGTGCTCTCGCTCGCCCGGAGCGACTCCCGATATCTCCGCAGGTGGGAGAGACAATACGACCGGCTCGTTAGCGCGGAGAGGCGCCAGACCGTCAGCGACCGTCGCGGGAGCAGGCGGATCGCGGTCTCGGCCTCGGCGAGTCCCGCCTCCCAGTCCCCGACGATCGCGTCCCGGTACGCGATGCACGCGCTCACCACCCCTCGGATCTCGTTGCGACGCCTCGCCTCGACTCCCCCGAACCGACGCGGGAGCTCCTCCAAGCGTCGGCGCGCCTCCTCCGGGTTCCGGTAGACGAGATTCGCGGCGAGGAAGCAGGTCGCGACCACCTCCTCGGCGGGAGAGAGCGGCTCCGTCAGCACCTCGCGGGCCAAGGACTCCGCGAAACCGGAGCCTCCCAGCCAGAGCCGTTCGAGGAGTGCGAACTGAAGCTGTCGGAATTCGGCCCGGCTCTCCGGTCGAAGTTCGACCATCTCCCGGATCCCCTGGACGATCCCTTCGACCGCCCCGTAGGCCTGGGCCTCGAGCGTCGCGTCGAGCGCACGCCGGAACCACGGAAGGGCCCGGTCCGGATCGCGGGCGAGCCGGTACAGGTGTGCGATGCGGAACGCCTCATCCGGACGCGTTCGCTCCCACCACGCCGCGAGGGCCAACGCCCACTCGCGTCGTTCGGCCGCCCGCTCGGCGAGGGCTTCTTGGTACAGCACGTGGGTGAAGGCGAACCGGCCCGGCCCGCGCCGACGCAGCATCGCCCACGGTTCGACGAGCTCTTCGAGGAGGCGGCCGATCTCGGCCACCGACCCACCGACCCCGAGCGTCGCCAGGGCCTCGAGGGGGCGGGTCGAGAACTCTTCCTCGAGCAGGGAGCACGCCTCGGCCAGGATCCGGTGCTCCGGCGGCAGCTGGGCCAGACGCGTGTCAAGGACGTGCCGTAGACCCGGCGGCACCGGCGCGCTGGGAGGACGACCGGCATCGGAGCCATCCGCCACCTGCATCGCGTGCTGCAGCTCCCGGACTCCCTCGACGACGAAGAGCGGGTTGCCGCGGGCGCGAACGACCAGCGCGGCCACCGCCGGACCCGACGGCTCCGGGAAGGAGCCGCCCTGCGTCAGTTCGGCGACCTCCCGCGCTTCCGCGGCGGAAAGGGGAGGGACGACGGAGACCGGGATGAGGCCGGTCTTCGGGCGCGTGATCTCGCTCAGGACCTCGGCGAAGTCCCCCGACTCTGGACGACCCCGCGGCTCGTCGTCCCGGGCGGCCGCGAGCAGGAGCACCGGCCGTTCCAGGGTCGGCAGGTTGCGGCAGAGGAACCGGAACACCGTGAGCGCGGGTCGCTCGCCGGCGTGGAGGTCATCCACGAGGAGCAGGAGCGGCGCCGGGGACCCGTCGCGGAGCAGCTCGAGGTAGTAGAGCAGACGGGCCGGAAGCCCTCGGGGGGCCGGTCGTCGGCGCAAGCGCTCGGCGGCGCTCGATCGGACGGTATCCATCATCGCTCCGAACGGTGAGAACGGAAGCCCCTCGTCGCGGAGCACCTGACCGCGGACCACCCGGAAGCCGCGCGATCGCGCGACCTCGGCAGCGAAGAGCAGCAGGCGACTCTTCCCCTGACCGGCCGGTCCGAGCAGCACCCGGACCTCCGCGTGCCCGCCGGGCCGTTGAACGCGACGGATCGAGCGGAGGATCTCCCGACGCTCGGTCCAGCGACCGACCAGATCCGGCCCGATGGCCTCGGCCCCGACCGTGGGCGCACCGGCCGATCCGACCGATTGCTCGCGACGCGCCTTCACCAGGGCGACGAGCGCCTCGTTCCCCACGGCCCGGTCCGCAGGGGGTACCGAGACCAGGTCCGCGACCGTGAGCCGGGGGTGGAGATCGAGCAAATCGCCCAAGGTCAGCTCGGGGTCCGCGGTGGGAAGCGCCCGCGCCTCGGCGACCGCCTCGAGCGCGGCGCGCTCCCCCGAGGAGGTCAGCGCGTACGCGCTCTCGCGGGCGGCGCCCTCCCCGCTCCAAAAGGATCGGGCCCGGACGTGGCCCCTCCGCTCGAGCTCGGCGAACGCTCGCGAGATCGTCGGCTGAGAGCGACGCAGCCAGCGGGTCGACTCCGCCTGGGTGACCGTCTCGCCCCGCTGCGAAGCCTCCCAGAGGTGGATCAGCAGTCCGAACCCCGGGGAACTGATCCGGTCGACGCCCTTCGAGCGGATTCCCGAGGCCCGGGCCCCGGCGACGGGTACTCCCGTCGAAGCGAGTGCGGATTCGTCACGCCGCGTAGGGCGAGCACCGGGAACTGACTGAATGAATGCGAATACGGAAGCGAGCTTTATCTTCGTTAGCCCGCCGTGCCGCCGCGATGACCCCGAACGCTCGCGGCGGGCCGAACGACACGAGCCGCGCTCCGAGGGCGAAACCGGAGTGCCAACCCGCCGGCCCCGGCTCGCGCCGGAGGGCGGCCAGTCCGCTCCTGCCGCTGGCCGTCGCGTTGGTGATGGTGCTCTCCGCCGCGACCCCCCTTCTGGCCGCGGGGTCGGACCACGCGCTCCCGTCGGGCGCGCCGGGCTCTCGTATCGTGAGGAGTAGCCCGCCCGGTCTCACGGGGGACTCTGCGGCTCACGACGGGGCCCTTGCTTCCGCCAGCACGCTCGGCCCCGGATTCGTGAACCAGACGCTCGTGCTGGCCAACGGCTCGGTGGAGCTCGGCGACTTCCTCGCGAACCCCGGCCTGCCCGCTGCCGGAGGGGCGTATGACCCCGCGACCGGAGACATCTATCTGCCGGACGACAACGCCAACCTGTCGATCGTGAGCAGCGCGACCAACGAGCTGGCCGGGGACGTCGTCACCGGGGTCGATCCGCTCAGCGTGGCCGTCGATCCGATCAACAACGATCTCTACATCGCGAACAGCGGGAACGACACGGTGAGCGTTTGGGACCCGTCGACGCACGCCACCGTGGCGTACCTGGGGTCGGGCGGATGGCTCGACACTCCCAGCGCGATCGTGTACGATCCCACCGACGGGTACCTGTTCGTCGCCGACGCCAGCAACGACACCGTCTCGGTCTTCAGCGCCACCAGCAACGCGTTCGTCACCAACGTCTCCGTCGGCTCCGACCCCGTCGGTCTGGCGGTCGACTCGGGCAGCGGTGACGTCTATGTGACGAACGAGGGGAGCGACAACGTCTCCGCGATCGCACCCACCCCGCCCGCCCTCAGCACGACCACCGCGCTCGGCGCGCTGAGCGAACCGGACGCCGTGTGCTACGACGACACGACAGGGCAGGTGTTCGTCGCCGACTACGCCTCCGGCAACGTGACCGTGCTGGACGGAGCGACCGGTGCCTTCGTCACGAACGTCTCCGTCGCGCCGTTCCTCGACCTCCCCGCCCTCGATGCGATCGCCTGCGATCCGACCAACCACGACGTCTATGTCGCGAACGGAGACGCACTGGACGGCGACAACGTGACGGTCATCGCTCCGTCGACCGACACGACCCTCGGCAACCTCACGGTGGGGGTCTTGCCGAACGGGATCGTGTTCGATTCCACCAGCGACGACCTCTACGTTTCGAACGGGGTCTCCGGCAACGTCACGGTGATCTCCGGTGCGACCAACCGAGTGGTCGCGAATACGGTGCTGTACGACCAACCGTGGGGGATCGCGGTCGATCCGACCGCCCCCTGGACCGTGAACGGGGACCACAACGGTGTCGACTACGACAACGTGGAGGGTCGCGGCATCCTCTACCCCGTACGCGTGGGACCGCTCAACGGGTCCCTGCAAGGGATCGACTTCGACCCCACCAGCGGGGCCGTGACGATCGGTAGCGTCTCCTACAATCCGGTGGGCTCGGGGGACTTCTACTACGAGAACACCTCCACCCCGGAGGGCGCGTGCGAAGGTCAGTACCCGTACTCGGGCTACGGCGACGCGTACCTGGCCCCGAACGGGGAGATCTACGAGGACGCGGAGGCCGGGAACGGAGGACTCACGATCTGCTACGGGGTGGCCGTCTTCAACGGAACCACCGGGGCCCTGATCACGTTGATCAGCACTCTGGACCAGCCGCAACCGTGGAACAATTTCGCCTACGATAGCGCCGACCGGGAGGTGTACGTGGCGGCGGCCCCCGATCAGATCTACGGGATCAGCCTCTCGAGCAATACCGTCGTGCAGACGTTCGCGCTGGGGCCGTCGGAACCGACGACCCTTGCGGTCGACCCGACGACCGGGGACCTCTACGTCGACACAGAACTGTCGACCCTCACGAACACCTGGGACAACCTTTCGGTCCTCGACGCGGCGACCGGGGCGTTCGTCGCCAACGTCACGAACGACCTCTTCGACATCGCCGGAGGGATCGCCTACGACCCGGACAACGGCGCCATCTATGCACAGGCGCTCAACGCGGAAGGGATCACGTCGAACTACGTCCTGTCGGTCGTCAACACCACCGCCAACGAGATCACGAACAACATCACCGACAACTCGCTCGGTCTGTCGGCCACCTTCGATCCGGCCAACGGCGCGGTCTATATCCCGAACTTCGAAGGCAGCGAGCTCTCGGTCATCAACACCACGACAGAGGCCCTATGGGAGACCGTCCCCGTCGGCGTCGCTCCGGCCGACGTAGCGGTCAACGGCACGACGGCCTGGGTCACCAACTACGACTCGGGCACGATCAGCGTGCTCTCGCTCGTCAGCCGCGCCGTGCCGGTCGTCTCCGTGACCCCGTCCACCGCGACCGTCGGCCCCGGCGGCTCCGCGACGTTCGCGGCGGTCGTCACCTGTGACGGCGGCACGTGCCCGTCCGGAGCCAGCTACGCCTGGCGGCTCAACAACTCGCTGGGCACGCTCAACGCCTCCGCCTACCCCACCGTTCGATTCCTCGCCGGGAGCACCCCCGGGGTATCGGAGCTCAACGTCACGGTCTCCTTGGACGGCTCGATGGCGACGGGCTCCGCCACGATCGCGATCAGCTCCACTCCGGTGCCCGTGCTCTCGTCGGTCTCGATCTCCCCGTCGAAACCGGACGTAGCCCCGAACGCGAGCGTGACCCTGGCCGCTCAGATCAGCTGCAGCGGCGGCTCGGGGGTCTGTCCGGCCGGCGCGACGTACGCCTGGTCGACGAACAACAGCCTCGGGCTCCTCGGCGCCACGTCGGGAACTCCGGTCACCTTCGCCGCGGGCCCCGCCCAGGGGATCACGCTCGTGACGGTGACCGCCAAGCTCGACGGCGTCACCGTGACGGGCACGACGGCGGTCACGATCTCGAACAGTGCGTCGAGCGGCACGTCGACGTTCCCGTGGCTGTACGTCGGCCTGCTGATCGCCGCGGTCGGCGTCGCCGCGGCCGTTGTGGTCCTCCTCAAGTGGACGCACAAACCGAAGTCGCCGTCGGCCGGCCCCGGAGCCCCACCCCCTCCGCCTCCTCCGCCCCCGCCGCCACCACCGCCCCCATAGCCGGGCGCGACGGCCGCCCCGGAGCCGGGTCGCGCGCTCCGCGACGTAGTAATACGGGCCCTCCGCCTGGTAGGGACCCTCGAGGCGACCGTGCGCATCGTCGTGCTCATCGTTGGCGTGATCCTGCTGATCCTGGGCGCGGTGATCGCGTTCGTCCCGGTGATCTCCGATACTTCGAGCGTGACGGCGGTCGACCCGAGCGATTGCACGAGCGGATCGGACTGTTCGATCTCCTACGAGGTCTACTCCGCCAGTCCGTCGATCACCGGGGGCACCGTGACCAAGCTCTCCTGGTCCGCTCCGGTTCCCGTCACGTTCACCGCGGTCACCTGCACCAATGCCGTGACCGGAGAGCCCCAGAACCTCACCCCGAGCGAGCTCGCGAGGGTCTGCAGCGGGCTCGTGACCGTGGCGAACACGAATTCGACGAGCGGCTCCTACTCCTTCACGATCCCGTCGGGAGGGAGCCTGATGTTCTTCGCGACGACGTCGGGCAGCGCCGAGCCCACCGTGAACATCACCCTCGCGGCCACCGAGCCGCTGCTCGGTCTCGTCGTGATGCTCCTCGGGCTGCTCCTCGCGATCCTGGGCGTGGTCCTGAGATCGAAGAAGCAGAAGCTTGCGGCGATCGCGGCCGCCCCGCCGTCGGGCGGAGCCGCGTGAACTCGTCGGCGGATGCGACCCGGCCGGACGGACGACGAGCGTTCCGCGACCTCCCCCGGCCCGCTTTTGCCCCTTCCGTGCTGGGGCCCCCGAGACGCCCGATGACGCTGGTCGTGCAGCCGCTCTCACCCGCTACCTGGCCGGCCTTCGCGAAGCTGGTCGAGAAGCACGGCGGCATCTTCGGAGGTTGCTGGTGCATCTCCTTCCATCTCGCGCCGGATGAGGGACATCTCGGGGCCGCGCGCTACCGGGCGATGAAGGAAGCGCGGGTCCGGGAGGGCCGCGCCCACGCGGCCCTCGTTTTCGACGGTACCGACGCGGTGGGCTGGTGCCAGTTCGGACCGACCGCCGAGCTCCCGAACATCCGGAGTAAGAAGGCCTACGAGGAGGGTGCGGGACGGTTGCCGGACTGGCGGATCACGTGCTTCTTTGTCGACCGCCAGAGGCGAGGGGACGGGATCGCGACCGTCGCACTCCGGGGCGCTCTGGGGGCCATCGGCGAGCTTGGGGGCGGCACCGTCGAAGCGTACCCCGAGGACGTAACCGGCCGCAAGGTCTCCCGTTCGTTCCTGTGCAGCGGCACCCTGGGAATGTTCGAGAAGGCAGGATTCGCCCGGGACCGGAAGATCGCGATGCACCGATGGGTCGTTGTCCGGAATGTCGGCCCCTCGGCTCCTCCGGCGACCTCGGCCCGTCGTGGTTCTCGCACCCCGCGGAAGCGGCCCACCGCCGGGAGCCGCCGGCCGTAGACCACACCATTAAGTCTGGGTATCGCTAGGAGCGGCCCGATACTCGCGATGGTAGTCCGCCGATTCTCCCGGCCCTCGGTGCGAGTCGCCGTTCTAGCGGCCCTGATGCTGTTCCTGATGGTGCTCTCCGCCGGGGCGAGCGCGATCAGTTCAGAGCCCACCGGGCCCGATCGTGCGGCCTCGGTCGCCCCTCCCCTGGCTACCGCGTCGCCTTCGTGGCCCCCGGTCGACTCCCATCCGGACACGGCGGGTTTCTTGGCTTCGGTGGCGAACACGCTCGTCCTCTACAATCGGACCACCTTCTCCGGTTACGAGCCGTCGCTCTCGACCTCCTTCCCGCAGATCTCCGCGCTCGATCCCGAGAACGGTACCGACTGGATCGCAGGCGGCAATGTCGGAACGACCGGCATCGACGTGATGAATGTCTCGAACGACGCGGGGGTCCGGAT
>JASHSX010000145.1 GCA_030040865.1 Thermoplasmata archaeon | reverse complement strand
GTCCGCCCATGATGGGGATCACGGTGAACCCTCCGCGCCGTCCGCTGAGCGCGCTCCCGAGGAGGGCGCCCGCGGCGATCGTCCCGACGGTCGTGCCGACGCTGGTGGCGACGGCCTGATACTGGTAGGTCGTCGATGCGGAGGCGGGAAGCACCCAGAACGGCACGAAGCTCAACCGCTCCTCGGCGACCTTCGACTCCTCGAAGAAATGGCGGTGGAAGAATCCCTGGTCTAGGTACCCCTTCACGACCTTGAGGGCCGCTTCCCGGTCGGGGACCGTGAGCGTGAGCATGGTGTGCTTGTTGATCTCCTTCCAGCCCGCTCCCCCGAGCGTGACGGACCCGCCGCAGTAGTCGCACGTGATCACCATCTCGCCGAACACCGGCTTGATCGGGGCGCCGCACGTCGGGCACTTCAACTCCTGGACGCCCGCGGCGCCCAGCGTCGGGCCGGACTGCGCGGGCGGCCGTGCCCCGCCGCCGCTGCCGCCGCCGGCCGCGGTCGGGGTGCCGCACTTCGCACAGAACTTGGCGTCGTCGGGGAGTTGTGCCCCGCACTTCGTGCAGTAGATCATCCCGGAGTGACCCCCTCGCTTCGATGCTCCGTCCGGCGCGCGGCTCCTAGGTGGGCAGCGCGGCGCCGCAGTTGGGGCAGAACTTCCCGGCGGTCGTCACGTCGGCGTTGCACTTCGGGCACTTGCGCGCCGGCGGCGGCGCCGTGGACGCGCCGCAGTTGGGGCAGAATTTGACACCCGCCGGCACCGGCTGCCCGCACTTGGGGCACGGCGTACCGCCTCCGGTGGCTCCCGGCGGCGGCCCACCGACCGGGTTCCCGCACTGCGGGCAGAACCGGTTCCCGGCGGGGATGAGCGTGCCGCACTTGGAGCACGGAGTCCCCGGACCCGGGCCGTACATCCCCTGCATCTGGCCCGACATGCCGTAGCCGATCCCGAGCCCCGCCCCGAGGCCGACCCCGGCACCGGCGAGGGAGCCCGCGGCGCCCGAGGTGTTGGCCGCCGCGGTCGTCATCGCCTGGCCGGCCTGGTACTGCATGTAGTTCACGCCGAGGACGCCCATCTTGGAACGGGTGTCGACGGCCGCCTGGACGTCGTCGGGGAGGTTGATCGAGAGGCCCTGGATCTGGTTCAGCTCCACGCCGAGCGGACCGAAGTGCTGGGGTCCGAGCCCGAGCACTGCCTGCTCGATCGTCTGCAGCGAGCCCGCGAGGTCGGTGACCCGCAGGCCCTGGTCCTTCATCTTGCCGAGCGTGTTGTAGACGAGGATCACCATCTGGTCGCGGAGCCGCCCTTCGACATCGGGCGTCGTGATGGCGCCGAACGTCCCGACGAACTGGTTAATGAAATTGTCCGCCGCGCCGACGCGCCAGCGGTACGACCCGAAGACGCGCAACTGCACGAGCCCGAAGTCGGGGTCCCGGAAGACGTACGGCTCGGCGCTCCCGAACTTGCCGTCGAAGAGGCGCTTCTGGAGGTAGTAGACCTCGGCCTCCTGCCGGACGCCGGAGAGGGCCTGGATCACGTTCCCGGCGAGCCGGGCGTTCATGCTGGTGAGCGAGTACCGGTCGGGCTTGTCGAGGTACGCGAGTACCTTGCCGTCGCGGTAGAAGACGGCGATCTCGTCCTCGCGGACGACGATGTTGTCGCCCCACTTGATGTTGCGCGGGACGCGCCACATCACGTTGGGCCCCTTGTAGGCGTCCTCCCAGTTGATCGTCGTCGCGCCGATGAGGCTCCCGCCGCTCGCGGGAATCGGTTTGTTCGTTACCATCGTTGGATCCCCTTCGATCGTCCTGGCCCTACGACACCCGGATGCCCTCGATCGCCTGGATGCGGGCCTTGAAGGCCTGGTCGAGCTGGTTCACCTGGGATCGCGCGGTCGCGATGAGCGTCTCGACCTGCGCCAGGTTCGCGTTCGCCCCGGACGCGAGGCCGGGCAGCGGCGCGATCGTCTGGGAAAGCTGATCGCCCGCGGCGGCGAACCCGTAGTCGTACTCGTAGAGCCGGTCCAACTGCTGGGGGTTGATCCGCACCGCGGGAGAGATCCCCGTGTATCCCTGCTCGGCGTGGCGGATCGAACCCTCGAGTCGCATCAGGTCCGCGAGCAGCGGGGCCATGTCCGTGAGCACCGCGTATCCCCCGGCGTTCGAGAGGGCGGAGCGGGAGTTCTCGATCGTCGTCCGGGCGTTCTTCAGCTTGTCCGCCACCTGGAGGCGCAGGAGGGCGTCGGCCTCGCGGATGTCCTCGGCCTGGCGGTAGCCGCGGAAACCGGGCACGAGGAGCTGGAGCCGCTTCAGGACGCCGCGATCGTTGTCGACCCTCTGGCGGAGGTCGACGGGCTGCGCACCGGGCGGCGGGGGCGCGCCCTGCGTCCCGGTCGAGCTCCCCTGGGCCGTGACCGTGAGCGAGGACCCGCACGAGTTGCAGAACCGCGCGCCAGCGGGGGCGGGTGTCCCGCACTTCGGGCAGATCGTCTGGAGGGACGTCGCCGGAGGCGGCGGAGGAGCGACCGCCGGGGGAGGAGGCGGCGGAGGGGCACCCGCCATCCTAGGAGCTCCGGGGCGGGTCGGAAGGAGAGGTCGAGCTAGGAGGGGCGGAGGCGGGGGCCGTCGAGGGGACGCTCGGGTTGTTCGCCGCCGCGTACGAGAATGCCGACGGAGCGGGTTCCTTGCGCCACGCTTCGCGCGGGATCTGCTGGTTCTCGGTCGCCTGGACCGCGCGGAGGCGCCAGCCGATGAGGGCGACGGCGACGATCAGCACGACGATCACGACGATGAGCCCCTCGATCGATGCGATCGTCGAGATCGCCCCGTACGTGGGGCCGAGGCCGATCGAGAGCAGCAGCACGGCGAATCCCATCCCGAAGAAGCCCCAGGCGAGCGACCGCTGGGCCGTCGGCTGGCGGGAGAACGACTCGGCGAGGTAGCAGCCGAGCGCGAACAGGAGGGCGAAGACGCCGATCAGGATGAGCCCCAGGTAGTGGGAGTTCGCGGGGAAGCTGAGGTAGCAGAGCAGGAAGACCAGGGCCGCGACGATGAGGAAGAGGCCGGTGAGCAACCAGCCGTTCCAGCGGGCCCGGGACGCCGGTGTTGGAGCGGGAAGCGAGGTCGCCATCGTCTACGCCGCGCAAGAGGGAACGCGGACTATATGGGGTGAGCGCTCGCTACAACCGCGGCTCGTCGTCGGTGGGCCGTTCCCGGCGGCGCGGGGCGGTGGGCGTCGGCGGTGTCGGAGGCTCCGGGACCGCGGCGGGAGCGGCCGAGGTCGCGACCGGCGCGGGTGTCGGCGCGGCGGGCGCCGCACCGGATGTGCTGGCCGGCACCGGCTTCTTGGCTCCCGGGCCGCCGGCCACGGCCGGATGCTTCGGGCGGTCCGGCGCCGGGTGCGACGGCTTGCTCGCGTGCTCGGTGCGGGCGGCGGGCTCCGGTCGCGGTGCGCTTGGAGCGGGCTTCGTGCCCGACTTGCCGCGCTGGAAGACGCCCTTGATGCTCCCGAGCGGTCCGCCGGTCCGGTGCGACCCGCGCGAGGCCGGCGGGTTCACGGCCACGCCCTCCACGGGTTTGATCGTCATGGTCGAGATCGGCTGGCCGCACTTGGGGCAGTTCGGGAACTGGCCGATGCAGTGCTGGCAGAGCGGCGCGCCGCACGCGTGGTGGACCGACGAGATCCCGCCGCACCCGACGCAGCGCGGCCCGGCCGCCCCCGGGGAAAGGTGGGCTCCGGGCAGTGACGCCGAGATCACCGGCGCGTCCCCCTCGTCTCCTCCCGCCGGGGCGGCCGACGCGGGAGCCGGTCGGGTCTCGGGCGCGAAGTACGCCTCCCCGCCCTCGGGTGCGACGGATCCGCCGTCCTCCGCGGCGCGGAACTCGGGCGAGAACGCGCCCAGGTCCAGGGACGGAAGCGGCGCGTGGACGGCCGAACCGGCCTGCTCCACGACCTTGATCACCCGTGCCTTGTAGAGCCCGACCCGAAGCGACCGTACGAGCTGAAAGAGCGTGCGCTGCTCCGCCGGCAGGAGGAGCGCCTTGCGCGCGAGCTCCTCCACGTCCGGCGTGAGCTTGAGATTCTCCGGCTTGAGGTCCTCCTCGAGCACCGCCTTCAGGTAGCCGAAGTTCCGCTGGATCTGCTCCAGCGTGGCGGTCGGCGGCGAGAGGACCGTCACGTCGGCGAGCGTGAAGCCGCGCCGCTCGATACCGGGCGGCCGTCGATCGAGGGCCGCCGAGATGAGGTGGAACGAGGCGGTCTCGAGGTCGCGCATCTCCGCCGGAGAGAGGCGGGCGAGGTCGATCTTCGCCGCGCGGCCGATCGCGCTCAGGACCGGGTCCAGGAACTCGTATGGTACGTGGAGCGTGACGAATAGGTCGTTCTTCGTGATCGTCCGGTTGACACGGGCCTCGAGGAGGAGCGCCTCGCGGCCGTACCGCTGGATCTCCGCGTCCCGGGTCTTCTGCACGGCGAGCTTCTTCCCGTCCTTCGCCGCGGCGAAGTCGGAGTCGAGCGCGAGGGCGCGGTCGAAGCTGGCCTGAGCGTCCGCGGGCCGACCGGTGGCGAGGAGCGCGAGTCCGCGGCTCGTCCAGGCCTGCTTGTCGGCCGGCTCCGCCTCCGTGGCGCGCTCGTAGAACGCGAGCGCCTCGTTCGGATGGTCGACCCGCTCGGCGACGAAGCCGGCGCGCAGGAGGATGCCCACGTTCGCCGGGGCGAGCGCGAGCGCGTGCGCGAACGCGGCCGACGCCTCGGGCCAGCCCTGCCGGGCGATCTCGGTCTCGCCGAGTCGGACCCAGAGATCGACGCTCTTCGGAAGGATCTCGACGGCCTTCTGGAGCGCCCCGGCCGCCACGTCGAGCTTGCCGAGGCCGCTCTCCGCCTCGGCGAGCAGGAGGTACAGCGACTCCTGCGGGGGGAGCTGCGGGATCGCGGCGCGCAGGAACTCCGCCGCGGCCGCGTGCTGTCCCTCGTCGAGCAGCGACCGCCCGATGCCCGCGAGCGCGACCGGAGAGCGGGGCTCGCGGACGCGGACCTCCTCGTACGCGGCACGGGCGTCGGCGGGCCGCTCGAGGGCCGCCAGGATCTCGGCGCGCAGCAGCAGCGCCCCGACCCCGGGGATGGTGCCGGCGGGGACGGACTTCAACCCCGACTCGAGCACCTCGAGGGCGAGGTCCGGCCGACCCGCGGTGAGCCGCAGCCGGGCTCGGCGGCTCGCGATCTCGACGGCGTTCACGGGGTCGATCTCTGCGGCGCGCTCGTACGCCTTGTTGGCATCCTCGCCGAGCCCGAGCTTCGCCGCGAGGTCGCCGCGCTCGAGGTAGAGGGTCGCGTCGTGGGCCTCGGGGGCCTCGCTGTCGAGCAGGCGCCCGAGCGCCTCGTACGCCTCCTTCGTCTCCCCGGCGTCGCGGTGGAGACGGTACGTCTCCAGGAGCGCGGCGGGGCTGTGCGGGTCGAGCAGCAGCATCGCCCGGAGCGAGTAGGCGACCTCGTTCGGCCGCCCGAGGGCCCGCCAGGCGTCGGCGCGCGCCTTCCACGCCGCGAGGTCGTTCGGGTCTTCCTTGAGGAGCGGGTCGACAAGGCCCACGACCTCGGGGTACTGGCCGGCGGCGAGCAGCGTCTCGGCGAGCGCGAGGCGGCCGTGCCGGCTCTTCGGGTCGAGCTCGAGCCCCAGGCGGTAGTAGCTCACGGCGTCCACGAACGCGCCCTGGCTGCGAAGCGCCTCGGCGACCTCGAAGTACGCGTGCGGATCCCCGTGGGCGTCGGCGACGGCGCGCTGGAGGACCCTCAGCGCCTCGGCGCGCTGACCCGAGCTCAGCAGCAACTGGCCCTTCTTGCGCAGGAACATCGGGTTGTCGGGCTCCCGGCGGAGCAGCATGTCGAGCAGCTGCAGGGCCCGGGCGTCCTGGTTGAGGTGGGCGAGCACCTCGACCGCGCCCCAGAAGAGGTCGGGGTCCTCGAGGCCGGCCGAGATCGCCCGGTTGTACGCCTCGGCCGCCTCCGAGAACCGCCCCGACTCCCGCAGCGTGTGGCCGAGCTCCTTGAGGACGTCGTGCCGCGTCCGGTTCTCCTCGCGGACGAGGTACTTCGCATACGCGTCGAGGGCGCGGGGCCGGTCGTCGACGAGCCGTGACGCGCGCGCGATCCCCAGAAGGCTCGCGCTGGCGGCCTCCGCGTTCGAAGAGGAGCGTTCGTAGGAGACGAGCGCGGTCCGGGCCGCCTGGTCCCGCTCGGTCGATCCCTCGGGCCGTTCGTAGGCGAGGGCGAGGTACAGGTTCCCGCGCTCGACCGCGACGTCGGTCCGGGTCGGATCGAGGCGGAACAGGTCGTCGAGGACGGGGGCCAGCTGGGCCGGGTCGTGGCTCCGGGCGACGACCTCCTTCTTCTCGAGCAGGTACGGAAGCTCGCCCGGATGCGCGGCGAGGAGGGCGTCGTACGACCGCGTCGCCCCGGCGAGGTCGCCGGCCGCGGAGAGGCTGCGTGCGAGCTCGACCTGAGCGGCCACGTCGGCCGGATCCTCGGCGAGGATCGCCTCCGCGAACTCCCGCACCGCCGCGGGCCGCTGGGCGTCGCGGGCGGCGTCGAGGGCCTTCCGCAGCTCGCCGAGGGCGTGGGGGTGGGCGACGAGGATCGCGCGGTACGCCTCGAGCGCGGCGTCGGTGTGCTCGGCCGCGAGCTCGAGTTCCGCGACCCCGCGCATCGCCTCTAAGTTGTCGGCCTGGATCGCGAGGACCGCCTTGCACCCCGCGAGCGCCTCGTCGGCCCGGTCGAGGCGTACGGCCAGCTCGCGCATGGCGAGGAGGTTCTGGATATTCCGCGGATCGAGGTCCTTCCATCGGGCCCGGGCCTGGAGCGCGAGCTCGGGCTGGTTCGGCTCGGCGCTCTTGGCGATCTCTTCGAGCGCGGACGTGTCGGCCGACCGGGCGTCGACGATCGTCTGGGCCAGCGGGATCGCCGCATCGTACCGTCCGAGCTGGAACAGGAGGCGGACCTCGAGCAGCGCGGCCTTCGGATCGTCCGGTCGGGCCATGCGCACGCGGGCGAGCGGCTCGAGCGCCGCCTGGGCCTCGCCGGTCGCCGCGAGGAACTCGGCGCGCGCGAGCAATAGGTCCGGGTCGTCGGGGGCCGACTTGAGAAGCTCATCGCACGCCTCGAGGGCGGAGGCGTCGCCGCCCCGCGCGCGAGCGAGATCGAGCTTCATCCGGAGCGCCTGCGGGTTCGTCGGCGTGAGCTTGAGGGCCTTGTCGACGTACTGCGACGAGACCGCGTCGAGCTGCTGGGCCTTCAGATACGACTCCGCGGCCTCGTCGCGACGCTCGAGCAGACGGAGCGCGTCGGCGCGCGTCGCCCAGACGTTCTTGTCGTGCGGGTTCCCTTCGAGGGCGCGGTCGGTGAGCGCGACGACCTCGGGGAGGTCCTGGTTCTGCGCGAGGAGGACGAGCGCCTTGTGGTGAAGGAGCGTGGTCGATCCCGGCGCGAGCGTGAGCCCCAGATCGACCGCGCGCCGCGCGAGGTCGCCCTGGGAGGCGCGCGAGAACGACATCGCGGCCTCGTCGAGCAGCGGGGCGAGCTCGGACGCGGCGGACGGGAGGTCCGTCGCGTGCGCCTCGGCCGCCGCGAGGAACGCCTTGGTCGCCCGGAGGAACGCGTCCCGATCCGGCCCGGCCTCGGCCTCCATCGCGGCCCGGTATGCGCGCCGGATCTCGTCGAGCGCGTCCGGCGGTGGCGCCGCCGCGATCGCGGGGGCGGACGACTCGGCGGGCGTCGGGCCGGTCGGCGAGGGTTCCGCCATGGGCCGTCTCGGACCGCGCCGTTTCGATAAATACGTTCGCGGGCGGTGGAAGCCGGACCCCTCCGGTCGCTCGGCGCTTTATGGACGCCGTCGTTCCCGCCGGCGTGGCGGGCCGGTCGGGGCGGGCGGGACCCCCGAAATCGATCTTCGATCCGGTCCACGGTCCGATCCGTCTCGACCGGGTCGCGCTCGCCCTCGTGGCGACGCCGGAGTTCCAGCGTCTGTGGGGGATCCGGCAGACCGGATTCGCGCACCTGGTATTTCCGGGAGCGAACCACACCCGGCTCGAGCACTCGCTGGGGACGTTCTGGGTCGCGACCCAGATCGCCGAGCGCCTGCGTCTGGATCGGGCCGACGCCGGTCCGGTCGCCTGCGGAGCGCTCCTTCACGATCTGGGGCACGGACCGTTCTCGCACACGCTCGACGCTCCGATGCGCGAGACCACGGGCTCCGGTCACGAGGCGATCTCGCGGGCGCTGATCGAGGGCGTTCGGACGGGGGAACCGGACGTCCCGGGGAACGTACCGGCCGTGCTGGAGCGGTTCGGGATCCGGCCCCGCACCGTGGCGGACCTCGTCGACTCCCGTTCGCCCAACGCGCGCCCCCGGCTCCTGCGGGAGATCCTCCACGGACCGATCGACGCGGACCGCCTGGACTACCTCCAGCGGGACGCCCACTACACCGGCGTGGCGCACGGCGCGATCGACGCGGTCCGTCTCTTCGACACCATCGGCGCGCGCGACGACCGCCTCGTCTTCGCGGAGAAGGGCCGCGGTGCGGTCGAGGGCTTCCTCGTCGGTCGGGCCCTCATGTACCACACGGTGTACTACCACCACACCGTCCGCGCCGCCGAGACGATGGCGCAGGCCGCGGTGGAGCGGCGCCCCGGATATCCCGAGGCCGCCCGGGCGCTGTTCGGCCTCACCGACGGCGACCTCCTCGCCGACCTCGCGCGCGCAGGGGGCCGGAGCGCCGAACTGGTCCTCGCGCTCCGAGAGCGGCGCCTGTACAAGCGGGTCCACGCCGTCCGCTCGGTGCCGCCGCGCGGTGGCTGGGTCCGGCTCGTGCGCGACCCGCCGGCACGTCGCCTCCTCGAGGACGAGATCGCGGCGCGGCTGCGCGCGCGTCCGGGGGAGCTGCTCATCGATCTCGCCGGACTGGACCGCCGTCGCGACCCGGCGGACGACTGGGGACGCGTGGCGCTCGTCGACGGCGATCGGACCTCGTACCCGTTCCGGGGACGAGGACCTTGGCAGGCCCTCGTGGCGCGGCCCGTGGCCGACCGGGCGGTCAGCGTTTTCGCCGCGCCGCGGATCCGCGCCGCGGCGGTGCGCTACCTCGCGCGCGACCCTTCGATCCTGCCGTGAGGCCGGGCGCGGCCGAGAGCGCCAGCAACCGGTCCCACATCGGACCCGGGACCGGCAGTACGCTGAGGCGAGAGATCCGGAGGAGGTCGAATCCGGCGAACCCCGGGTCTGCCCGGATCTCGGAGAGAGGTACCGGCCGGGCCAGGGCACGGACCGGACGCACCTCGACGAGATAGGAGCCCCGGTCGTCGTCGGGATCCGGCCGGGGAGCCGAGGCGATGCGAAGGATCCCGACGCAGGCGCGCTCGTCGCCGGAGTGGTAGAAGATCCCCTCGTCCCCGACCTTCATCGACTTGAGATGGCGCAGCGCGGTCGCGTTGTGGACCCCGCTCCACACCGTCCGCCCGTCGCGGACCAGATCGGCGAACGCGTAGTGGGTCGGCTCTTCCTTGAGGAGCCAGTGAGCGGTCATCGACGGGATCCTCCCCTCAGCCGAGCACGATCCCCTGCGGGGTGATCGCGAACGGGCGCCGCTCGGGGTCGTGCGCGCAGCCGCGCATCCGGACGATCTTCACCTGGCGGACCGACCGGTCGCCGACCCACTTCCGCGTGAGGAGGATCTCGCCGCGCGTCAGGATCTCCTCGGGCGTGAGGACACCGGGGTTGCTCGGCGTCGCCGTGATCATCGACGTCGCCCCCTGTTCCGACAGGAACCGAAGGAGCGACTGGATCTCGGTACGCTCGGCCTGCGGGTCGACGGACGACTTGATCGCGAACCGTCGGATCGAGGTGATCGAGTCGACGAGCACGCGCGTGAACGGCTTGTCGGCCATCTGCTGGCGCAGCTTGAGCTGGATCGACTGGATCGAGATGTCCTCGACCTCCTGCGCGCGGCGGTTCTCCTGCGAGAGGTCGCGCATCGTGCGAAGGTCGGTCATCGTCCGGATCTCCTGGACGGCGACGTTCCGCTTGATCGCGTGCGTGCCCGGGTTCGCCTCGAGGGTCTTCACCGCGGAAAGGTCCCAGCCGAACGACTGGACGTTCTCCATGATCTCGCCGGGCGGCTCGTCGACCGCGACCAGGAGGACCTCCTCGCCGCGGCGCAGGCCCTCGAGGAGGAACGTGAGCCCAAGGAGGCTCTTCCCGCTCCCGGTGCTCCCCGTGACGAGGTACGGCCGGTGGGCCAGCAGCCCTCCGCCCAGCATCCGGTCGAGGCCCGGAACTCCGGTCGCGACCCGCTCGTCACCGAGCGACGCCGCGCTCACGGCGCACCGTCCTTCGGCGGGGGGTCGGCCGGGGGCGAACCGCTCGCGGGGGGCGATCCGAGCTCCTCGGTCGGGATCTCCCCGGCCGTCGCGGCGACGACAGGCGGGGCCTTGCGCTTCCGCGGCGCCCGACGCTTCGGTTTCGTCGGGGGCGGTTTCTCCTCCGCCGGCGTCGCCTCCGCCGTTGGCGGCGAGGGAAGCGGAGGACTGAACGGCGGAGCGTCCGCGGGCACCCCGCCGGGCTCGGGCGATCGAGTTTCGGTCGGCCCCTCCGGCGGTGCTTTCCGACGGGTCGTCGACGAACGCTTCTTCTTTCGCGTCGCGGGGGCGGCGGCGAGAGCCGGGGCCGGGGTCGGCGCCGGAGCCGCGAGGAGACCGGGCGCGGGGGACGACGTGCTCGGTTCGGGAGTCGGTGGGAGCTCGGGAGCGGGAGTCGACCCGGGGGGCTCGATGGGGGCCGGCGAAGCCCCGGTGACAGGTGCCGGGGTGACCACCGGGAGCGGCGGGGGTTCCCCACGAAGCCGGGACCGGGGGGCTACTCCGGGTACCGGGGAGGGATGATCGGCCGCCGGGGCCGGCACGGCGGGCGGCGGGGGAAGCTCGAGCGGCGGCGGAGGAGGAATGGGAGCGACGGGCGCCGGCTCGGGCGGAGCCGCGACCGGGAGGGGCTCGGGGACCGCGGTCGGTTCCGGCGCGGGGGGTTCCGCTGCGGGAGGCTCCGACACGGGAGGCGCCGGCGTCGGCTCGGGCGGTGGGGGTGGCGGAGGCGGAGGGGGAGCGACGGGCGGAGGAGCGGGTACCGGCGCGACCGGCGGCTCGGCGGACCGCGGAGTACGGGCGCGCGGGGTCTCCTTCGGCGGCGTGCGGGCGGGGGGCTTTTCCTCGGGCTCGGGGGCGGGGGCGACCGGCGGGGGGATCAGCGCGAGGACCCGCGCGACCTCCTCCTTGAGCACGTTCAATTCGGGCAGCTGGGTCGGCCCGACGCCGAGCCGGATCGACTCCGCCCGGGTCCGGATGCGCTGGTACGCTTCGCCGGCGCCCGGACCGATCGGGACGGACTCGCCCGCCCCGTCGCGGACGGAGGCGGCGAGATCCTTGGTGAGCGCGTCCGCGTCGGCGAGGCACCGCTCGGCCAGCGCGCGGTCCGCCCGGAAGCTCGCGGCGAGCGCGGCGGCGAGCGCGGCCCGCAGCGGCCCCAGGGGGGCGCCGATGAGCACGAAGTCCCGGACCTCCTCCTCGAGCGACGCCATCGGCGACACCGGGGCCGGCGCGACCGTCGTCGTGACGACGATCGGGGGCTGGACGATCTGCCGGGTGTCGCGCGAGATCGTGACGCTCAGGTTGACGTCGATCCCCTGCGGCCCGATGCGGTAGGGATGCAGCCGGACGTCGTGCGAGCTCCCCCGGAACTTCTCGACGCCGATCGCGCGGACCGTGAGCCCATCGAGCTCCCACCGGAACAGGCGGATCTCGCCCCGGGCGAGCATCCGCTCGGCCGTGTCGACGTCCTCGAGCGGCGACTCGACCGTGAGGACGGTCGTCACCTGGAGGTCGGAGAGGAACCGGAGGAACGTCTGGGCCCCGGCGACCGGCTCGAACCCCTTCATGCAGAAGTACTGGAGGGCCGTGAGCGAATCCACCACGATCCGGGTGTACCCTTTCCGGGTCACCTCGCTCCGGAGCATCTGCTCGAGCGCCGTGATCGTCACCTCGACGCTCGAGAGCTCGGGGGTGCGTCGGATGCGGGCGGGGACCGTCTTGAACGGGATCGCCGAGCGCACCGAGGCGATGTCCTTGAACGGGACCCGCTCGTAGCGCATGATGTCCGGGATCGCGTCGAACACCTCCACCTGCTCGAGCTCGGGGAACAACCCCCGGTGGTTGATGCGGCACTCGTTGGGGGGCTCCTCGAGGGTGACCAGGAGGACCCGCTCCCCGTGGCGGACCCCCTCGCACAGGAACTGGAGCGCGAGGGTCGACTTGCCGGTCCCGGAGGCCCCCACGATGAGGTAGGGACGGCGGGCGACGAGCCCCCCCTCGAGCATGGTGTCGAGCTCGGGGTTGCCGGTCGACACCCGCGGTTCCGGCGAGGGCACCTGGGCACCGGGCTCCGGCACGTTCAGAACTCCTGACGCGTCGCTTCGCGGGCGACGGTCGTACGATGGCGGTCCCCACCTCTTGAACTTTCCCGGAAAGCGGCGCAACGGCTATCTCGGGGCGGAGTCCGGCGCGCCGATGGCCCGCGCCCCTCCGGAAGGCCCCGCCCGCATGCGCGCCCTCGCGGCCGCGCTCCCGGCCGGGCTGCTCGAGGGGTTCCGGGCCGGTCGGGAGATCGCGCCGCCCGCGCTCGACCGGAACACTCCGGTCTTCGCGGTCGGGATGGGGGGCTCCGGGATCGCGGCGGACCTAGTGCGTGGCATCGTCGCGGGCGAAACTCCCGTCTCCTTCGACCTCGTCCGCTCCCCGGAGCTCCCGCGCTCCGTGGACCGTCGCGCGCGCGTCGTGCTCGTGAGCTACTCCGGCAACACCTGGGAGACCCTGCGCGCGTACGAGGCCGCGACGCGCGCCGCGGCCACGCGGTTCGTGATCACCTCGGGCGGAGAGCTCGCGGAACGCGCGACGCGCGACGGGGTGCCGATCCTCTCCGTCCCGCCGGGCATGCCGCCGCGATGCGCGGTCGGTCCGCTAATCGGGGGGCTGCTCGGCCTGCTCGACTCGGCGTTCCCCGAGTCGAACGACGACCGGATCGAGCGGATCGCGGAGCGCACGGGCCGGCTGATCCGGTCGTACTCCTCGGCCCGCGGCCCGGCCGCGGCCCTCGCCACGGCGCTCGGCGACCGGCTCCCGTTCGTCTACGCCGAATCGTCGTTCCTCGGCCTCGCCCGCCGTTGGAAGACCCAGATCGAGGAGAACGCGAAACGGATCGCCGTGTTCGACGAGGTCCCCGAGCTGCTCCACAACGCCCTCGTCGGCTGGGACGCGAGCCCGCGCGGGGACGCGAAACGGACCGCGGTGCTCCTCCTCGAGTGGGCCGGCGGCTCGGCCACGATCGAACAGAGCTTCCGGTACCTCGAGCGGCTCCTGCGGGCCCGCGGAGCGACCGTCCGCTCCGTGACGCTGCCGTCGGACGACCGGCTCGAGGCGATCGTCGGGGGCATCGCCCTCGGCGACCACACGAGCCTCTTCCTCGCGGACCGCCGGGGCGTCGATCCGTACCCGGTCGTCGCCCTCTCCCGCATCAAGGCGGCCGTCCGCGACCGCCGCGCCGCCTCGCGATAATTATTTCTAAGCCGCATCCACCTCGCCGGGCCGGGTGCTGAGGTAGCCTAGCTCGGCCAAGGCGCCAGATTCGAGATCTGGTGGTGCGTATGCATCGCGGGAGTTCAAAGATCGAGCGGGACCCGTCCCCGCCGGTGGGAAGTCTCCCCCTCAGCGCCTCCCCGCTCGCGGTCGCGATCGAGATCACCCGGGCCGGCTCGGTCGAGCGCCGGGCGCTCTCGGTCGCGCCCGGGACGCTCGTGCGGACGGCCCTGCGGGCGGTCGGGCAGGCCCCCGAAGGGAGCGCCGTGCTGGTCGACGACGAGCCGGTGCCGCTCGACACCCCCATCGACCGACCCCTGACGCTCACCGTCGTGCCGACGTTTTCCGGCGGGTAGCGACCGGCGGCGTACCTCCGGCGTGCGCCCCGGGGAAGGGGTTAAGCGGTGGCCGACCGTCTCTACCATGTTCGAGGCTCCGCCGTGCCCTCCAGCTGCCCGATTTGCGAGCAACCCATCCCGACGACCGTCTCGCACTGCACCGTCTGCGGCTTCCCGACCGCGCTCGCGATCGAGGGACTCCGGTCGGTGAGCGCCGAGCCGGCCGACGGGTCGACGGTCGCCGCCCCGCCGCCCCGGGGGCCGCCGAAGCCGGCCGCCCGGCCCCTCACGCCCGAGGAGGAGCTGTGCGCGGCGATCAGCCGCGACCTGCGCTCGAAGCTCGATTTCGTCCGACAGCTCGGCCGCGGCGTTCCGGACGTCACGAGCGAGCTCTGCCAGGCCGCCCTCATCGAGGCGGGAGGCCGGGTCTCGGAAGCGCTCGAGATCCTGCGGGCCGCCCAGAACCGGCTCGAGGAGCAGACGGAAGAGCTCCTCACCCGGCGCTTCGACCAGCTCCAGGAGCGGCAGGAGGTCCTCGAACGGACCGGCGTGCGGTTCGCGCTCGCCGACGACCTCACGCGGATCGAGCAGGCGATCGGCACGAACCGCCGCGAGGAGGCCGGGACCCTCCTGGTCGACGCCGAGCGCCGGATCGCCCAGTTCGAGTCGGACTGGAAGGGGCTGCAGGGGCTGCTCGCCCAGATCGAGGGCCTGCGATCCGAAGCGGCCGACCTGGACATCCCCCTGGGGGAGATCACCAGCGACCTGGCGGCGGTCCGGGACCACCTTTCCGTGCCGAACCTGACCGAGGAGGCGCTCGACTCCATCGCGCAAGAAGCGGCGCAGACCCTGATGCTCCTGCACGAGGCGATCCCGACGTCGCTCGAGGAGGAGCTCTCCCGGCACGAAGGGACGCTGAACCGGTACCCCGACGACCACGAGGCGAGCGCCGTCGCGCACCGCCTCCACGTCGAGGCGACCCGGCACCTCAAGAAAGGCCGGCTCTCCGAGGCGGTCGCGAGCGTGCGGGACCTGCGCCGCCAGATCGAGATCCTCGAAAAGGAGCCGAAGGAGAGCGGCGCCCCGGCGGAGGCCGCGGCAGCCTCCGGGACGACGGAGACGGAGGGGGAGACGCTCGATCGGCTGCTGAAGAAGGCGAGGAGCCTGGCGGCCCGGGTCCGGACCCTCCCCGCCGACAGCGACACGGCCCGCGACGCGGCGATCCAGATCCGGCAGGCGACGGAGCTCCTGCGCGACCGTCACCTCAAAGAGGCCGACCTCACGCTCACGCGCCTCATGCGCATGCTGGCCTTCGAGGCCCCGAGGAACTAGTCCGTGCCGACGGATCCCGCGGCGGAGGCCGCCCTGAACCAGCGGCTCGCCGCGCTCGTGGCGGCCGGCGAGGCCCTCGAGGCGGAGGGGCTCCCGTTCCCAACGGCCCAGATCCGCGACTCCGTCACGGAGGCGATCCAGGTCCCCGACCTCGACCGCGCGACGTCGGTCCTCAAGCGCGGCGAGGCGCTCGTCGCGCGCGTCGGGCAGGATTGGGTGTGGGTCCGCGAGCTCCTGCGCCGCGCCGACGAGCTCCGGGCGATCGCCGGAACGATCGGCGTGGACCTCCAGCACCTGGACGCCCGCGTCGGCAACCCCCGGACGCGTCTACGGACCGAGGGTCTCAGCGCGGGTTCCCTCGAGAAGGCCGCGGCGAGCGCCTCGCTCGCGCTCGCGGTCCTCAATGACGCGGTCCCGAAGTTCTGCCTCCAGGAAGCGCAGCTCCTGGGACAGTCGGTGCGGAGGGCGCGGGACCGGGGGGAGGACGTCCGCGCCGCCGGTCGCTCGTTCTCGCGCCTCCTCCAGGCGATCCAGGACCAGAACCTCCCGACGGCGGCCCAGCGGCTCGTGGAGACCCGCAAGGAGGTCGCCCGCATCCCCCGCGCCCCGGCCCTCCCGGCCATGTCGCCACGCGAGGAGGAGGAGATCCTGCTGGAGGCCCGCAACTTGGCCCGCCGGCTCCAGCGGATCAAGGGGAAGGCTCGCGACGCGCAGAGCGCGGCCCGCCTCATGGCGCAGGTCCGGCAGGCGCTCAGCGAGGACCGCCGCTACGGCACGCCCGAAGAGGAGATCGAGCAGCTCTGGCTCGAGGTCGACCGGATCACGAAGGAGCGCAAGCAGGCCTCGGAAACAGTGCCCGGCCTCGGCGAAGACGGCGAGGAGCCGGGCGAGGAGGGCGCGGAGCCCGCCGCGCCCGAGGAGCTGATCGACGAACTGCCTCCGGGGACCGAAGCGCCCGCGGCGCCGAACGGAGCGCCGACCGACGCGTCCGACGACCTCGAGAACGAGCTCCGTCCCCTGCGGCGGTCGCTGCTCGTCCCGTACGTCCCTCCGGACGGACCGGTGCCGGCCGACGACGCCGTGCCGAACGGCGACGACACGCCGAGCAACCGGGCCCGGAACCGTACGCGCCCTCGACCGTAACGCTTTAATACGTATCGCAAGTCCTTTATACCACTTGTCGCGGGGCGGCGCTCGACCGGCATCGCGCGAGGTGGGCACGATTCTCGCTATCACGCCGGCGGGGCACGTCATCGTGCGGGCCCGGGACGACGACGTCGTCCCCGAGGGAACTCCGGTCGTTGAGCCGCGCGGTCGCTTGCACGGACGCGTCGTCCGGGTCTTCGGCCCGGTCGCGCGCCCGTACCTGAGCGTCCGGCCGCGGCGGAGCCTCTCGCCGGCCGAGGGGATCGCGGCGATCGGGTCGACAGTGCGGACGGAGTGAACGGAGCGGAACGGATGGCGGACGGAGACGCGAGCCCGAACGGCGAGAAGCTGGCGGCGCGACCCGAGGACCTCGCAGTACCGACCCGGTGCACGAGCTGCGGGTCGACCCACCTGACGCGCGACTACGAGCGCGGCGAGCTCGTCTGCGACGAGTGCGGCCTCGTGCTCGAGGAGTCGATGATCGACCAGGGCCCTGACTGGCGGGCGTTCGACGCCGAGCAGGGCGAGAAGCGGGCCCGCACGGGCGCCCCGACGACCCTCACGATCCACGACAAGGGCCTCTCGACCGAGATCGGCTGGAAGAACCGCGACCCGTACGGGAAGTCGATCCCGACCCGCAACCGTGCCCAGCTCTACCGACTGCGCAAGTGGCAGCGCCGCATCCGGGTCTCGAACGCCACGGAGCGCAACCTCGCCTTCGCGCTCGCGGAGCTCGACCGGATCGCCTCGGGGATGGCGCTCCCGCGCAACGTCCGCGAGACGGCCGCCATGATCTACCGCAAGGCGGTGAACCGCAACCTGATCCGCGGCCGGTCGATCGAGGGGGTCGTCGCGGCGTCGCTGTACGGGAGCTGCCGGCAGTGCAACGTGCCGCGGACGCTCGACGAGATCGCGTCGAAGTCGCGCATCGGCCGCAAGGAGATCGGCCGTACCTACCGGTTCATGACGCGCGAGCTCCACCTGAAGCTCATGCCGACGCGGCCGCAGGACTACATCCAGCGGTTCTGCTCGGAGCTCAAGCTGAAGGGCGAGATCCAGACCCGGGCGAACGAGATCCTGAAGGAGGCGACCGAGCGCGAGCTCACGAGCGGTCGCGGTCCGACCGGGGTCGCGGCCGCCGCGATCTACATCGCGAGCGTGCAGTGCGGGGAGCGCCGCACCCAGCGCGAGGTCGCCGAGGTGGCGGGCGTCACCGAGGTGACGATCCGCAACCGGTACAAGGAGCTCACCGAGAAGTTGAACCTCCGCGTGATGCTCTAGGCGCTCGGCCGCCGAAGCTTATCTTCGGCCCGGCGCTGGGCCCCTCCGCGGGGACGCTCGTTGGACGACCTGGTCGAACTCGCGCTGCGCGTCGCCGACGCGCAGGGCGTGGTGCACGCCGACGTGCGCGTGCTCGCGCCGCAGCGGTACATCCATCTCGGCGTGCGGGACGGCGCCGCGAGCGCCCTCACCGACGCGACGTCGACCGGGATCGGGGTGCGCGTGCGCACCGATCGGGCCTGGGGGTTCGCGGCCGCGACGGAGCTCTCGGCCACCGAGGCCCGGGCGACCGCGCGCCTCGCCGTCCGTCTCGCCGTGGCCGCCGGACGCTCCGCGCCCGAACGGCTCAAGGTGACCGAGGAACCGGCCCCCCGGGGCGGTCGGTACACGAGCCCGATGGCCCGCGACCCGTTCGCGGTGCCGCACGAGGAGATCGTGGCGCTCCTCTCCGACGCGGAGGCCCGGCTGCACGTCGATCGGGCGATCAAGAGCGGGCAGGTGTCGTTCCAGGCGTGGGACGAGACGAAGTGGTTCGCGTCGAGCGACGGCGGCTCGTACCGCTCGCGGATCGTCCACGTCGGCGCCGGGGTCCAGGCGACGGCGGTCCGCGGCGGCGAAGTGCAGCGCCGCAGCCTGCCGTCGTCGTTCGGCGGCGACTTCCTGCAGGGCGGGTACGAGTTCATCGAAGGCATGCACCTCCCCGACCTCGCCGAGCGGGCCGGCCGGGAGGCGATCCAACTGCTCGACGCCCCGACGCCGGCCGCGGGTCCGACCACTCTCGTGCTCGGCTCCGACCAGCTGGCCCTCCAGGTCCACGAGAGCGTCGGCCACGCCGTGGAGCTCGACCGGATCTTCGGATCCGAGGCCGCGTACGCGGGGACGAGCTGGGTCGGCCCGGAGGCGTTCGGAACGCTGCGCTACGGCAGCGACGCGATGAACGTCGTCGCCGACGCGACGGAGCCCGGCGGGCTCGGGACGTTCGGCTGGGACGACGAGGGCGTCGCGGCGCAGCGGACGCCGATCGTGCATCGCGGCACGCTCGTCGGAGCGCTCACCTCGCGCGAGTCGGCGGCCCGCCTCGGCCTCTCGAAGAGCGGTGGCACGGCGCGCGCGAGCGGCGCCGACCGCGCGCCGCTCGTCCGGATGACGAACGTGAACCTGCTCCCCGGCGACCGATCCTTCGCGGAGGTCCTCGAGGGCGTCGCCGAGGGGATCTACCTCGAGACGAACCGCTCCTGGTCGATCGACGACCGGCGGCTCAACTTCCAGTTCGGCACCGAGATCGGCCGACGCATCGACCACGGCGAGCTCGGCGGGCTCGTCCGCAACCCGATCTACTCGGGGATGACGCCGGAGTTCTGGAGCTCGATGGACGCGGTCGGCGACCGCGCGTCCTGGCACCTGTGGGGGGTCCCCAACTGCGGAAAGGGCCAGCCGGGTCAGACGGCCCGGGTGAGCCACGGCGCGTCCGTCGCCCGGTTCCGCCACGTCGCCGTCCGGGGAGGGTGACGGTGACCGACGCTCCCCCGCCGGGCTCCGACCGGCTCGCGAAGGTCGTGGGCGAGCTCCCTGACGGCGTGAGCGCCGACGCGCGATGGATGGTCGGGGCCTGGACGACGATCCGCTTCGCGAACGGCCGCATCCACCAGCCGCACTTCGATCGGTCGCTCGTTGTCTCGTTCCGGGTCGCGGACGACGGCCGCCTCGGGATCGCCACGACCGACGACGGGTCCCTCGAAGGGCTACGCCGCGTGGCCGCGTCGGCGCGCGCGCTCGCCCGCCACGCTCCGCGCGAGAAGAAGTTCCGAGGCTTCCCGTCCGCGAGCGGCGGCGCCGGCCGCGCGGTCGCCGTTTCCGAGTCGACCGCCCGCAGCTCTCCCGAGGCCGCGACGCGGCTCGCAGAGCGGATACTCGCCGCGGCCGGTGCCGCGGCCCCGGGCGCCCGGATCGCGGGCGTCGTGAACGTCGGCGGCGAGCAGCTGCGGGTCGTGAACTCGACGGGGCTCGACCGCTGGACGCGGTCGTCGGCCGCCCAGGCGAGCGTGCTCGTCGACCGGCCGGACCGGGACCCGCCGGTGTCGGGGTGGTCGGAGGGCGGCCACTGGGACGCCGCCCGCCTGGAGCCCGAACGCCTCGGGCGCGAGGCGGCGGAGCGGATGGCACGCACCGCCCCCGGGTCGGTCGCTCCGGGCGCCTACCGCGTCGTCCTCCGCCCCTCGG
>JASHSX010000144.1 GCA_030040865.1 Thermoplasmata archaeon | reverse complement strand
CGGGCAACGTGGCGTCGACCGTCGCGGTGAACGGAACCGGGTTCGAGGCGAACACCGTGATCGGCTTGTCCTTTGACGGGACAGCGGTGAGCTCTACATGCTCGTCGGACGCTACCGGAAGCTTCCCGGGAAGTTCGGGGACGCCCTGCACGATTCAGGTACCGTCCGCTCCGGCCGGCCCCCACACAGTCACCGCCGGGGGAGCGGCGTGGTCGAACCTCACCCTACCGGTGGGAAACACACCGTGGGGAATCGCCTACGACAATTCCACGGACCAGATCTTCGTCGCCAACAACGGAAACAACACCGTGAGCGTCGTCGACGACGCCAACGATTCGGTCGCCGCCACCGTGCCGGTCGGTTCCGAGCCCGAAGGGTTGGCCTACGACTGGGGGACCCACCAGATGTTTGTGGCCGACAACGGGGACTGCTACACGTCCAACTGCAACGGTACGGTTGACGTGATCAACGACTCGACGGACACCGTCGCGGCCTCAGTGATCGTGGGCCCCGAGCCCACGAGCGTGGCCTACGATCCGACGTTGGGCGAGGTCGCGGTGACTAACTCGGGCGCGAGCGTCGACGCCAACGGCGATGGTACTGTGAGCGTGATCGACGACGCGAGCGACACGGTGGTCTCCACGATCGTCGTCGGACCGGCGCCCAATGGCATTGCCTACGACGTCGGAACGGAGCAGTACTTCGTGACGAACTCGGGTCCCGGAACGATCAGCGTGCTCGACGCGGCGACAGACGATGTCGCGACCACCATCCTGACGAACGATGCCTTCTGGGGCGGGATCGCCTACCTGCCGGGACAGGGCCAGGTCTGGGTAGGCGGCGGTAACTTCGATTACGGAACCCAGACGAGTACGGGGGACATCCAGGTGCTCAACGACACCACCGACTCGGTGGTTGCCTCGATTCCGGTCGCCGTCGCCACCGCGTTCGCGTACGACCCCATCTCGGGTCTGGTCTTCGCCGTGGTGCTCTTCGGGGGCTGCGTCTCCGTCGTCGGCGTCGCCAACGACACCGCCTTCGCCTGTCTCGCCACGAACGGCGCGCCGGGGGGCTTCGGCAATACCTTCGGGGTTGCGTTCGACGCCGGCACGGGCGAGTTCGTCCTCGGCAACTACGACACCAACACCCTCGAAGAGATCGCCCCGGTCACCCCGGTGGAAGGTAGCTCGACGTTCGTGGTCACACCCTCGGCCGAGCTCCTTCCGGCGTACGGGTCGTCCAATTTCACGGGGACGGTCGGCGGGACGGGATTCTCGGCGTCGGCTCCCATCTCGATCTCGTTCGCCGGCGAGACCGTTCCCGCGACCTGCCGAACGGATGCCAACGGGAGCTTTCCGGGCGCTTCGGGGACCCCGTGTCAGTTCATCGTCCCACCCGAGCCTCCGGGCACGTACTCGGTCGAGGTCTCCGACGGGACTCACGCATCGACGCTTTCGTTCGACGTGGACACAATGGAAGTGACACCCGATAGTGGGAGCATCGGGACAATGGTGGCTGCCTCCGGGGCCGACTTCCCGGTCGGAGCCTCCGTTGGTTTCACCGTGGACGGCCAGGGAGTAACGTCCCACTGCGCCTCGGACTCGACAGGGGCCTATCCGGGCTCGACCGGGACCAACTGCGAGTTCGCGGTACCGGAAGTGCCTGGCGGCGAGGAGGTCGTCTCGGCGCGCGGCCCCTCCACCGAATTCCCCCTCAACTCCACGGTCAGCCTGGCGCAAGGAGTGACCCCGGGGTCGGGCCCTCAAGGGCTCGTCTACGACCCCGATACGAACCAGGTGTTCGTCGCCGATACGGGATCCTCCGACATCAAGATCATCAACGTATCGACCGACGTCGTCGTCAAGACGATCGATTTGGGCGCCAAGACCGCCCCTTTCGGAATCGCGTTCGACCCGTCGACTCACGAGGTCTTCGCGGCCGACTCCGCCGGGGACAACGTTACCGTGATCTCCGACGCGACCGACGCGATCGTGGCGACGGTGGCCGTGGGGAGCGAGCCCGAAGGCGTAGCCTACGACCCTGACCTCCACGAGGTCTTCGTAACCAACTCGGGTTCCGATACGGTGAGCATCATCAACGACACAACACTGAGCGTTACGGGAACTCTCACCGTCGGCCAAAGTCCGGGTGAAGGGATCGCATTCGATCCCAGCAACGGGGCCGTCTACGTGGCCAACCTGGGTCCTAGCTCCAGCGACAGTACCGTGAGCGTCATCGAGGACCCCGCGGCCGCCTCGCCCACCGTCCTCGCGGTCCCGGTCGGAATCCAGCCCGAGGGCGTCGTGTACGACTCGAACGCCGGCGAGATCTTCGTCTCCAACTACGGGTCGGGGAACGTCAGTATCATCTCGGGATCGACCAACACGATCGTCGCGGCCATCCCAATCGGAGCCTCCAACGAGGTCTATCTCCACGAGATGGCGTACAGCCCGAGCGCGGGCGAGATCTTCGTCGCCGCTGGTTCCGGTGGATACGATAGCAACGTCTCGGTGATCTCCGACGCTACGGACAGTGTGATCGCCGCCTTCGAGGTCGACAATGACGTACCGTACGGTATCGCCTACGTGCCGGAAACCGGCCAGGTCTTCGTCGGCTCGAACGCGTATCCGAGCGATGTCACCGTCTACGACGGAGCGAACGGGATCGGATTGGACAGTGCGGCGTTCCGGGTCCAGGCGAATCTGAGCCTGGAGGTAACCGAGGGAGAGGTCGGACAGACGCTCGAGCTCCAAGGCACCGGCTTCGGCGCATCCCTGCCCATTACCGATTTCACGGTCGGTTCGACCGCCGTGAACTGCACGGCAGCCTCGCTGGGGACCTGCCAGGACGGAGTTCTCTCGACCACTGCCGTCGGGGCCTTCTCGGCCAGTTTCGTCGTTCCGTCGGTACCCACTCCTGGCGCCGAGTATACCATTGCGGTATCCGACGGCGCGGGGAACAAGGCGAGCGCTCGTCTCCAAGTCGTGGCCGGTCCCGGAGTGACGCCCATCAGTCCGTCCGCTCCTGCGGCCGACCTCGGACAGACGGTGGAGTTCACCGTCGTGGCTTCCTCGGGTTCCGGCGGCTACTCATACTCGTGGTCCGGGCTCCCGTTCGGCTGCAGCGGACTCTCGGCCTTGGTGCGCTGTACCCCCGACGCTCCCGGGACCTATCCCGTCCGGGTCGAGGTCACAGACTCGGTCGGGGGAACGATCTCGAGCCCGACCCTCAACTATACAGTCGACACGGACCCCACGGCGGCGATTCCTACCCCCTCGATCCCATCGGGCCGCGTCGACGCGGGACAGTTAGTCGTGTTCACGGCGACGGCGGCGAACGGTTCGTCGACGTACACCCGCTTCACGTGGAACGGCCTGCCCGCCGGATGCGAGGGCACGGAGTCGAACGTGACCTGCGCGGGCAGCAACCTGTCTTCGGGTAGCTATTCCATCTCGGTCTCTGTCACCGACTCGAACGGCTACACGTCCTCGCCGAGCCCGAGTCTCTCGTTCGTCGTTTTGGCGGACCCCACGGTGGGGCTGAGCGCCAGCGTTGGCTCGGTGGACTTTGGACAGCCGGTCTCCTTTTCGGCAACCCCCGCCGGTGGGGCGGGTGGATTCACGCTCGCATGGACCGGTCTCCCGGAGGGATGCGCCTCTAACCAGTCGGCTACGTTGACCTGCGAGGCGACCGTCAGCGGCACCTACTCGATCGTAGTCAGTGCGACGGACGCCAACGGCTACACGGTCTCGAGCCGATCGGTATCGCTCTCGGTCTACGCGCCCCCGACCGTCCAACTCGGCGTGACGGACGTCGCCCTCGATCTGGGTCAGGCGGTCGATTTCACCGCGAGCGTTTCGGGAGGTTCAGGGGTAGCTGCGTATCAATGGACGGGGCTGCCCGGCGGCTGCGCCGGCTCGGGTTCCGGGATCGATTGCACCCCGACCGAGACGGGGAGCTTTGGCGTCCGGGTCATGGTGACCGACACCGACGGACGTTCGGCGGAGTCGTCACCGGTCACGGTCACGGTCAGCGCTCAGGTCACAGCGACCGCCGCGGCCAACGTCACCTCGACGGTCGTCGGCTCGAGCGTCTCATTCACGGCCAGCGGGAGCGGAGGCACCGGGGGTCTCACCTACAACTGGTCGTTCGGGGACGGAACGACCGGGAGCGGACCCTCCGTCACCCACACCTACCGGAACCCGGGGAACTACACGGTCTCCGTCTGGGTCAACGACACGGTGGGCGGCTCCGCGTCGAAACAGTTCCTCGTTGAGGTCCAACCCGTCCCGGCGACCGCTCCGGCAGCCTCCGGTCCCAATTCGGGTGCGGTCTGGGCGGCGTTGGCCGGAGTCGTCGCTGCGATCGTAATCGTAACTGCCATCCTCGTGGTGCGTCGGCGGCGGAAGACAAGGCCGTCCGAGTCTCCTGCAACGTCGGAATCCGTCATCGACCGCAACGGACCCGACGGTTCTGGGAGCCCAGTGTCCGAGGCCGACGAAGAGTAACGCTGCCGGGCGTCTCGTCTCGCAACGCAGACGTGGCCTTCGGAGCAGCAGCAATCGACGACCCGGCTGGGATGCGACAACTCACGCCGGTACGAAGAACTCACCGAACGCTCGGGGACGCCGGCCTTCTGGCATCCCGTCGTCGGGGCGGAGGTGCTCCCGGCGGGACGCACCTACAAATGGGAGTGATACTGACACAAATGACAGCCTCCCCCCGCCGATTCACCGTCGCCCCGGAGTCCGTTACCCGGGCCCTGGGCGGGAATCCGCGAGTGGATCCCTTGTCCCTCGGGGCTCCTCAGATCGGACCGATCCCCCCGGAGGGAGCGATTTCTCGCGAGCCCGTTCAATGGCCGGCCAGGGAAAAGTGACTCACCATACGGCCTGTCCTCTTCCTTCCATTCGTAGGCGCAGTCGCGAGCGGCCGCCTTCGTCGTAACCTCGAAGAGAGCGAGTGCAGCGTGACTTTCATCGGGGCGGCCATCCGAGAGCCAGGCCCCGCGCCAGACCCGCTCGGTCAGCTACGAGCCGGCCCCGTCCTTGAACCCTTCCCGGGAAATCTCAGGCGCGACTGGCTCTGTGGTCCGGTGGTAGAGTTTCATTGATCAGAGTCGGAACCGCTGCCGTGACCCGCTAGGCCGAACCGGAGCGGAACGCGGTCGACGATTTGTTGCATCTCGGCGTACAACTTCTCCAACCTGCAGGAGTCGCCGTAAGCCGTGACCGTCCACGTGTCCCAGTTCAGATACCGATAGCCGTCCGGTGGCGCGGGACCGGGCCCCGCC
>JASHSX010000143.1 GCA_030040865.1 Thermoplasmata archaeon | reverse complement strand
CGGGCGGCCCGTCGGGTCGCCTCGAAGTGCAGGAGCTCGGCGCGGTCCTGCACCGCGAGCCGGTCGGTGCCCGCGCCCAGGGCGTCGACGAGCACCGGCGTGTCCGTGTACCGCCGCGCCGTCTCCACGGGAGCCAGCAGCAGGGCGGCCGCCCCGTCGCTGACGGGACAGCAGTCGTAGAGGCCCAGCGGGTCCGCGACCCGGGGCGACCGGCGGGCGTCCTCCCGGGAGATCGGCTTGCGGAAGTGGGCGTTCGGATTGAGGGCCCCGTTCGCGTGGTTCTTGACGGCGACCTGCTCGAGCGCCGCCGTACCCTCGGGATGGTCGTGAATGTAGCGGGCCGCCAACAGCCCGTAGACGCCCGCGAACGTGAGACCGGCGGCCCGTTCCCACTCGGTGTCGCCGGAGACGCCGAGCCAGTAGCGGCGCCTCGCGTTCGTCACGTCCGTCATCTTCTCGACCCCCGCCACGAGCACGAGGTCCCGGGCACCGCCCTCGATCGCTCGTACCCCGGCGCGCAGGGCGAACCCGCCCGAGGCGCAGGCGTTCTCCACGCGGGTCACCGGCGGGCCCACGACCCCCGCCGACTCCGCGAGCACCGCCGAGGCGTTGCCGATCTGCCACCCACCGAAGCCGAGCGTGGCGAGGAACGCCTCCCCGACCGACGACCGGTCGGCGCCGCGATCGACGCTCGCGAACGCGCCCTCGACCGCGGCGCGCAGGAGGGCCCGGGGACCGTCGTCGAGGACGCCGAAGCGGGTATGGCCCGCTCCGACGATCGCCGCTCGTGCCGCCACCGGTCTCCCCGTCCGAACGCTCTTATCGAGCGAATTATTGAAGACTGCCCAAGGCCGGGGGCCCTCTCGTGGAGGACGCGCCGTACGTGATCGGCGTCTCGGGCGCCAGCGGAGCGCCCATCGCCGTGCGGGTGCTCCGCGCGCTCAAGGAGTCGGGCGCGCCGGTCGCGCTCGTCGTCTCCGACGGGGCGATCGCGGTGCTCGAGGAGGAGTGCCACCTGGCCCGCGACGCGCTGGAGCCGCTCGCCTCCCAGGTCTATTCGGACCACGATCTGGGCGCCCCCATCGCGAGCGGCTCGCGCCCGACCCGGGGGATGGCGGTCGTGCCGTGCTCGGCCTCGACGGCCGCCAAGCTCGCGCTCGGGATCGCCGACACGCTGCTCACGCGCGCCGGCCTCGTCCACCTCAAGGAGCGCCGCCGCCTGGTCGTGGTGCCCCGGGAGACCCCGATGCCGTCGACGCTCCTCCGCCACCTGCTCACCCTGAGCGAGGCCGGAGTGGTCGTGCTCGACGCGGCCCCACCGTACTACCTCCACCCGCGCTCGGTCGACGACCAGACCGATTACCTGGCCGGGAAGGTGCTCGACCACCTCGGGGTGCCGCACCGCCTCTACACCGGATGGAAGGCCGGCGGCGGATGACGGAGCTCGGGACCGTGGGAGGGGCGCCCGTCGGCGGTGGCCGGCGCCGGCTCAGTGAGTACTTCCCCTGGCCCCTCGTCGGCGTCGCCGTTCTTTTGGTGGTCCTCATCCTCGTGACCCCGGTGCTCCTCTCCACGAGCGGCCCGCCGGCCGCCGGGACGATCTTCACGCAGGCCCGGCTGCTCGTCGACCGGGCGCCGGGGCAGAACGTGACGACCCTCTACGTCGAGGCGGAGGAGCCGACCGTGCGGTACGCCTCCGTGGTGATCACCTGGGCGGACGGGTTCAACTGGACGGGCTCCGGGGCGCCCCCCTGGGCGACCCTCAATTGGTCGGTCGTCCTCAACCAGACTCAGGTGCTCGCGGTGGTCCTGCCCGTGATGAGCAATCCGGTCGCGATCAACGTGACGGCGCTCTACAACGCGAACGGCGTGGCGTACTACGTCGGCGTCTTCGCCTTCTACGTCACCAACGCGACGGCCGCGACCCCGGACACGGTCTTCGCCGTAACGGCGACCTCGGGCGTCTCGGTCCCGACCTCGATCCCCGTCTCGACGCTGCCGGTCATCGTGCCGCTCGCCGACGTGGGCAGCGGGGGTCCCTGATGCGGCCGGCGAGCCTCGCCCTCGTCCTCTGGGGAGCGCTCATCGCGGTCCTCCTGATCGTCGAGGTCGCCGAGATCACCCACCTGTTCACGATCCCGATCGTCTCCGCGATCAGCGACCCGCTGGCGCTCGTCTTCGCGCTCGTCTTCACGACGATCCTCGCGCTCGTCGGCGCGATCTTCATCGGGATCTACGTCTCGCACCGGATCCTGACCCCGGGCGGTTTCACGCCGTTCGAGGAGGAGATGCTGAGGATGCGCCAGGAGGTCCGCGACCTGAAGGCGTCCGTGGACGCGCTCCCCACGACCCGGGGACCGGCCGATCCCCCGGCGTCCCCCGGGAGGAAGCCGTGAGGGTCCCGGTCGTCGACAACGGCGGTCAGTGGACCCACCGCGAATGGCGGGTCCTGAGGGACCTGGGGGCCGAGACCGAGATCGTCCCCAACACGACCCCGCTCGCCGAGATGCGGGCCGACGGCGTCGTGCTGTCGGGCGGAGCGCTCTCGCTCGAGGGGACCGACTCCCCGCTCGGCCGAGTGGCGGAGTGGATCGACGCCGCCGACGTGCCGGTCCTCGCCATCTGCGTCGGCCACCAGTTCCTGGGCCGGCACTTCGGCGGTACCCTCGCGAAGGGTGCCCCGGAGTTCGGGGCGGTCGCGCTCACGGTCGACCGCCCGGACCACCCGCTCTTCGAAGGGCTCCCGGCCTCGCTCAAGGTCTGGGCGAGCCACAACGACCAGGTCGCGACCCCGCCGCCGGGGTGGAGCCTCCTCGCCCACTCCCCCGCGTGCGCGGTGGAGGCGATGGCGCACCCCGACCGGCCGATCTGGGGCGTCCAGTTCCACCCCGAGGTCGAGCACACGGAGGGCGGGAAGGAGATCTTCCGGCACTTCCTGGACCTCTGCCGTCGCTGATTCGCTGTAGCCGGGAATATGTAGCCGGCCCGGCTCGGCGGGCCGGTCACGATGCCGCGCATCCGGCGGGCCTCGGGGGTCCGGGAGCAGGACCTGATCGCCCGGGCGAAATCGCTGCGGGGGTCGGTCGACGCGCTGCTCCCCCGCCTCACGCCCGAGTGCGCCCCCGAGCGGTTCGAGAAGCTGCGGGAGGAGCTCGAGGCGGTACGGGAGGCGCGCGACGACGCGAAGCTCCTCGACCGCGTCGCCCGGTGGGGCGACCCGATCGCCCGTTCGTACGCGGGACTCCTCAAGTTCTATCTCGAGCCGTCCACGCCGGTCGTCGTCGCGTTCCCGATCTCCGGCGGGGAGGTGTCGTACGCCTCCCTCGCCCGATCGCCGCGGGAGGCCGAGGTCGCCGTCCAGCAGTCGGACGACCCGACGCGACTGTTGCTCGGCTACCTCGAGTGGGCGAAGCGGGGCTACCACTTCTTCGCCGGCCACCGGACGCTCTGGTGCACGGGGCGCTCGCCGACGCCGCCGCCCGAGGTCCTCCACGAGCGGACGGGCGACGTCCCGTACAAGATGATCGACGACCCGGCCCACCAGCGGTTCGAGTGCGTCCACCTCCACGACCACGAGCCGCGCCCCTTCCTCGAGGTCGGGTGGCCCGGCGCCCACCGGGCCTTCCGCGTCTGCCGCCGGTGCGCGAAGGCGGACCGCCACCTCCTAGGCGGGCTCTCGGAGGGGTCGGCCGTCCCGGACCCCGTCGAGGAGTTCCCGGTGGACGCCCAGATGAACGTCGACTGCAAGGGGGGTCCGGAGTGCGTGCACGCCCAGCTGCCGCCGCTTCCCAAGTCGCTGCGCCGGGGCTACGAGCTGGGCCGCCTCTCCGACGCCCAGCTCCTGGACGCCTACCTGACCGAGGTGAAGCCCCGGATCGAGCGGACCGGACGCCTCACGCTCGTCGCCGGCGGGACCTGCTACGGCTCCGACCTCGCGGCGTTCCTGGAGGCGCTCCGGCCGTCCCCGATCGAGCGGAAGGCGCTCGAGCCCGTCCTCGCCTCGCTCGACGGCTACTTCGAGGTCGACGAGGCGTCCGCGAGCCGCGCGCTCGAGCGGCTGTGGCCGCACCACGCCGAGACGATCGTGCGCACGATCGTCCCCGATCCGAACGAGGCCCGCCGGCTCATCGACGAGTCGCGCGGCGCCCCCGGCCGGATCGCCGAGATCCTGAAGCGCCTCCAGCAACGGACCGACGAGCGGGAGCTCTTGGAGCAGCTGCCGCGCTACCGCGGCCTCGTCCCGGAGGCGGCGTGGGTCGACCGGGTCGCCCGGGAGTACCGCACTCACCGCGACTCCGGTGCGGAGCGGGCGATCCTCCAGAGCCTCCCCCGCGAGGGGAAGGAGCGGGGGCTCGCCTACGGGTTCCTCCTCGCGCTGGGCCGGGGCCCGGCCCACGCCTGGCAGTTCTCCCCGACGGAGCAGGAGTTCGGCACGTCCCTGACCCTGCCGGTCCGCGCGCTCCTGGACGCGCCGGCGGCGGGGTACCACGACGCGCTCGACCGCCTCCTCCACGCCGCCGGCGTGGCGGCCTGGGGGGTTCGCGAGGCGTGACCCGACGGCGGGTCCGGACGGCCCCCTCCCCGCGCGGTTCCCCCCGGCCGTCCGGGCCCAAAACCGAAATAGGAGAAGTTTCTAGACTCGAGTACCGGCTCCGGGTGCCGGTGCACCTGTACGTCTCGAGGGTGATCGAATCGTGACGGGCCCCGACTCCATCGCATCAACGGCCGTGGTCGTGGCCGGCGACGAGGAGACGCGTGTCCTGCTCCGGGGCCTGCTGCGACTGC
>JASHSX010000142.1 GCA_030040865.1 Thermoplasmata archaeon | reverse complement strand
CGCGGCCCGCCCGGAACGTTCCAGTACAAGTACGACTCGGCGAAGATCCTCGATCTGCGCCAGGGAGCGAAGGAGGTCCGCGAGCAGCTCCGGCTGCAGGGCCTCAAGACGCCGACCGCGACGTCGTTCGGCGGCTTCTACCACGCGCTCCGCCACCGCGCGGGGATCTCCTCGAAGTAGACGACCGCGCGCTCCTCCTCAGTTCGTGAGGAGCAGGTGGCTGTCGCCGAACTCGTGCCAGAGGAACTGCCGCTCCCGCGCGATCCGATACGCGCGCTCCAGCCGCTCGTCGGGGACGACCGAACGGAGGAGCTCCCAGTGCGTGGTTCGGTCCGCGTGAAATCCTGTGATGAGACCGTCAACGCCGGGGGTGGGTCGGCCCGGCCGCAGGTAGACGGAGGTGAACCCGCGCGCGGGTCGCAGTCCGCAGGCGTCTACCGCCGAGGCCAGGGCCCGGAGCACCGTTGTACCCACCGCGATCACCCGCCCGCCCCGGGCGCGCGCGTTCGCGATGGCCCGCACCGTCGGTTCGGGGACCTCGAACGGCTCGGGGTAGACCGGTGACACTCCCCGCTCGACATCGACGGTCTCGAGGCTCGACACCCCGGTGTGCAGCAGGATCGGAGCGAAGGCGATCCCCTGCTCCTCGAGGCGCTCGACCAGCCGGCGCGTGAACGGCCGTCCGGCACTCGGCATCTCCGCGCTGCCTGCGACCCGGGCGAACACGGTCTGATATTCGATGAGAGGGTAGGCGTGTGCCAGGTATCCGTAGCGGATCGGCCTCCCGATGCGGTCCATCTCGGTCCGGACGTCACCGGCGACGCTGAGGAACAGGAGTCGGGGGATCCCGGGGTACGGCGCCACAACCCGCGCCGTCAACCTCCCCAGGCGGAACACCTCGCCCACAGAGAGTCCCACCGGCCCGGGTCGGCTCACGCTCCAGCGAGGTTCGGCGAGCCACAGGTGCGCCGAATACTGCGTCGAGAGGCTGATGCGGAATCGTCCTATCCGGCCCGACGCCGGAAGGCTCGCCGGTACCGTGGCACTCTCGTTGACGACGAGCAGGTCGCCGGGGCGAAGAATCTCCGGCAGGGCCGCGAACCGACACTCGTCGTCCCGAGACCCCTGGCTCACCAGCAGGCGGACCCCGTCCCGGGGGAGGCCCCGTTCCTCGGGGGTGTTCCGGGCCTCGTGGTCAGCCGCCGGGGTCTCGAGGCGGGCCGACGCCATCATGCGGGAACCTCCCATCGCTCGGACTGCGCCGAGAACCGGTGCCCAGAGATCCGGTCCCGGTCCTGGTGGAGCAGCCAGGCCCAGAACGGGAGCGTGACCTCGGGCGGTGCCCTACCGTTGAGGTCGCTCTCCGGGAGGGCCCGTTCGACTCCGGGGGTGCGCATGTCGCCGGGATCGACGCTCAGCACGGCGATCCTGCGCCCCGCCAGCTCGTGCGCGAGGGTGAGTGAGAGCAGGTCGAGGGCCGCCTTGCTGGCACCGTACGCTCCCCAGCCCGGGTACCCTCCCAGGGCCGCGTCGCTTGAGATATTGATGACGAGACCGTGGGCGCTCTCGAGCGCGGGGAGGAGCTCCTGGACGAGGGCCAACGGTGCCAGTACGTTCACCCGGAAGATCGTCTCCAGCCGGTCGAGCGGATACCCTTCCAGCGGGGGAAGCGGCGTGACGCCGAGCGTGGCCGCGTTGTTGACCAGCAGGTCGAGCCGTCGCCGATCCATCACCCTCGCCCGAACGGCCGATCGGACCGACGCGGACGCGAGGTCCCCGGCGACGTAGTCTACCCTCGTGCGGAAGGCCGCCAGCTCGTCGGCCGCCGCTCGAAGCCCGTGGGCGTGCTCGGCGAGGAGCAAGAGATCGTACCCCTCGCCGGCGAGGAACCGTGCCAGAACGAGGCCCAGGCCCCTGCTCGCGCCGGTCACGACCGCGAACGGTTCCGCGTCTTTGCGTCCCGTCACGGCTCCTCCTTCCCCGTCCGGACGCGGAAACGGCAGACGGGGTCGCCGGCGACGACCCGGTGCGTCACGTCGACGTCCGCGCGGAGCAGGTTCGCGAACATGCGGCGCTCGGTCTCGCAGGCCACCGGGAACCGGTTCGCCAAAGCGAGGATCGGACAGTTGTGCTCGAGCATCTCGAGCGACCGTTTCCGCGGGGCGCCCACCTCCGCCATGTACCCGCCCTCCGTCCGCATTCGGGCCAGCTCGCGGACGCGGTCGGGAAGCGTACGGCCGGAGAGCCGGGGTCGGGCCCGGTCCGCCACCTCGCGCGCCCTCTCGGTGAGGAGTTGGGCTACGGCCTCCGTTCCGAGGCGGCGCTCGATGAACTCGAGGGCGGCCATCGAGACCTCGGAGTAGCTCTGGGGGAAGAGCCCGTTGGCCTTGGGAGTGAGCCGGAACTGTACGCTGGGGCGCCCCACGTGGCCGGCGCGGTACGACCGGTCGATCAGCCCTTCGTTCTCGAGCTTCTGAAGGTGCCCGAGCGCCGCGACCTTGGAGATCCCGAGCTTTCGCGCCAGTTCCTCGAGGGAAGAATCCGGGGCTTGCTTCAGTACGAGCAGGATCCCGCGCTTCGAAGCGGAGTATCCGTGGGCTCCCGAGCCGTCCGCGCCGACCGTCATCGACCCCCCTACTTCCCGATAGTTTATACAGTGATTCGTTAACAAACAGAACGAACGCCCACCGTCCGTCGCCTCGTCGATAGGTTCCTATGGCGGGATCCCGTACCGTACACCATGCCGCCCACCGCGACCCTCGATCCGACGTCGAACCCGTTCGTGGAGCTCGTCGAAGCGCTCGCCAACCGTCACGGCGAGGTCGACGTCCATCTCGAGCACCTCACGCTTCGGGTGCCGATGATCCGGGAGCCGATCGAACTCAGCGGCACGGTGACCGTCTCCGTCAAGTTCCGAGAGCTCTCGGACCGGGAGAGGCAGGCGGCGATCTCGCGCGAGCTCAAGGTCCACTCGCGCTGAACCGGAGCCCGCGCGCCCTACGTCGCGCTCCGTCAGGTTTAATACGCATAAACACGCATCTATTCCCTCTATGACCGGCGCCGAATCGGCGCGCGCGGGCCATGCGTGTCTCGCCCGGAACTGCGGCCACCCCGACTCCGACCACACCCTGACCCCGGAACTCGCGGGTCCGTTCGAGACCGTGGTCTGGTGCTCCGCCTGCCACCGCCACGAGACCCGCTCCCCGCGGGGTTGGTTGCCGCTCCTCGGTCGTTCGGCCCGGCACCCGCATCGGCGGGCCGGCCGCGCGGCGTAGCCGGGCGACTCGCGTCCCTACCCCTGGCCGATGAAGTGGCCCACCAGGAATCCTGCGAAGCCGGCGCCCAATCCGATCAGGATCATCCGGAACGCGGAACTCCACGTGGAACCGAGCGTGGTACGGGCCTCGTACCACCCGACGACGAACAGCATCGCCGCGCTGAGCACGATCGACACGTACGCCGCCGTGACGAGCGCGTGGGTCAGGAGGAAGAACGGCAGGAGCGGGATGACCGACCCGACGATCGTCGCGAGCAACACTACCTGGAAGCTCTGGAACGGGGCGCTCGCCGCGACGCGGGGTAGGTTCAGTTCGAACGCCATCATGAGGTCGAGCATCGCCTTCGGCTTCGCCTCGATCTTCGCGAGCATCTCCTCGAGCTCCGCCCCCTCGAAGCCCCAGTTCCGGAGGATCGTTCGCACTTCCTCGCGCTCCATCTCCGGGAGATCGCGCATCTCGTTGAGCTCCCGCTCCGTTTCGGCGAGGTAGAGATGGCGACGCGCGAGCGTCGACGTGTAGGCGACGGCTCCCATGGAGATCGACTCGGCGGCGAGCGCCGCGAGCGCGGCGATCAGGATCACCCTGGAGTCGGCCGACGCCGCGACCAGGCCGAGGAGGATACCCAGGACGTTGACGAGCCCGTCCTGGCTCCCGAGGATGAAGTCCGAGAGGAAGGTCGGTCGGGGGTGTTCCTCGGGCACTCGATGCATGCCGGCGCTCCGAGCCCTCGAGCGCGATAAGACGCTGGCGGTGACGGCGCAGGGAGTCGGCGACCGACCTCCGAGGGCGGCGGTCGACCCGCGACCGAGGAGACCGCCCGGACCGGAGTGACCCCGGTTCGAGGTGGTAGCCCGCGCGTAACTTCTCGGGCAAGGCTAAGAACGCCAGCCCGCTGATCGACCCCGATCGCTCTCGATGACGCCCGCCCTGCCCGACTCTGGCACGTCGACCGACGGCGAGCTCGCCCGCCGCCAGGCCGCGGTGATCCTGCTCACGACGATCGGTACGCTCATGGTCGCGGTCGACAGCACGATCGTGATCCTGGCGCTGCCGACCATGGCCCGGGAGCTGGCCGCGCCGCTCTCGGCCGTGATCTGGACGATCCTCATCTACCTCCTCATCACGGCCGCCCTCACGACGCAGGCCGGCCGCGTCGGGGACATGTTCGGCCGCGCCGGGGTCTACAATCTCGGATTCGCGGTCTTCACGATCGGCTCGCTGTTCGCGGGCCTCGCCCCCGACGTGAACATCCTGATCGCGGCACGGGCGGTCCAGGCGATCGGCGGGGCGTTCATCTTCGCGAATTCCGGAGCCCTCATCGCCGCGACGTTCTCCCCGTCCGAGCGAGGCCGTGCGTTCGGTTTCCTCGTGTTCGGGTGGAGCGTGGGAGCGATCCTGGGGATCCTCCTGGGAGGCACGATCACCACGCTGCTGGGTTGGCGGTACATCTTCTTCATCAACGTCCCGATCGGGGTCGTCGCCGTCCTGCTCGGGATCCGCACGCTGCCCCGCCCGAGAACAGAACGGACCACCTTCGACTGGCCGGGGTTCGCCCTGTTCTCGGCGATGCTCGGGCTCATCTGCTACGGAGCGATCGAGATCGCGGTCTACGGCGTCGACGTCTCAAACGTCGCC
>JASHSX010000141.1 GCA_030040865.1 Thermoplasmata archaeon | reverse complement strand
GCGTTCGAGCTGCCGTCGATCGGATCGACGACCAGCGTCTCCGTCCCTCCGCGCCGCACGAGGCCGATCTCCTCGGACAGGAGGTCCCACGAGACCCCCTCCTCGTCGAGCCGGCGGAGGATCTCGGACTCCGCGACCCGGTCGAGCTCCTCGGTCGGCGAGCCGTCCGCCCCCATCGCCACGACGTCCGCGCGACGCGGGGAGCCCGCCGCCTCACGGACCGCCTGATGCACTGCGGCGCTGATCCGGAAGAGGACCTCGAGCGCCGGCCGCGTCGAACCGTCCACGGCCAAGGACCGGGGGCGGAGTACTAGACGTTCGCGCCGAGGGCCCATAGTACGTTATCTCCCGCGTCCGCTCGGCCCGCCGATGGAGTTCCAGTTCTTGGGCGGCGCGTCCGAGGTCGGATCGCTTGGTCTCGTCGTCCGCGACCAGGGCCGCACGCTGCTGTTCGACTACGGGATGACGCCGACCGACCCCCCGTCGTATCCGCGGCCCGCCCCGGTCAACCTGGACGTAGCGGTCCTCTCGCACGCGCACCTCGACCACTCCGGGATGACGCCGCTATTGAGCCGTCTGCCGAAGACCCGGATGGTCGCCACGCCGGTGACGATCGCCGTCGCCGACCTTCTCACCCGGGACGCCCTCAAGGTCGCGCGCCTCGAGGGGTACCTGCCGCCGTACACGACCAACGACATCCAGTCGCTCCACGGTCGGTACACGGCGGTCGACCGGCACGGGACGTTCCGTCACCACGGGATCGAGATCGAGCTCACGCCGGCCGGTCATATCCCCGGCGCGTCGATGATGCTGTACCGGGGGAACCGGGACGTTCTGTTCACCGGCGACCTCCAGGCGATCCCGACCCATCTCGTGAGCGGCGCCGAGCCGCTCGAATGCGACGTGCTCGTGATGGAGTCGACGTACGCGGGGCGCGAGCACCCGGACCGCAAGGAGACCGAGCGGCGGTTCCGCGACAAGGTCGCGGAGACCGTCGAGCGGGGCGGCAAGGTGATCGTCCCGGCGTTCGCCGTCGGCCGCGCCCAGGAGGTGCTGATGAGCCTCGCCGCGTCCGGCTTCGAGACGTACCTTGACGGGATGGCCCGGAAGGTTAACGAGATCTACGCGGCGGCGCCCGAGTACCTCGCCGACTCGCGCCGGTTCCGCCGGGCGCTCGAAGGCGTACACGTGGTGGAGCACCCCGGAGACCGCCGCAAGGCGCTGCGGGAGGGCGAGGTGATCGTGACGACCGGCGGGATGCTCGACGGCGGGCCGGTACTCTTCTACATCGGGGAGCTTTACCAGGACGCGAAGAGCTCGATCTTCCTGACCGGCTTCCAGGTCGACGGGTCCAACGGCCGCCAGCTGTTGGACGAGGGGACCCTCACGATCGACGAGACGACGATCCACCCCGCGTGCGAGGTGTTGAAGTTCGACTTCTCGGCGCATGCGGGCCACTCCGAGCTCCTCCGGGTCGTGAAGGAGTCGGGCGCGCGGCAGGTCGTGCTCATGCACGGCGACCAGCGCGAGCTCTTGCGGGACGCGCTCGCCGGGTCGGTCGACGTCATTCTGCCCGAGAACGGGAAGCCGTTCTCGGTGTAGACCGGCGCGCCGTCCCCGAACCGCGACGCGGCGAGCGGCGGGCCGTCGGGACGGAGGCTTCCTCCGGCGGCTCGGGCTCCGGAGCCTCCGCGGCGGCCCGGTCCGCCGTCGGGGTCTCCTCGAGCGCCTCCTCCATGGGCGGGAGTTCGCCCCGGGGCCGCAGCATGTCGCGGACCCGGATCCTCAGTGCGTCGATCCCCTCCCCGGTGACCGCCGAGACCCGAGGCCGCTCCCCGGGACCCCGGACGAGATCGGACTTCGAGTCGACCGCCAGGATCGCGAGGTCCGGGAACTCTTCGTGCCACCGGGCGAGGAGGGCTTCCTGCTCCGGCACGGAGTAGCCCGAAGCGCCGGTCGGGTCGATCACGAACAGCACCACCGTCGCCCCGTGCCGCACGGCGGTGGTCGCCTCCGTTTCGGCGTCGTTGGAACGGCCCGGGCGGCCGAGTACTCCCGGCGTATCGAGGACCTGCAGCCGATCGAACCCCAGGTCCGCGTGCCCAACGGCGATCGAGAGCGTGGTGAACGGATAGTCGGCGACCTTCGGCCGCGCGGACGACAATCGGGCGACGAGCGACGATTTGCCGACGTTCGGGAATCCGGCGACGACGAGGGTCGGGCTCCCCGGTTCCAAGTGGGGCCGCTCGTCGAGGAACCGGTCGATCGCGCGGAGCCGCTCGATGTCGCGATCGATCTCGCGGACAAAGCTCGAGAGACGCCCGTAGAACGCGCGGACCTCGTCGCCCAGCGCGTCGGGACCCGAGGCGCGACCCAGCGAGCGTTCGGCCTCGCGCGCCAGCCCTCGGATCCGCTCCTCCGCACGCCGGAGTCGGGCCAGGGACCGCTCGAGCGTTCCGTCCCCGAACCGGGCAGCCACCAGCGCGCGGTCGAAGTCGGAAAGGGGAGGGACGGTGAACGGTCGCGCTTCCAGCCGCAGGTGCCGGAGCACCGTCGCCGAGCTCCGGACGATCTTGAGCCGCGCCCGAAGTCGGTCCCGCTCGGCCTTCGTCGCCCCGTGCGGGGTGACGAGGGAGGCGCGGTGGAACGCGACGTCGAGGATCCCGACCGAGGCGGGATCGCGGGTCTCGACGCGCCGGCTCCGCCGCACGGGTCGTTGGGCCACGGAGCCAGTCCCCCCGATCCCCGAAAGTCCGGTCGGAAAGAGGTTTGCCCCGTCGCTGGTCCGCTGCTCCGACGGCGACCCCGACGGCCGGCGTCGGTGGGCCGAGGGGTTATCGTCCGAAGAGGCTTCCGCACTCCGAGTCGGTGTCGACCTGGGATCGATCGGCCCCTTCGCCCGAGGGAGCGGACGAGAGGGCTCCCGCCCCGTCGCCTGGGCCCGCTCCTCCGCCAGAGGTCCCTGCCGCTGCGCCGGTGCGAGTCTCTCGGATCGGGACCCTGATCCTGTTCGTGGGTGTCGCCCTTCTCGGAATCGCGTACCTGGTCTTTGGTTGGTACTATTACTCGATCATCTACGGAGACATCGCCGCGGCATCGTTCCAGCAGACGCTCCTCTGGGAAACGGTGACGTACTTCCTGACGGCGGTCGGGGCCGTCCTGGCGGGGCTCGGCTGGGGACTCGATCAGCGGGCGGCCCAGCGGAGCTTCGCCGGCGGGGCCGACGGCACCCTGCGCGTTCGACGGCGGATCGGCTACGTCCTGGTCGGCGCCGGGGTCGCCTTCTTCGCGGGAGCCCAGACGCTGCTGGCCCTCATCGTCGCGGCCGAGTACCTGAGCAGTTCCCTCTTTGCGAATCTGCCGCTGTGGACGCTGCCCGCCATCGAGTTCTCTTCGGGAGTCGGCGTTCTCGCGGTCTCCCTGGGCTGGCTCCTGCACCACTGGGCGGTGCTCGCCGGGCGCGAGCACACCGCCTCGCGAGCCTGACGCCGGCGGGATCACGGCCGCGACGCGGTCGGTCTCCGGGCCCCGGACACACGAAGCGATTTATGGCCGACGCCGCTCCCTCGCCCCTCGGGGATACAGCGTGGTTCGGTGGATACCCGGCGAAGACGGCGAGGAGTCGGCCATGCTCTCCGCCCTCGGGATCGGATCGGTCGACGAGCTGTTCCGCGATGTCCCGAAGAAGGCCCGGATCGGACGGCTCGGGGTCGGCCCGAGCCACGAGGAGCCCGAGGTCGTCGGCGAGGTCGACCGGCTCCTCGGTCGCAACCGGCCCTACTCGCAGTTCGCGAACTTCCTCGGCGGTCGCTTGGCGTGTCGCTACGCTCCGGCCGCCGTCGACGCCATCGTCTCCCGGAGCGAATTCTACACCGCCTACACGCCGTACCAGCCCGAGGCGAGCCAGGGGATGCTCCGGGCGCTCTTCGAGTTCCAGAGCCTCTGGGTCGAGCTCTCCGGCATGGACCTCGCCAACGCGTCGCTCTATGACGGCGCCACGGCGGCCGGCGAGGCGCTGTTGCTGTGTCGCCGTGTCCACGAGGGGCGGAGGTTCCTCGTCCCGGCGAGTCTCCCCTGGGAGGAGAAGAGCGTCCTCGCGAACTACGCGAGCGGCCCCGGTCTCGCCCTGACGGAGATCCCGTACGACCCCGGGACCGGTCGTCTCGATCTCGGGTTCGTTCGACAGGAGGTCGGGCGGGGGGACGTCTTCGGGCTGCTCGCGGACATCCCGAACGGCTTCGGCCACCTGGACGAGGGGATCGCCGACCTCAAGGGGATCCTCGGCACCGTTCCGCTCGTCGTCGCCGCCGACCCGCTCGCCCTCACGGTGCTCGAACCGCCGGGGAACTTTGGCGCCGACGTCGTCGTGGGGGAGGGTCAGGGGTTCGGCATCGCCCCGTCGTTCGGGGGCCCGCTCGTCGGCCTCTTCGCGTGCCGGAAGGAGCACGCGCGCGCGGCCCCGGGCCGCATCGTGGGCGCGAGCGTCGACCTGGACGGCGCCCCGGCCTATGCCCTCACGCTCCAGACCCGGGAGCAGCACATCCGCCGTTCGCGCGCGACGTCGAACATCTGCACGAACCAGTCGCTGATGGCGCTCGCTTTCGTCGTCTACGCCACCGTCGTGGGGCCGCGCGGCCTCGCGAATCTCCAGGCGGCGCTCTCCGAGAAGGCTCGTACCCTGGCGAGCGCCCTCGGAAGCATCGACGGAATCCACGCGCCGCGGTTCGATGCACCGTACCTCGGCGACTTCACGATCGAGCTGCGCCGCGGGTCGGCCGGCGAGTTCCTCGAGAAGCTCCGCCGCAAGAAGATCCTCGGCGGACATCCGCTCGCGGACCCCCGGCCCGGGGCGCCCACGGAACCCGCGCGGATCCTGGTCGCGGCGACCGAGTCGGTCGGCGAGAAGGAGATCGCCAAGTACGTCCGGGCCGCACGGTCGATCCTCCCCGGTCTTCGGGAGGCGGCATGACGTTCCGTCAGGCCCGGTGGGACGAACCGAACGTCTGGGACCTGGCTCCGTCGGCCGACGGCACCCCGCCTCCGCAGATCCCCGGCGTCCCGGACCGGTTGCGCCGCAAGGAAGGAGTTCGCTGGCCCGAGCTGTCGGAGCTCCAGGTGCTCCGCCACTACACCCGGCTCTCGCAGATGAACTTCGGGATCAACACCTCGACGTACCCGCTCGGATCGTGCACGATGAAGTACAATCCGGCGATCTCCGAGGTCCTCGCCCGGCGCTCCGGCGCGGCGCAGCTCCACCCCTACCAGCCGGAGTCCACCGTCCAGGGCGCGCTCGAACTGACCTGGCGCCTCGAGCGGATCCTCGCCAAGGTCACCGGGCTCCCCGAGATCTCGCTCCAGGCCGCCGCGGGCGCGCATGGCGAGTACGCCGCCCTCCTCATGGTGCGCGCCCACTTCCGGGAGCAGGGAGAGCTCGCGCAACGCACCGAGGTCCTGCTGCCCGATACCGCGCACGGCACGAACCCCGCCTCGGCCGCGATGGCCGGCTTCGTGGCGCGCGAGATCCCGTCGAAGGACGGGTGCGTCGACGTGGACGCCCTCGCGGCGGCCGTCTCGACCAAGACCGCGTGCTTCATGCTCACGAACCCGAACACCGCGGGACTGTTCGAGAGCGATATCCTGGAGATCGCCCGAAGGGTGCACGACGTGGGCGGGATGCTCTACTACGACGGGGCGAACCTGAACGCAATCCTCGGGGTCACGAGCCCCGGTCGGATGGGGTTCGACGTCGCGCACCTGAACCTTCACAAGACGTTCGCGACGCCGCACGGCGGAGGCGGCCCCGGCGCGGGCGTACTCGCGGCCGGCGAGACGCTCGCCCCGTACCTCCCCGTGCCGCGGATCGTCAAGACCGGCCGGAAGTTCCGTCTCGACTACGATCGTCCGAAATCGATCGGGAAGATCAAGACCGGCTACGGGAACTTCGGGCTCGATCTTCGGGCGTACGCCTTCGCGATCGCGCACGGCGAGAGCGGCCTCAACCACATCTCCCGCCGGGCGGTCCTCAACTCGAACTACGTGGCGGCGCGGCTCGGCAAGAGCCTGCCGCGCCCGTTCCGCCCGCTCGTCAAGCACGAGTTCCTACTCTCCGGGGCTCCCCTCAAGGAGCGCGGCGTCCGGACGCTCGATCTCGCGAAGCGCCTGCTCGACGAGGGAGTGCATGCCCCGACCGTCTACTTCCCTTCGCTCGTGGAGGAGTCTCTGATGATCGAGCTCCCCGAGACCGAGAGCAAGCGGGAGCTCGACGGCTTCATCGAGGCGTTCGAGCGGGCCCTCAACGACACGCCGGAGAACCTCAAGGCCGCGCCGCGATCGCTCGCCGTCCGTCGCATCGACGAGGTCCGTGCCGCGCGCGAGCCGCTGCTGTCGTGGAAAGATCTGCGGAGCTCGGCCGCAAAGGTTGAAGCTTCGCCGCCGGTGGCTGCGGCGCCATGAAGCCCCGGGTCCTCAAGGTCTTCGCCCAGCTCGACCCCGCCCCCGACGTGATCCTCCTCGCGAACGCGGTCGAGCCGCACCTCGATCAGACGTTCTTCTACCTGTTCGACGTCCCCGCCGGGCTGTTCGAGGGGTCCGTCGCGATCGCGCACCCGGACGGGGAGCTCGACATCCTCACCGGCGCCCTCGAGTCCGAGACCGCGTTCCAGGCCGCGAAAGGCGACCCGCACGTGAAGGTCCAGGTCGTGAGCCGCGAGGAGACCGAGGCCGCCGTGAAGAAGATGCTCTCGGGCAGCGCGACGATCGGGCTCAACTACCGCGAGCTCACGCACGAGTGGTTCGTTCGGTGGTCGAAGCTGTTCCCCGACGCGAAGTGGACCGACACCTCGAACGCGATCCGCACCGCCCGCGTCACGAAGGACCCCCACGAGATCGAGCTCCTCCGCAAGGCGGGCGACATCGGATCCAAGGTCGGCCGCGACATCCCGGGCCTCCTCAAGGCCGGGATGACCGAGCTCGAGCTCGCTTCGCAGATGGAGTACCGGATGGGCCAGCTCGGCGCGAGCGGCCGTTCGTTCCAGACGATCGTTGGTTTCGGGGCGCACGGCGCGGAGCCGCACTACTCCCCGGGCCGGACCCAGCTCAAGCCCGGGGTCTCGATGGTCTGCGACTTCGGGTGCTACTTCGCCCGCTACGCGAGCGACATCACGCGCTCGTTCCACTTCGGGCCGCGCGACGACGAGATGAAGAAGGTCCACGAGAAGGTCTTCGAGGCCCAGCAGGCGGCGCTCTCCACGGTCCGGGCGGGAGTCCCCGCGAAGGAGGTGCACCTCGCCGCCCAGCGGGTCATCGACGACTCCCCGTGGAAGGGTCGGCTCACGCACGGCGTCGGCCATTCGATCGGCCTCGTCGTCCACGACGGCTGGGGATACGGCCCGAACGCCGAGGACTCCCTGCTCGAGGGGATGGCGATCACCGTGGAGCCCGGCATCTACCTTCCCGGCCACGGCGGCGTCCGCATCGAGGACGACATCGTCGTGACGAAGGGCGGCTACGAGTTCCTGACGACGGCGCCCCGCGAGTACATCGAGGTCGCGGCGTGAAGTTCGGCGTCCTCACGGGCGGTGGGGACTGCCCCGGTCTCAACGCGGCGATCCGCGCCGTGGTCCGCCGGGCCGCCCGCGCCGGCCACGAGACGGTCGGATTCCGCGACGGCTGGAAGGGGCTGCGGGACGGGGATGTCCGGCCGCTCACCGTCGCCGAGGTCGCCGGCATCCTCGGACGTGGGGGCACGATCCTCGGGAGTTCCCGGACGAACCCCTTTGCGAAGGAGGCCGACGCGGGTCGGGTCCTCGAGAACCTCCGCGCGCACGGGATCGACGCCTTGGTCGCCATCGGCGGGGACGACACGCTCTCGGCGGGCCGCGAGCTCCACCGTCGTGGCGGCAAGGTGGTCGGCGTCCCCAAGACGATGGACAACGACGTCTCGGGAACGGACTGGACGTTCGGCTTCCATTCGGCCACCGCCGTGGCGGTCGACGCGCTCGA
>JASHSX010000140.1 GCA_030040865.1 Thermoplasmata archaeon | reverse complement strand
CGATCGACGCGCGTCGAGCAACCCCGCGGGAACGGTCCGGGAAGGGTCGGCCGTCGGCGGGCGCAGCGCCGACCGCGCCGCCGCGGCGTGATCGCCCGGGTCCAGTTCCGGCGCGTCGCGCGAGGCCCAGCTGCCCAGCCGCTCACCGACCAGGTTCCGCACGCGGTCGAGGTCGGCGTCGGCCCGGACCGCTTCCTCGACATGGACGGAGGGGTCCCACGCTTCGGCGAGGGCCCGCTCGGCGTCCCGCAGGAGCGCCTCCCTCAACAGGCCCGGGTCGGGGGGAGCCGGGATCGAGGGTGTAGCGGCTCCCGATGCGACCGGCTCGAGCCCGTGCGCGAGCAGCCGACGGTCTCCGGACGTCCAGGCGTCGGCGCCCCGCTCGCGCAATAGCTGCTCCTCTTCGGGCGTGAGCTCGCCCCGCCGCCGCCGGGCGGCCCGCTCGGCGAGCGCCGCGGGATCCGTGGGTGCCAGCGCGGAGCGTAGCACCGCAGTCCCGTCGACGAGGAAGGTCCCGTACCACGTCGAGACGAGTTGCCGCACGAGCGGCGTCAGGGCACGCCGCATAAATAGCGCGGGCCGGGTCGCGGTGCGATGGCCGGAAGTCCCCGGGGGCCGCTCGTCCGCGCCGAGCGACGAGAACGGACGCTCGTGCTCACCCTCGATCATCCTCCGGTGAACGTGCTGTCGCGCGAACTCCTGGACGCGATCGTCCCCGAACTGGACCGCGCCGAGGCGGATCCCGAGGTCCGCGTGGTGGTACTCGCCAGCGCCGCCGAGAAGGCGTTCGCGGCCGGCGCGAACATCCGGGAGATGGCGCCGATGACCTCGAAGGAGGCCGCGGTGCACGGGGCGCGCGGTCAGGCGGTCACCCGTCGGATCGAACGGCTTCCGCTCCCGGTGATCGCGGCCGTCCACGGCGTCTGCCTGGGTGGGGCCTGCGAGATCGCGCTCGCGTGCGATTTCGTGATCGCGAGCGAGGACGCGCAATTCGGCCAGCCCGAGATCAACCTCGGCGTGATGCCGGGATGGGGCGGGACCCGTCGGCTCCCGCGGCGGATCGGTGCCGCGGCCGCGCGGCGGTGGATCTACACCGGGCGCCCGGTGACCGCGACCGAGGCTCACCGCGCGGGGCTCGTGGACCGGGTGGTCCCGCGTTCCGCGCTTCTCGAGGAGTCGCTCGCGCTCGCGCGGGAGCTCGGGGAGAAGCCCCCGCTCGCGCTCGCGGCGGCGAAGGCGGCGGTGCTCCGGGCGATCGATCCGGGGATCGACGAGGGACTCGAGTACGAGCGCGACCTCTGGGCCCGGCTGTTCGACACTGAGGACCAGAAGGAGGGGATGCGCGCCTTCCTGGAGAAGCGGACCGTACCGGGCCGCTCCCGCGCGAACTGGTCGGCCGAGTCGGCGGGGTTCCCGTGGGGACCGGAGCCGGGCGAACGGCCTCCCGACGGCCGAAAGAAGATTAACCCCGAGAGCTCGCGAAGGGATTGACGCGCCGCGGTGGCTCAGCTGGCAGAGCGGCTCCTTGGTAAGGAGCAGGCCGAGGGTTCAAATCCCTCCCGCGGCTCCTTCGGCCGATCCCTGGGTTCCCCGGCGACCGGGTCGCTTTCGGTCGGGGCCCGTCGAATCGCTCCCCCGTTCAGCCAGGGGGAGGGACGAATGTCGCGTACGGCGCGCCCGCGGTCCCGTCGGGAGTCACGACGTGCCCGGGGAACGCCGGCCGAACGCCCCGGACGATCAGGCCCACCTCGTCGCGGTGCAGCTGGAACTCGCTGTCCGCCAACCGCCGGGCCGTGACCGCGCTTCCCAGTCCCGGTCCCATCGGGGTGATCAGGAGATTCCCCATCTGGCGAGAGCGCTTCGCCCCGTGGAAGAACATCCGTGCCGCCGGTTCTGGGCCCATTAGGGTGTCCATGACCTCGAGGGCGTAGTACTCTACGAACGCCTTCCCGCGGCCGCCAGCCGCGGCCTTCTCCGCCGCTACCATCTTCGCGATCGCCGCGTTCTTCGACTTGCGGGCCGCGGATCCCTTCTCCTCGTTCATCACCGAGCCCGTTATGTTCACGACGTAGGAGAGGCCCTCGTCCTCGCCAACGTAGTCGACAACCCGGACGCGACTGTCGAACCGGCGTCGTGAGACGAAGCGCGTCAACCGCGCCCGGAACCGGGCCGGCGAGTCGCGCGACGGCAGTATCGCGATCATCCCTCGAGAATGGTAGAGCATGTTGAGGAACGTCGGGAACAATAGGAGGTCGAGGTCCTCGGTGCCGACCGTCTCGTCGAGATCGAAGAGCACCATGCTGCCGCGCCGGAACCCGCCGCCGAGGAGCCGATCGAAGTCCGGGATCCCCGTGGAGTAGAATCCTTCCGGATCCGGGCGTGCGTTCCAGCCGGGGCGTTCGTCCGGGGCGCTGCGACGGGAGTGCATGTCCCTCCATGGGTCCGTCGTGCGTCATAAACCGGCGACCTTCGGAATCCCAGAACCGAACCGGTCGCCGAGGTCCATCTTCCGGTGCGTGCGCGGGGGCTTCGGGTCGCGCGATCCCGGAGCTCGGGCACCGGGATGGGGGATCCGGGCGTCGCGGGTCGATTACCTTTCGTAACCAACACGCCCCTCCGGTGGGATCTCGACCGCCCGGAGGCCGTTCCCCCGGGAGATTTCGGACGAACGGCGCGGCCCGGACGCGCGGTGGGACCGATCAGCGGCCCCCGGCCTGCGTCTTCGCGTACTCCTCCTTGATCACTGGAGCGTCGGCCGCGAACTCGGTTTCGAGGAACTCCCGGGCGGCCGCCTCGACCTCTCCGGCCGGCACGGTCTTCGAGGTGAACTCGCCGTAGGCATCGATGCGCGTGGTGTCCCCCTGCGGCGAGTAGACGTACGTGAGCGTCGAACCGCCGAGCGCGCCCTCCAGCCACTCGGTCACGACGGCCACCGGAGGGAACATCGAGATCCGCATCCGATCCGGGGTCCACTTCCCTCGCAGGAGACGCTCGGAACCGTAGAGGAACGTGACGTCCGAGACCTTCTCGAATTTCGGGTTCCGGGTCGTCGTGTGGGATCGATCATGTCCCTCGCCCCCGAAAATGTACTTCCACACAAAGTCGATCGGCGCGTCGAACGTGCTCCCCTCGTCCCTCACGTAGACCATACGGTGCCACCGTCCCGTGCGACCCTGAACGAGTCCGGACTCTTAGGGAGGTCGGCGAGCAGAGCCCTTATCCTGTCCCCGTCGGGTCGCCCCCGACGTGCGGGGTCGATGCCGTGGATCGGTCGTGCTCCGGAAGCGCGGCCGTTCCGCCCCCTTCCCCACGGTCTATATCGCCGGGTCGATTGCCCCACGCGAGGAACCATGAGCGGTGAAGTCGGTCACTTCGAACTCCCGGCAGACAATCCCGAACGCGCGCGAAAGTTCTACGGCTCCATCTTCGGATGGAAGTTGACCACACCCCCCGGTATGGAGTACACCATGATCCGGACCGGCCCCGTCGACGACCGGGGAATGCCGACGAGTCCGGGGTACATCGGAGGTGGGATCGCCAAACGGGGCGGCCACCTCGCTCACCCCGTCGTCACGATCGTCGTCGACGACATGACCGCGACCGAGGCGACGATCGAGAAGCACGGTGGCAAGATTCTATCACGCAAGCAGCCGATCGGCGATGGTTCGATGGGGTTCTCGGGGTACTTCCAGGACTCCGAGGGGAACGTCGTCGGATTGTACCAGAACCCGAAACGCTGAACCGGTCCCCGGTCGCCGTTCCGCAGGACCGCCGGCCTCCCGGTACCGGGCGCTCGCGCGGCGCGTTCATATACCGAGCCATGCATGGCCGCCGCGCAGCGGGGTAGGGTAGTCAGGAAAGCGGCCGGCGCCGCCGGTCGTCCTGAAATCCCGACGGGCTCATAACCCGTAGATCCATGGTTCAAATCCATGCCCCGCTATTCCCGATGAGGGGCGTTCCGGGATTTTTCTAGAACGCGCGTCGTGACCTCGGCGGGCGCACGGCCCCCGGGTCGGGGCATCGCCCCAGCTCCGACTAGGAGGAAGGAGGAGGGGGCGGCGGATCCGCGGGCTTCGCCTTCGCCGATCGCCGGCGGGACGGCTTCTTACTGGTCGTCTCGTCGTCGGCCGATGAGGGGGTACCGGCCTCGGAAGTGTTCGTGGACTCCGGGCCCGGGGGCGGGGGCGGCGGCGCCAGCACGGGGGCCGGCGGAGGAGGGAGCGGCGTTGGGGCCGATGGGCTCGGAGGCGACGGGGGCGGAACCGGCGCCGGGACCAAGGGTGGCGGAGCGGTCGACGGCGGCGAGGTCGTCGCCGGGGTCTGGGAGTGGGGGTGACCCGGAGTCCCCGGGGACGGAGCGGTGTGCCCCGGTTTGGGCTGGATCGGGACGAATTCGCCGGGCCGCCACGTATGGGGCTGGCGGAGGATCGTCGGGTCTTTCAGGAAGAGGTCGGCGTGGCCGCACGACCGGCAGATCCGCGTTCCCATGGAGAGCTCGCCGCGGGATCGGAGCGACAGGGTGCCTCCGCCGATCGCGCCCCCGGTCTTGAGGTCGTTCGCCCAGACGAAGTCCGTCGCGCCGCAGTTACTGCACACCGGTGGCACGGGACACCTAGCCGCGCGCGAGGCGGCCTACCCGTAAAAACGGTTGCGCCTCGCGATCGTTCGTCCGCAACGTCCTTGTAGCGTCGAGCCCGTGGACGGCCCGGTGCCGGCGGGACGATTCCATCGGATCACGGTGGCGATCGACGGGTCGCCGATCGCGCACGAGGCGCTGCTCGTGGCGATCGATCTCGCGGGACGATACGGTAGCGAGCTCCAGATCGCGGCGGTGGCACCGCTGATCCCGGTGTACGTTTCCGCCGCCGAACCGTACGTGTCGGTGAACGTGATGCAGAGCGACGTCGCCCGGTACCGCGGGATCGTCGAGGCCGCCGTGAAGGAGGCGGAGGCGGCCGGCGTCACGTCGGTGACCGGCGTCGCCGAGGAAGGCGTCGTCGTCGACGAGCTGCTCGCGCTCCTCGAGAAGAGCCCGCCGGACCTTCTGGTCCTGGGTTCCCGAGGACTCTCAACGGCGAAACGTCTGATGCTCGGATCGGTCTCCGACGCGATCGTGCACCACGCGACGTGTCCGGTGCTGGTCGTACGGACGGCGGCTACGACGCCGGCGCGTCCCGCCGGGTGACGATCACCCGGGTCGGCACCGGCAGCTTGTGCGACGCCTTGCGCAGCGCCTCTTTCGCGTCGGCGAGGTGCTCGGGTGTCGTGTAGATCGTCAGGAGCTCGGAGCCGATCTCCGCACGGACGGCGTGGCCGACCGGCTTACCGAACGCGCGGCGCATGCCGTCTGAGATACGGTCCGCGCCGGCGCCCATGGCCATCTTGTGCTCGCGGAGTATCTGGTGCGGATACCGGCGTACCTTGAGGTGGAATTGGTTCGGGGCTTGCCGCTCGAGCACGCGGACGGCGCTGATGCGCGCCGCCTCGAGGGCGATGTCACGCACCTGGGCGGCCTCCTCGGTCCCGAGCGATAGTTCGAGGGGGAACCGGGTTCGAAGGTCGCCCGTGTCGAACTGCGTGATCCGGAGGGCCGGAACGCCGCCCATGTACTCGCGGCGGGTGTAGATCTGGCCCTCGACCTTGCGGTACATGCGGGCCGGCTTCCTCGTCATGGGCGCGGCCGAGACGGGCCCCTCGTTAAAATGGTTGCGCCGGTAGAAGCCGCGCTCCCGAGCGGGCCGGACGCAGTTCGAGGACCGAGGCGCCGGATTGTCGAAGCCGCGCGCGCAGCCGAGCGCGGCCTTCGGGGGTGCGCGGCACAGCGAAGAAGCTGCGGCCGAACATCGCCTGGGCCGCCCACGCGTCGCACCGTCGGATCCCCGCGAGCGTACGCCGCAGGGTCGGGGGAGCGAGACCCACGCGATCGGTGAACCGTTCGCTGCGCTCGAAGAACTCCCTCGCCGAGGGCCGGCCGAGAAGCCCCTCCACCTCGGAACGCGCGGAGCGGATTCGCGCGAGCGTCTGGGGATCACGGAGGATCCCGGGGGACGGGATCGGACCCCCGACGACGCCGATGAACAGGCTGCCCCGGAGCGACCGGTGGGCGACGCGCCCGAACGGAGGGATCCCCGCGCGCGAGCGGACCTCGAGCCCTCCGCCGAGGATCGCGGCGACCCCGCCCAGCCCGCCTCCGCCGTAGAGGTCCGCGAGATGCGCGACCTGGACCGCGTCCCCCACCGGACGTCCCGAAATCCGCGCGACCGCGAGCGCGGTGGACGTCGCCCCGGCCGCGCTCATCCCGAACCCTTGGCCGACCGGCAGCGCGTGCGAGATCCGGACGGTGAGCGTGCCCGGCCCGGGGGGAGCGAGGCGTTGCGCCACGTTCGTCGAGATCGGCAGCGAGGTCCCGTCCTCGTCGCGCACGTCGACCCGACGCCGCCGTCCCGGGACGAATCGGGCCAGGGCGATGGCGCCGAGCTCGAGCACGATGCCCGCGCCGCGCGAGCCCCGGGCGCGTGGGTCCCGTGCTCCGGTCTCCGGGGCGAACAGTCCCGTCACGTGGCCGGGGGCGAACGCGAGGGCGAAGCGCGCGCGCGCGTCGTTCATCGGAGAACCGTGACTTCGAATGACGACTACTTATAAGCGGTCAAAGCTCTCTAATTCTCGGAAGCGCCGCGACGGACCGTTCGTAACACACCATGGCGGAAACCGAAGGGACCCCAGCAGCGACCCACGACGCGTTCGATCGAGTGAATTTCCTCGAGCTGAGGAACACCCAGCTCGCGGAGGCGATCAAGCGGGTCGAGAGCGAGCGGCACTACATGGAGGCGGAGATCCTACGGCTCCAGCGCGAGGTAAAGCGTCTCAAAACGGAGCTCGATCGGCTCCGCTACCCGCCGCTCATCGTGGGGAGCGTGCGCGATGTCCTCACCGACGGTCGCGTGATCGTGAAATCCTCGACCGGTCCCGACTTCGTCGTCAACTCCGCCGAGACGGTGGAGCACGGCAAGATCACGGTAGGGAGCCGAGTCGCGCTCAACAAGCAGACGCTCGCCGTCATGGGCGTCCTCCCGGCGTCGCTGGACCCGCTGGTGACCGCGTCCGAGATCGTCGACAAGCCGGCGGTCACGTACACCGACATCGGGGGGCTCGGAGACCAGATCCGGGAGATCCGCGAGGCGGTCGAGTACCCGCTCCTGCGCTCCGAACTGTACCGGAAGGTCGGGGTCGATCCGCCGAAGGGCGTGCTCCTCATCGGCTCGCCCGGGACCGGGAAGACGCTGATCGCGAAGGCGGTCGCCCACCACACGAACGCAACGTTCGTCCGGCTCGTGGGCAGCGAGCTCGTTCAGAAGTACATCGGCGAGGGAGCCCGGCTCGTCCGCGAACTGTTCCAGCTCGCGCGCGAGAAGGCGCCCACGATCATCTTCATCGACGAAGTCGACTCGATCGGCGCGAAGCGCCTCGAGGTCGCCACGAGCGGCGACCGCGAGGTCCAGCGGACGCTCATGCAGCTGCTCGCGGAGATGGACGGCTTCGAGCCGCTCTCTAACGTGAAGATCATCGCCGCGACCAACCGCCCCGACATCCTCGACGACGCGCTCCTGAGGCCCGGTCGGTTCGACCGGATCATCGAGATCCCGGTGCCGACCTTCCAGGGCCGGTCGGAGATCTTCCGCATCCACTCGCGGGGGATGGCGATCCGGGAGCCGATCGACTTCGAAGCGCTCGCCAGCCGCTGCGACGGGGCGACCGGTGCGGACATCCGGGCGATCTGCACGGAAGCCGGCATGTGGGCGATCCGCGAGGAGCGCGATCACGTGACGCTCACGGACTTCGAACGGGCGATCGAGAAGGTCGTCGGCGAGGAAGAGCTCCGCAAGGAGTCCGTCACGATGTTCGCCTAGGCGCGCCCGGCCTTCGAGCGCCCGTCAGGCCATCTCGGTGCGTCCGAGGATCCGGGGCCCGGCCGGGACCGAGAGGTCCGCGAGCAGCACCGAGGTCCCGGGGGCCCCGGCGACGGGCCGGTCGGTCGTGAGGGACGTGCCGCTCGCCGTGGCCCCGTCGAGCACCGCGGGGACGACCTGCAGCCCGACGGCGGCCTGGAGCTGCGCCCCCGCTCCGGCGTCGCCCCGATAGTACCGACACCGAGCGAGCGGTCCGCCCGTGAGCTGAGAAGCGACGGTGAGGGCTCCCTCCGGGGCGAGCACCTGACCGCGCTCGATCTCGTCGGCCTCTACGCCCCGGAGGGCGACCCCGACCCGCTCCCCGCACCCGGCGTCCTTCCGGTCGATGTCGTGGACCTGGACGGAGCGGACCTCGACCAGCTTCGTCGTCGGGTACAATCGGAGCTTGTCGTGCGCGTGCAACGTGCCCCGGCGCACGACGCCGAGCGCGACCGCACCGACCCCCTTGACCGGGAACGCGTGGTCGATCGGCACCAGGACGGGTCCGTCGACCGCCGGCGCGGTCCAACCGTCGACGAGGGTCCGCAGCGCCGGGAGGTCGAGTTTCGCGCGCTCCGCGGACTCGAGGCGTCCCCCCTTGAGCGCGCGACCGATCTCGGCGTCGCCGACCCCGGGGCCGACCACGACCGTCGTCGGGACGGCGCTCACCTCGACGGTCGCGATCGCCTCGGCGACGGAGCGCGAGAGCTCCGTCACGACGAGGAGACACCGGTCGGCCATGGCGAGCGCCGTCAGGAGCGCGGCGAACTTGTCGGGGAACTGGGTCGGCTCGACGAGCGTGACGGCGTGTCCCTCCCGCACGGCGTTGAAGAGGGTGACGTCCGACGCGGTGCCCTTCTTGCCGAGCTCCTTCGCCACGTCCGGCGCGCCGACGACCGCGACGGTGACCCCGCTCGTCACGGGGCGCGGCTCCGGCCCTTCGGGGCGCCGGCCTCGAGCACGAGCGCGCCGGCCTTCTCGGCGACCGTCACCGTGCCGCCGTCCTTGAGCTCCCCGCCGAGGAGCTTCTGCGTGAGCGGGTCCACCACGAGGCGCTGGATCGTCCGCTTGAGCGGTCGGGCGCCGAACTGCGGATCGAAGCCCGCGTCGGCGAGGAACCGCTTCGCCGCCTCGGTGGCGGAGATCGAGATCCGCCGCTCGGCGAGGCGGGACTCGACCTGGGCGAGCTGGAGGTCGACGATCCGGACGATCTCCTTCTCGGTGAGCGCGTGGAAGACGACGATCTCGTCGAGCCGGTTCAGGAACTCCGGTCGGAAGTGCGCCCGCAGCGCGGGCTCGATGATGCGGCGGAGCTCCGTGTCGCCCTTCGCGTCGACGATCAGGTCGGAGCCCAGGTTGCTCGTCAGGATCACGATCGTGTTCCGGAAATCGACGGTCCGTCCCTGGCCGTCCGTGAGCCGCCCGTCGTCCATGAGCTGGAGGAGCACGTTCACGACGTCCGCGTGGGCCTTCTCGATCTCGTCGAACAGCACGACCGTGTACGGGCGGGTCCGCACGGCCTCGGTGAGCTGTCCGCCCTCCTCGTAGCCGACGTAGCCGGGAGGGGCGCCGATGAGCCGCGCCACCGTGTGCTTCTCCATGTACTCGCTCATGTCGATGCGCACGAGCGCGCGGTCGGAGTGGAACAGCAGCGCCGCGAGGGCCTTCGCGAGCTCGGTCTTGCCGACGCCGGTCGGGCCCACGAACAGGAAGGTCCCGAGCGGCCGGTTCGGGTCGGCGAGACCCGATCGGGCGCGGCGGACCGCACCGGCGACCGCGGTCACCGCCTCGTCCTGGCCGACGACGCGCTCCTTGAGCTCGTCCTCGAGCCGGAGGAGCCGCTTCGACTCGCTCTCCAGCATACGGGTGACCGGGACGCCGCTCCACTTCGCGACGACCCGCGCGACGTCCTCCTCGGTGACCTCCTCCCGGAGCAGGCCCGTGTCGCCGGTCCCCTCGAGGGTGGCGGTGAGCGCGTCGACCTGCTTCTTGAGCTCCGGGACCTCGCCGTACCGGAGCCGGGCCGCGCTCTCGAGGTCGCCCGAGCGCTCCGCCTTCTCCTCGTCGGCCCGGGCGGCATCGAGCCGGGAACGCAGTTGCCGCAACCGTTCCACCTGCTCGCGCTCCTTCTTCCACTTCGCCTGCAGCGCCGTCTCGCGCTCCTTCAGGTTCGCGAGCTCCTTGTCGAGCGCGCGCAGCCGCTCCCGGCTCGCCGCGTCCTTCTCCTTCGTGAGCGCGGCCCGCTCGATCTCGAGCTGGCGGATCCGCCGGGAGAGCTGGTCGAGCTCGACCGGCCGGGAGTCGAGGGTCAGCCGGACGCTCGAGGCCGCCTCGTCCACCGCGTCGATCGCCTTGTCGGGAAGGTGCCGGTCGGCGATGTACCGGGCCGAGAGGGTGGCGGCCCCGACGAGGGCGGCGTCCTGGATCCGGACGCCGTGGTGGAGCTCGTACCGTTCCTTGAGACCCCGCAGGATCGAGATCGTGTCGTCGACGGTCGGCTCGGCGACGGGGACCGGCTGGAACCGGCGCTCGAGCGCGGCGTCCTTCTCGATGTACTTCCGGTACTCCTGGGTCGTGGTGGCCCCGATGCAGTGCAGCACTCCGCGCGCGAGCGCGGGCTTGAGGAGATTCGAGGCGTCGAGCGCGCCGCCTTCCGTCGCCCCGGCGTGGACGAGCGTGTGGAGCTCGTCGATGAAGAGGATCACCTCGCCCTCGGAACGCTCCACCTCGGCGAGGACCGCCTTGATCCGCTCTTCGAACTCTCCGCGGAACTTCGCCCCCGCGAGCAGAGCGCCCAGGTCGAGCGAGACGAGGCGCTTCTCGCGCAGCGAGTCGGGAACGTCCTTCGTCGCGATGCGCAGCGCGAGTCCCTCCACGACCGCGGTCTTCCCGACGCCGGGGTCGCCGATCAGCACCGGGTTGTTCTTCGTGCGGCGGGAGAGGATCTGCAGCACCCGGCGGATCTCGTCGTCGCGCCCGATCACCGGATCGAGCTTCCGGTCCCGCGCGAGGGCGGTCAGGTCGCGGCCGTACTTCTCGAGCGCGCGGTACTGCGCCTCCTCGCCGCGGCTCTCGACCGGTTTCGTCGATCCGCGCAGCGACGTGAGGGCCGCCTCGACGGCCGGCTTGCGGACGTTGAACTCCTCGAGGATCGTGCGAGCCGGGGAGGCGACGGAGAGGAGGCCCAGGAGGAGCTCGTCGACGGTGGTGTACCGGTCCTTCCGGCGACCCGCCTCGGCCTCGGCGGCATCGATCACCTGGGAGAGCGTCCGCGAGAGGTACTGATCCGACGGCGCGACGTGATCCGCCGTGGGGAGCCGCGTGAGCCGCTCGTCGACCCGGGCCACGAGACGCTCCCGGGCGACGCCGAGGCCTTCGAGCAGCGGCAGGAGCGGCGCGTCGGGGCTGGCCACGAGGGCGGCGAGCAGATGCTCGGGCTCGACGGCCGCGTGGCGAAGCTCCCCGGCGCGTCGAAACGCCTCTTCGAGCGCCGTCCGGGCGGCGTCGGTGAGGCGCTCGAGGTGCATGGTTCGGCGTCATCGGTCCGAGCCGATTTAAGCCCGGCACCTCTCGGCCGGCTCGGTGTCGGATCTCTCGGTGCGGTTGTCGAGCGTACCGCTCCGGAATCCGTTCCTCCTCGCGAGCGGGATCTGGGGCGAGAGCGGCGAGTCGCTCGCGGCGGCATGGCGCGCCGGGGCCGGCGGGGTCGTCACGAAGTCGATCGGTGCGGGACCCCGGCCCGGCTATCCGAACCCGACCGTCGAGACGTACGGCGACTGGGGGATGCTGAACGCGATGGGGCTCCCGAACCCGGGGATCGACGAGTACCCGAAGGAGGTGGCGATCGCCCTCGGCGCCGGCGCCACGGTCGTCGGGTCGGTGTTCGCCGGGGACGCCGCCGAGTTCGCCCGGCTCGGGGAGCGGATGGCCGCGACCGGGGTCCACGCGCTCGAGCTCAACCTGAGCTGCCCGCACGCCGAGGGGTTCGGCACGGAGGTCGGCAGCGAGCCGGCGGCGGTCGAGGAGATCGTGCGCGCGGTCGTCCGCGCGGTCCGCGTACCGGTGATCGCCAAGATCACCCCGAACGCCGCCGATCCCGGCGGCCTGGCCGCCGCCGCCGAACGGGGGGGCGCGGCCGCGGTGAGCGCGATCAACACGCTGCGGGCGCTGGCCGTCGACGTCCGGCTGCGCCGCCCCGTGCTCGCCCACGGCCTGGGCGGGTTGAGCGGCCCGGCGGTGAAACCCGTCGGCCTCGCGTGCGTGTGGCAGATGTACGAGCGGATCCGCGTTCCGATCGTCGGCATGGGCGGGATCTCTACGCCCGACGACGCGCTCGAGTACGTGATGGCGGGCGCGCGCGCCCTCGAGGTCGGCACCGCGATCGCCTTCCGGGGGGTCGGGGTATTCCGTGAGCTCACCGACGGGCTCGCCCGTCGCCTGGACGAGCTCGGGTTCGCCCGGCTCGAGGACGCGGTCGGGGCGGCCCATCGAGCGGCGCGACCCGCGGGCGCGTGACGGCCGACGCGCGCTCCCTCGCGCCGGTCACTCTCATATAACGACGTTCGGCTACGAACGGGCCGTGCGCTCGGTCGTCGCCGTCTCCGGCCGCGTCGAGGAGACGCCGTCCACCGTCACGTTGAGATTCCCGTTCGCGGCGGCCGCCGATCCGGGCCAGTTCGTGATGCTGTGGATCCCCGGGGACGACGAGCTCCCGATGTCCCTCTCCTACACCGACGGCCCGTCCAAGGGCGTGACCGTCAAGGCGATGGGGTCGACCAGTCGTCGGGTCCTCGATATCGCGCCCGGCACGGCGATCGGCATCCGGGGGCCGTACGGGAACGCGTTCGACCTCTCCCCGCGCCGGGTCCTGATCGTCGCCGGCGGGTCGGGGGCGGCCGTCCTGGCCCCGGCCGCCGACCGGGCCCGGGCCCTCGGGGCCGAGGTGACGGTCGCCTTGGGCGCGACGCGGGCCCCCGAGCTCCTGTTCCGCGACCGCTTCCGCGCGATGGACGCCCGGGTGGAGGTGGCGACGGACGACGGCTCGGAGGGGGCGAAGGGATTCGTCACGGCGGTGGCCGCCCGCCTCCTCGGGGAGTCGCCGTTCGACGCGGTCTGGACGTGCGGACCGGAGGTCATGATGCGAAAGGTGATCGAGGCGGCGCGCCCGCGCGGCGTCCCGGTGTTCTGCTCCGTCGAGCGGCACATGAAGTGCGCCCTCGGGATGTGCGACGCCTGCGCCCTCGGGCCGTACCACGTGTGCGAGGACGGTCCGGTCTTCTCGGCCGAACACCTCGCACGCACCCCGGATTTCGGCGTGTTCCACCGCGACAGTTCGGGCCGGCGCGTCCCGTTCTAGCCGTCCGAGATCGCCCCGGACCGATTCGGCGCGCGCCGGACGTCCGCGGCCGCCACAGCCTTTATGGCGGCGACCCGTTACGACCGCGGAGGAAATTTCGTGAAGGTTCTCGTGGTGAGCGGAGGGGTCATCTCCGGCCTCGGGAAGGGGATCACGACCTCCTCGCTCGGTCGGCTCCTGAAGGCCCGCGGCATCGCCGTCACGATCGTCAAGATCGACCCGTACCTCAACGTCGACGCGGGGACGATGAACCCGTACCAGCACGGCGAGGTGTTCGTGCTCGACGACGGCACGGAGGTCGACCTCGACCTCGGCAACTACGAGCGGTTCCTCGGCCAGAACCTGGTGGGCACCCACAACCTGACCACGGGGAAGATCTACCGCGCGGTCATCGAGAAGGAGCGTCGCGGCGACTACCTCGGCAACACGGTCCAGATCATCCCGCACGTCACCGGCGAGATCAAGCGTTCGATCCGGGAGGTCGCCCAGGCGGCGGGCGCCGAGGTCGTCCTGGTCGAGGTCGGGGGGACGGTCGGCGACATCGAGTCGATGCCGTTCCTGGAGGCGCTGCGCGAGCTCTCCTACGAGCTCGGCGAAGGCCACATGGCGTTCGTCCACACGACGCTGGTCCCGGTCGTCGGCCCCACCGGCGAAGCGAAGACGAAGCCGACGCAGCACTCCGTGCGCGAACTCCGCGCGATCGGTATCCGGCCGAACCTGATCGTCGCCCGGAGCCCGGTCCCCCTGGCCCCGGACATCAAGGCCAAGATCTCCCTCTTCTGCGACGTCCCTCCGGACGCCGTCATCTCGGTCCCCGACCAGCCGGTGATCTACGAGGTCCCGCTCGTTCTCGAGGCGCAGGGCGTGGGGTCGCAGCTGACCCGGATCCTGGGCCTCCCCGACCGGCCGCCCGACTTCGCCACCTGGAAGGAGTTCCTCGCGACGTACCGTCGGAACGAGGGCTCCGTGGAGGTCGCGATCGTCGGGAAGTACACCGAGCTGAGGGACGCGTACCTCTCCCACTCCGAGGCGTTCCACCATTGTCAAGGCCACCTCGGGACGGAGGTCCGCCTCGTGTGGTACGACTCCGAGGACATCCCGAAGAACCCGACGCTCGCGAGCCGGCTCGCCCGCTCCGACGCGATCCTCGTTCCGGGAGGGTTCGGCGCCCGGGGCGTGGAAGGGAAGATCCGCGCGGTGGAGATCGCGCGGACCCAGCGGATCCCGTACCTCGGGGTCTGCTACGGATTCCAGATCGCCGCGGTCGAGTACGCGCGCAACGTCCTGCATCTCGCGAACGCGAACTCCTCCGAGATCGATCCCGCCACGCCCGACCCCGTCGTCTGCCTGCTCGAGGAGCAGAAGGGGCTCGACGACCTCGGCGGCACCATGCGGCTCGGCGCCCAGCGGGTCGTCCTCACGCCGGGCTCGCGCGTCGCCGACGTCTACGGGAAGACCGAGATCTGGGAACGCCACCG
>JASHSX010000139.1 GCA_030040865.1 Thermoplasmata archaeon | reverse complement strand
GGGGAGAACGACGGGCCGAAGTCGAAGAGGACCCGGTCGGGCCCGTCCTCGACGAGGAGCTTGTTGCCGCCGATCTCCTGGACCCCGCCGAGGAACGTGACCGTCGCCCGCGGCACGCGGCGGCCAGCCGGCGGCGGGGCTTAGGCGTTGCCCGGGCCGGCGCCATAAGGGACCCTCCGATGCCTGGGAGCCGTGCTTCGGATCGAGCTCAGTGGCGCCCAGAGGACCCTCCTGATCCCGCTCTACGCCCGGGCCCTCGACTATCGGTCCCCGCGTTCCATCCTCCACGACCGGTCGGCCGACGAGATCGCCCGCCGGATCGATTTCGACTTCTCGACCCTCGGCCACTGGCGCGGGAGCCCCCTCTTGGCCGTCCGGGCGCGACAGCTCGACGAGTGGGCGAGCGAGTACCTCACTCGGCGGCCGGGGGCGACCGTGCTGAATCTGGGCTGCGGGCTCGACGCCCGCTTCGAGCGAGTGCGGCCGCCCCCGTCCGTCCGATGGTTCGACGTCGATTATCCCGAGGTGATCGACCTGCGGCGGAACTTCTACTCCGAGACGCCGAACCACCGGATGCTGGCCACGTCGCTGACCGCACCCGAATGGCTCGGCGCGGTCGACCCGGGCGGACCGGGCCTCGCGATCGCCGACGGGGTCTTCGAGTACATGGCGGAAGGCGAGGTCGCCGGTCTCCTCGGGCGCCTGGTCGAACGTTGGAGCGAGGGGGAGGTCGCGTTCGACGTGATGGGACGGCGGACGGTCCGCTCGGTCAATCGACGGCTCGACGCGACGGTCGGAGGTCGGATCGTCTGGAGCGCCGACGACCTTCGGAGCGTCGATGCGCTCGAGCCGAGGCTCCGTCGTACAGCGGCGCGGTCGGTCTTCGAGACGCCGTACACGCCCGCCGCGTTCCGGACCCTCGCGGCGGTGCTGTTCTTCTCGCCCGGGCTCCGCCGGGCGATCCGTCTGCTGCGCTACGAGTTCCCGTAGCGGTCCCCGCGCTCAGCGCGCCTTGAGGACCTTCTTCACGTTCGGGTGTTCCTTCGTGAAGATCTTCCCGCCGCAGTTGTCGCAGCGTACGCCGAAGAGGTTCGCGTCGGAGGGGAGGGCCTCCCCGCAGCGGATGCAGCGGAACACGGGCGTTTCACCCCGGGCGCGCGCTTAACTTTTGCCGGCGCCCGGCTCCTTCTCGGTCCGAACGATCGGCGGCGGCGCCTGGAAGACGTAGGCGTTCGAGGCGAACCGGGTCCCGCAGCGCCGGCACTCGAAGATGCCGCTCGCCACGCGCCCGAGGGTGGACGTCGAGCAGCGGGGGCAGGCGGCCGGACGGCCCCGGGCCCGATCGATCTCGATCACCCGTCGACGGATCCGGATCCCGTAGCGGGCGCCCATCCAGCCGGTCGGACCGACCTTCTTCGTCCGCTTGCTCATGCCGGGCTCCCCCGCGCGATCGCACGGAGGCGGTCGCCGTGGGCGAACGAGCGCCGGACGACCTCCTTCACGTCGTCGGGCGAGAACGCGCCGACGAGTCCCTTCTGCATCGCGACCACCCGCCCCGTCTCGTCGGTCGCGACCGTGAGGCGTCCCTGGGCCGCTCCCTCCTCGTCGAACGTCGGGTCGACGACGATCGTGTCGCCGAGGCGGACGTAGGTGCACTCGACCGGGAAGTGCTGGACGTCGAGCGGATAGTCGGACTCCCCGACCTCGAACCGCTTCGCGGGGACCGTCGCGTGCGTCAGGGCGGTGAGCGCGGCGAGGCTGGCGGCATCGATGAGGTTGCCGCCGTGGTCGAGAACGTGCATGTCGACGTAGCAGACCCAGGTCTTCTCGCCGGGGGTGACCACGAGCCGGGTCAGGTCGATCGTCTCCGCGGCGCGGATCGCCCGGTCGACGACGCGCGAGACCTCGATCGCCCCGGGCTGGGGCGGTCCGGGCTCGAAGACCGGGCTCGAGAGCGGGATGAGCTCCGCGTTCGTGGTGAGCACGCCCGCGTTCGGAGTGTCGGGGAACGGCTTCCCCGGTTCCAGCTTGATGCCGGCGAGCACCGCGGTGTCGCCGAGGCGGGCGAGGGCGGAGCCGTCCGCGGTGACGACGAACCCCGGTTCCACGGAAACCGGCCGGTACTCGTCCGGGCCGCGGCCGTCCAGGCGCTTTCCGTCCGCGGCGAGGTCGAGGATGTGGGTCGTTAGGATCTCCGTCGCGACCCCTTCGCTCATGCCGCACCTCCGGAGGACGGGGCCGAGTAGCGGGCGCGCAGCGCCGCCTTCATCTTCTCGTAGATGTCGCGGCAGCCCCGGACGCCGAGATCGAGCGACTGGGAGAGCTCCTCGGGGGTCATGTGCCCCTCCATCTGCAGGAGCACGAGCCGGCCCGACTGAGGGACGAGCGCCATCGGCAGGTCGGCCTCGCCGAAGTTGTCCTCCTCTTTCTTGAGGTCAAGGGCGATCCGGCCCGCGACCTTCCCGACGGCGACCGCCGGCAGAAGGTCGACCATCGGGATCCCGGCGTCCGCGAGGGCGACCGACGCGGCGACGAGACCGGCGCACCGGGTCCCCGCATTCGCCTGGAGGACCTCGATGTAGACGTCGATGCTCGTGCGCGGGAACTCCTCGGCGAAGACGACCGATTCGAACGCCTCGGCGATCACCTTCGAGATCTCCTGCGAGCGGCGGTCGAGCCCCGGCCGCTTGCGCTCGTCGACCGAGAACGCCGCCATGTTGTACTTGCACTGGATGACGGCCTTGTTGTTCTGCTGCAGGTGACGGGGGTGGACCTCCCTCGGCCCGTAGACGGCCGCCATCACCTTGTTCGCGCCCCACTCGACGAAGGCGGAGCCGTCCGCCTGGTGGAGGGGCCCGGCTTCGATCTTGATCGGACGCAGCTCGTCCAGTCGCCGCCCGTCGATCCGGAGCCCCTCGGGGCTCAGGAGCACGGGGACCTCTTTCGCTCCCACGCTTCCCATGATCTTCTTCTCCTGGAATGTACGCTCGCTTGCTCGCTCGTTGGTTCGTCAGTTGGGCTCGCGCTCCGGTTGGGGGCCGTCGTCGCCCGCCCACGGAGGATCCGGGGCATCCCGCCCCGCGCTCTCGCGCGGAGCCTCGGCCGGACCGCGGTCGTCGGAGGGACCCGATGCGGAGAGGTAGCTCGCGACGCGGTCGGTGAGCCCCGGCCGCATCCCTTCCTCGTCGATCATCCTGAGCACGTGGACCACGCGCTGGATCGCGGACGGAGACCCACCGACCCAGACCCGGCCGTTCTGACCGACGGAGACGTTCGCCCCCGTGCGGCGGACGATCATCTCGATCATCGAACCGTTCCGCCCGACGAGCCGTCCCACGCGGGCCGCGGCGATGCGCACGATCGTCCCGCCCTCGAGCTTTCCGAGCCGCTCGCCCTGCATCGTGACGCCGATCCGACCCGTGGCGTCCAGGCTCTCGACCTGCACGACCACGGCGTCGCCGACGCGGAGGTACTTCTCGGTCTCCCCGACCTCGACCTCCCACGGGGTCCCGGTCATGTGGAGCGGCGCCCAGCGCGGGGCGCCGATATCGAGAAGCCAGAAGGTCCCCTGGACGTCCGCGACCGTTCCGACCACGACGTCGCCCTCTTTCGGGATGTACCGTCCCGACAGCGGGACGACCCGGACGAGCGGAGGGCGCGACGAAAGAAGGCCGAGCACGCTCGCGTAGACCTTTCCGCCCACGCGGTAGGTCCCTGGGCCGGGCTTGAGCCCCGCCCCCGCGATCTCCTCGCCGGGAAGAACTAGCACCCGATCCCCGGAGGGATACGAGGAGGAGTCCTCGTGGCCACGCCGTCGGTGGCCCGGCCGATGATCTCTAGCCATTCGCTCTGCTGCACCGAGGCGCGCGACCGAAGCGGCTTATTTAACAAGGGCGGTCTCCGCGGCCCCCTTCGTGCGGGCGTTCAACTTCTCGTAGAGCTCCGTCTGGATCCCGGCGGGGATCTCCAGCACGCCGCTCCAGGAGCCGTCGCCCATCCACTGCTCGTCGAGGAGGCGGCCGAGTCCCTTCAACTCGCCGATGACGCGAGGATAGTGCTGGGCCGGCAGGCGGATCCGGACCTTCACGACGTCGAGCCGGATCGGAATGAGCGGCCGCAGTTTCTGCAGCACCTCCTGCACCTGGACGTCGACCGGGCGGAACGGGTCGACGTGGACCTTCGCCTCCTGCATCGCCGCCTCGATGCGGGCGGGCGGGTGGGGAGCGCCGGTCTGGGGGTTCATGGCGTTGCGGGCGATCGTCGCCACGATCTGGCGACGCTTCGCCTCCTGCAGCCGGTGGCGCTGGTCCGTGGTGACCTGGACCTCGCCCTTGAGCACGATCTGCTTCGCGATCTCCGCGATGTTCCGGGTGTGGAACGTGCGCTCGAGATGCTCTTCCGAGATCTTGTCGCCCTTCTTCGCGTCCTTGAAGACGTGATCGAGCGCCAGCTTGTCCGTGAGGTCGACGGCCTTCCCGTCCTTCAGGTCCTGGACGGCCTGCGGGTCGACGAGCACCTCGAAGCGGGAGCCCTGCGTCTCCCAGCGCGCGATCACCGCGTCGTCGACGTTCACCATGGGGCCGCGATCGAACCCCGGCGACCGCTCACGAGCGGGCAGGACGTCCGGCGGGGCCCGCCGGCGGGAGCCGCCCGGCGAAGCGCTGGATCTCGTCGGGGGCGAGTCGGGTCATCCCCTCGTCCTCCTGGACCGTGCACACCTCGACCTGCGAGAGGCTGCCGCCCTCGTCGAGCCCGGCGCGCAGACCCTCGAGCGCGAGGAGGATCGCCGCGTCGCGCTCCATGCCGGGCTTGTACTTCGACTCGAACAGCTCCATGACCGGCCCCTTGTTGCCGCCGGTGCTCGCGGCCTTGAAGCTCGTGAGCGAGCCGGACGGTTCGGTCTCGTAGAGGTGGATCCCGCCGTCGTCGTACCCTCCGACCAGGAGCGCGGTGCCGAACGGACGCACGCCGCCGAACTGGGTGTACTGCTGCTTGTAGTCGCAGATGCGGCGCACGAGCAGCTCGACCGACATCGGCTCCGAGTAGGTGACCCGGTTGATCTGGGCGGCGAGCCGCGCATAATCCACCAGGACCCGCGCGTCGGCGACGAGCCCGGCGGTGGCGCAGGCGATGTTCTCGTCGATCTGGTGGATCTTCTCCAGGCTCGCGGCCTCCGCGAGCTTCGGGTTCGGGATCCGGCGGTCGGCGATGAGCACCACGCCGTTCGCGTAGGCGACCCCGGCGGTCGTCGCGCCCCGGCGCACCGCCTCGCGGGCGTACTCGACCTGGAACAGGCGGCCGTCGGGGGAGAAGACCGTGATGGCCCGATCGTAGGCCATCTGGCCCGGTTGCATCTCCATCGAGCGCCCTCCGCGCGGGCACTGAGGGGTCCTTTATAACGGGAACGTGGACGATAACGCCGTCGTCACCCGGTTACGCAGCGCCCGGGGCCGGCCTCGCCGGCGCCGGGCCGTGCCGACAAGGGTATCTGCCGAAAGCGCCCCCTCCGCCCGATGGGCGGCGAGCCGGCGCCGGAACGACGCGGCGGACCCTCCCGGCTCGCCCACGTCGCCTCCTCGTACCTTCGGAGCGCGGCCGAGCAGGCGATCGATTGGTACGCGTGGGGGCCGGAGCCGTTCGAGCTCGCCCAGCGGACGGGCCGGCCGGTCCTCCTCGACATCGGCGCGTCGTGGTGCCACTGGTGCCACGTCATGGACGAAGGGACCTACTCGGACCCCGAGGTCGCCCGGATCCTCCAACAGTACTTCGTCGCCGTGAAGGTCGACCGCGACGAGAACCCGGAGGTCGACCGACGCTACCAGCGTCAGGTAGGAGCACTCACGGGCGAGGGGGGCTGGCCGCTCACCGCCTTCCTCACCCCCGGCGGCGACGTCTTCCTCGGCGGGACGTACTTCCCGCCGACCGACGGCCACGGGCGGCCCGGATTCCGCCGGGTGCTCAAGGAGGTCGCCCGCCTCTACCGCGAGGAGCCCGACCGCATCCGGCAGAACGCGAGCGCGATCCGGGAGTCGCTCGACCGCCTGCGGTCCGCCCGCGCGCCCACGACCCCCGCCCTCACGGAGTTTGTCGCGGGCGTCCGCGGCGAGATCGTGGGTACCTTCGATCCCGCCCACGGCGGCTTCGGGACCGCGCCGAAGTTCCCGCATCCCACGGCCGTGTCGTTCCTGCTGTTCACCGCGCACGCGAGCGGCGACGCGAGCGATCTCGAGCGGGCCCGGGAGACGCTCCTGCGGATGGCCGACGGCGGGATGTACGACCAGGTCGGCGGCGGGTTCCATCGCTACTCCGTCGACGAGGGCTGGCACATCCCGCACTTCGAGAAGATGGGCGTCGACAACGCGGCGCTCCTCGCGGTCTACACGGAGGCGGTTCAGCGGTTCGGCGATCCGCGCTTCGCGGAGGTGGTGCGCGGGACGGTCGCCTGGACGCGCGGGGTCCTGGGCGACGCCCAAGGAGGGTTCGGCGCCAGCCAGGATGCCGACAACGCGCCGGGCGACGACGGGGATTACTTCACCTGGACGCGACCGGAGCTCAAGTCGGTCCTTGCGGCGGACGACTTCCGGTTCGCCGTCCGGTTCTTCGGCGTTGGCACCGACGGGCGGATGCCCCACGACCCCGAGCGCAACGTCCTGTTCCGTCTACTTCCGCTCGCGGAGGCGGCCGAGGGACTGTATCCCTCCGCCGAGGCGCCGGCCGCGCTCGCCCGCGTGCTCGAGCAGCTGGGACGCGCCCGCGACGCGCGGCCCGTACCCACGGTCGACCGGGCGCTCTACGCCGACATCAACGGGCGGTTCGTCGGCGCGCTCGCCCGGGCCGGGTCGGTCCTCGGGGAGGCGGCGATCGTCGCCGACGCCCGCCGGGCGGCCGACCGGTTCCTCTCCGCGGCGTACCGGCCGGGCGAAGGGGTCGCCCACCGGCTCGATCCGTCCGGACCCCGGGGGTTCGGCCTGCTCGAGGACCAGGTCGCCTTCGCGGCGGGACTCCTCGAGCTGGCCGGTGCACTCGCCGACCGCACGTACCTCGACCCGGCGCTCGATCTCCTCGCGCTCATCGACCGGGAGTACCGGGGCGAGGACGGGCTCCTCCGCGACACGTCGCCTCGCCTCTACGACGGGCCCGCGCTCGGCGCGGTCGCCGAGCCGTCGTACCCTCTCGAGGACAGTCCCCACCTCTCCGC
>JASHSX010000138.1 GCA_030040865.1 Thermoplasmata archaeon | reverse complement strand
GCCCACGCGACGTTCCCGGCGGCGCTGCTCGCCACCGAGTCGGCGACCGGACCGCAGGTCGTCGACGCGATCCTGGACGCCTACGCGTTCGCCGTCGCCGATCCGTTCCGCTGCGCGACCCACAACAAGGGGATCATGAACGGGATCTCGAGCGTCGTGATCGCGACGGGGAACGACTTCCGGGCGATCGAGGCCGGGGCGCACACCTTCGCCGCGTGGCAGTCGGCCGGCGGCGTCGTCCGACCGCTCACGACCTACGAGAAGGACCGCGACGGCAACCTGGTCGGCACCATCGAGTTCCCGGCCGCGGTCGGGCTCATCGGGGGGGCGACCGCCGTGCACCCGACCGCGAAGGCGAACGTGAAGGTGCTCGGAGTGAAGAGCGCCCGTGAGCTCGCCGAGGTGCTCGCGGCCGTGGGACTCGCCCAGAACTTCTCGGCGCTCCGGGCGCTCGCGACCGAGGGGATCCAGCGGGGCCACATGGAGCTGCACGCGCGGAACCTCGCCGTGAGCGCGGGGGCCCGGGCGGACGAGGTCGACCGGGTCGTGGCGCGGCTCGTCGCGGACCACCAGGTTCGGTTCGACCGGGCCAAGGAGGTCATCGAGGACCTCCGGCGCGGCGGCTCCGGATGAAGGTCGGGGTCCTCGCGCTCCAGGGGGACGTACCGGAGCACTGGCGCGCCCTCCGCGGGGTCGTCCCCGAGGGCGATCGGATCCTCGTCCGAGGGCCGGCGGACCTCGCGCGGACCGACGCGCTGTTCCTTCCCGGCGGGGAGTCGACGACGATCGCCCGGCTGATCGAGGACGCAGGACTGTGGCACCCCCTCGCCCTCCGCCTCGCCGACGGGCTGCCGGTCCTCGCGACGTGCGCCGGGCTCATCCTCCTCGCCCGCGAGATCGCGCCGAGCGCTTCGGGACGCGATCCGCCGACGTTCGGGACCGTCGACATCACGGTCCGCCGCAACGACTACGGGGCTCAGCGCGAGTCGTTCGAGGGGTCGGTGCGCGTCGACCGGCTCCCGGGGGGTCCGTTCCCCGGGGTGTTCATCCGTTCCCCCCGGATCCTCCGGGTCGGTCACGGGGCGAGCCCGCTGGCGTGGCTCGGCGACCAGGTGGTCGGCGTGCGGGCCGGGCCGGTGTGGGGCCTTGCCTTCCACCCGGAGCTCTCCGGCGATCCGCGTCTCCACCGGCAGTTCCTCGCGACGGTCGGCCGGCGGCGATAGTCGACCCGCTACCGGACGAGCCCCACCACGACGACGACGAACACGGCGAGGACGACCGCCCCCACCGCCGCCGCGACGTAGCGGACCCAGTTCGGGACGTTCCGGGCGCTGCCGAAGAGGAGCGGCACCGGACCGATCAGGACGATCCCGCCCCACGAGGCCCTGGCCTCTCCGGCCGGTGGGGTCGACGGAGCGAGCGTAGCGGTCTCCTCCGCCGGGGGAAACGCGAGCGGGAGCGTCACGAAACCGAGGAACAGCGCCGCCACGCCGAGGAGGAACGCGATCGACGTGCCCACTACGAACGGGACGACGATCGCGATCCCCACAACGGCCTGGCCCTCCCGGAGGGCCAGCGCCACGAGCGCAACGCCCGCCCCGAAGAGCCCGAACGGAACGAGCGCGGCCCACCGCACGGTCCGTACGAGGGTGCCGGCCCGCTTTCGAGTTTCCCCTCCGGCGGAACGGGCCGACCCCCACCCCGGCCAACCCTATCGCGACCCGGGCGCTGAGGAAGCATGTTCCGGAAGGTCGACTGCGTCCTCGTGCGCGTCCCCGACCTCGACGCGGCGCTCGGGTTCTATCGGGACCGGCTCGGACTCCGACTCGTCTGGCGTCGGGACGGGGAAGCGGCGGGGCTCGCGATGACGGACTCCGAGACGGAGTTCGTGCTCCTCGCCGAGCAGGGTGGACCGGAGACGGACCTTTTGGTCGACTCCACCGACGACGCCTGCCGGTCGTTCTCGGCGGCTGGTGGGCACGTCGAGACGGGGCCGTTCGACGTGCCGGTCGGGCGGTGCGCGGTCGTCCGCGACCCGTGGGGCACCCGCCTCGTCCTGATCGACCTGATCCGGGGACGCTTTCGGACCGACGCGGAAGGGAACGTCGTCGGCGTGGGTCCGCCGCCGGGTCAGTGATACGTGTCGAACCGGTACGGCGCGAGCGGGAGCTCGCCGAGCGCCATCAGGAACTCGGGCGGCGTCAGCATCGGCTTCCCGTACAGCGCCCCGTCGTCGAGCGCGATGCGCGGACACGCCGTGTTGACGTAGGCGTCGAACGCCCGGCCCTCGAGGTCGCGCGGGTCGAGCCGGTCGAAGAGCAGGATCTCGGCGTCCCGGCCTCGGGCCCGGGCCTTCTCCTCGAGCGCCCGGGCCGTGCCGAGACGGTCCTGCCCCCGGAACGTCGAGACCAAGATGCCCCACCGCCGGGCCTCCCGGGCCGAGGCGACCGCGAGCTGACGTCGGCCGACGAGCTCGGCCCGGTCGATCGGCGGATCGAGCGAGTTCCGCAGCGGATCGAGGCTCCAGACGGGCCGGTCGGTGGCGAACGCGAGCCCGATCGGGTGGAACGCTCCCGTCCCGACGAAGACGAACGCGTCGACCTCGGCGGCGACGGCCTCGGCCCCGGTGTAGTTGCAGCCGAGCGCCTGACCGGCGTAGGCGAGCCGGCGGTCCCCGCGCCCGATCCGTACGGAGACCCCGCGGCGCCCGAGGCTCTCGGAGAGCGGCCCGGCGAGGTCGAGATGCTGGATCGAGAAGACGAGGCCGAGACGCCGGGGGACGCCGGCGGCGACGAGCGTGTCGGCGAGGCGCTCCGGGTCCCCGCCCGCTTCCCGCATCTCCACGAAGAACGTCGGGCGGACCAGCTCGACGTTCGGGATCGGGGCGTGGCCCAGGACGACCGCGACGTCGGCCGACGGCGCCTCATCACGGGACGGGAAGTCGCACGCCCCGAAGCAGGCGCGGGTCGCGAGGGCGACGGGAGCACCGACCTCCGTCCGCAGCCCCTCCGCGATCTCGTGCGCGTTCCGCACGAGGCCCGCGGGAACCTGCAGCACGATCCTCTGCGGCCGGATCTCACGGAGCGCGGCCACGAGCTCGGGGCCGACCCGCGGGAAGACCCGGGCAGGGCGGGCGGGCGCGTCCGCGGCCGGCGACATGTTCTTCGACGGTTCGAGCGGCGGTGCGCGCTAAACGTTTGGGGAGCGACGGTCCCGGATCCGCGCGAGCAGCCGGGGAACGGCCGCCCGGTTGTCCTCGAAGTGCAGTCGCGCGATCGCGTCGTCGGGCCCTACCCACGCCGCGTCGTCGTGCTCGTCGCTCAGGCGGGGCCGGAACGACCGCGCGACCTCGACGCCGAACGCATGGAGCCGCCACGGGGCGCCCGACTCCGAGGGGAACGTGACGTCCCAGTCGAGGGGGAACACATCCCGCGGACGGGCGAGGCCGGTCTCCTCCGCGAGCTCCCGGCGCAGGGCGCCCTCGAAGTCCGGGTCGGTCGGCTCCACCTTGCCGCTGATCGGCACCCAGAACCGCCCTCGGGCAGGCGGACGGCGGAACAGGAGCAGCTCGACCGGCGGCGTCGCGAAGAGGTACCCCTCGACGCATTCCTGGGCGATCGGGCCGGCGGCGCCGCTCACCCGCCGCCCCGGGAGAGGATCTTCATGATCGCCTCCGCCGGTTCGCCGTGCGCCTGGAGGAGCGCCTCGACCGCCTCCTCGTGCGAGACGTTCGCCTGCTCCATGACCAGCCGGATGTCCTCCTCGGGAGGCCCGGCCGGTGCCGCGGGGGCGGAGATCGCCGGACCCGACGCCGGGGCCGCGGTCCCGCCCGCCCCGCGCGGTCGGAGTTCGGGGGTGCCCACCACCTGGTACGTCCGCACGCCCTGGATCGTGAGGATCGTCACCGACGGTGCGCGGAAGACGTGGTCCTTCGTGCGGGTGCGGACGATCACCTCCTCGACGTCCGGCACCTCCTCCGTCTTCATGCCGAGCCGCCGCATCATCATCTGCATCTGCCGCGGGTCGCGCGGCATGTTGGGGACCGCCACCGCCGTCGCCTCCTATTCGTCCGCCCCGCTCGCGGAGCGGATCTTCGCCTCGAGCTCCGCATCGACGAACAGCGTGGCGTCGGCCCCGGCCGCCCTTCGGCCCCGACCGCGGGGCCGCTGCTCCTCGCGGGTTCGGCGCGCCTGGCCGGCGAGCTCCTCGAGGAGCCCGGCGACGCCGGCCATCAAGTTCCAGCCGGTGTGCGAGGCGTAGAAGATCCCGACGTCGGTGTGAAGCCGCGCCTCGACCGTGAGATCGTTGGTGCGGTGCGTCGCGTGGGGCGCGAAGTGGAGCGTGAGCAACGTCGGGTGGAGGTGCTTCGCGATGCGCCGTAGGCCCGCGGCGACCACGTGGTCGATGTCCGCGAGCAACGCCGGATCGGCGGAGCCCCGCAGCCCCGTGATCTCGACGTAGACGTCCTCGACGCCTCCGCCCGGGAGTGCGGCGCGCGTGGCCCCGACGAGCAGCCCCAGCAGGTCGGACTGACCGACGACGCGCGTCGGGCGGCCGCCCTCGACGACGAAGACGCTCGACACCTTCTCCCGGCTCATCATCGCCGCCGCTTCCGCGGCCGACGTGCCGGTCGGGACGGTAATCGCGGGGGAGCGCATGATCGAGGCGACCTCGACCTCGAGGGCGGACCGGCCGGTCTTCGCGTCCGCCTTGCCGCCCGCTGTGGGACGCCAGAGGACCGCCCCCAGGTCCGCGACGCCGACGGCTCCCACGAGGCGACCCTTCCGATCGACGACGGGGAGCGGGTGCTCCTCGAGCAGGCGGAGCTGGGCGAGCAGGTGGCGCACCTGGTCGTCCTCCCGGATCACGACGGACGCCGGGCTCGCGATCGACTCGACGGTCGCGCGCGCCGCCACCGGAGCGTTGCGAAGCGCCCGGACGAGGTCGGTGCGGCTCACGATCCCGACGAGCTCGCCGCGGCGGCCGACCACGGGAGCCGCCCGCAGCCCGGTCGCGAGCAGCTGGCCCGCGATCTCGGCGAGCGTGGTCGATGGGGTGACGAGCGGCGGCAGGATCAGGAGGCTCTCGACCTTGGTCGTGAGCGAGCCACGGACCCGACGGGCGATCGACTCGAACGTGATCATCCCCGCGAGCCGGGCGTTGCGGAGGACCGGGATCTCGTGGAACCCGCGCGTGCGCATGAGGCCGAGCGCCTTCGCGATCGGGGCGTCGTGCGGCAGCGTGACCGGGTCGCGGGTCATGAGCTCGCCGACCGACGGCCATGCCGCGGGCATCGGCGGGTCAGCCGGGCCGGAGGACTTAGCGGCTTTGGTCACCCGGCCGCGGGAGCGACCAGGTCGAGCGCCATCTGGTAGCCGTTCTCGCCGTCGGAGTAGTACGAACGAAGGAGGTCCGTGACGGAGAACCGGTAGCGGGTGTAGAACCGGATCGCAGTCGCGTTCGACACCCGGACCTCGAGCGTGACCCGCCGGAACCCCCGGACGCGGCACCGCTCGAGGAAGGCGTCCATGAGGAGCGTGCCCACGCCGAGCGTCCGGTGGTTGCGTTCGACCGCGAACATGAGGACGCGCGCCTCCCGGTCGACCTGGGTCACCCCGAGGAGGAAGCCGATCGGCACGTCGTGCGGGTCCGACGCGACGAGGAAGCCGTCGTTCCACTCGACGCTCAGGGACTGGTAGAGCGACGGCTCGTAGTGCTCGTGGAGCGCCTCCGCCACGATGCCGGAGACGAACGGGACGTCGGACGGCCGGAAGGCGCGCAGGGTCACCGGCGGAGGGTTCGGCGGCAGGGAGGCGCTCACCGGCCGGGGGGCCGTGTCAGCGATACATCTCACCCGGCCCCTCGGATTCGTTCGCCCGCATGTTCGACATCGAGTCCCGGGTCTGCTGGAGGGTCTTCCGCACCTCGGACTCGATCTGGCGGGCCTTGTCGCGGAGCGGCTTCGTGTCGAGCACGAGGAGCGGGACCAGCGGGTTGACCGTCTCGATCACCTTCGCCGCGGCCCGGGCGTCCGGGTAATCCTTGTGCGCCTGGGCGACCAGGCAGAGCACGGGCGTCGTGCGCCCGATCGCGCCGAGCAGGATCCCTCCTGCGAGGCCCGTGACGACGCCGTTGGCCGCCTCGAAGCGGTACTTGTCGAGCAGCGGCGCGGCCGCCCGGTTCGCCATCGCGACGACCCGCGCGTCGCCGCGGATCTCGCTCTCGATCGGCTGTCCCTCGATGGCGACGACGAGCTGCACCTGCTTCGACTCCGCCCAGTCGAGGATCGTCCGGCCGAGCGCGTTCAGCATCTCGACCGGCGGCTGGATATCCGCGATGACGACGACGAGCTGGTCGCAGGAGCGGTCGACCCCGCAGACGAGCTTGCTCGCGTAGAAGCGGATCGGCGCGCCGACGACGCCCTCCTCCATGATCACGGTCGGCGGGAACTCTTCGCTGACCATGTACGCGATCAGGCTCATGTCGAGCGTGTGGACGAGGTACGACGCGGCGACCGATCCGACGAGCCCGTGGGTCGGGAAGCCGACCACGACCATCGCGCCCTTCAGTGACTCGTCGCGCGTGTCGACGATCCGGACGTCGGCGGTCTGCATGCTCCCCGGGCTCCGGCCTACTCCTCGGCCAGCGCCGCCTCGCTTATGCGGGTTGGGGTCGAGCGCGCGCGAACTCCGGGCCGGAGACGGACCCTTTATCCTCGGCGCCCGCCATGCTTCGGGAGGTCGGACCCCGTGAAGGTACTCATCACCGGCGTGGACGGCTACTCCGGCTGGCCGCTCGCGCTCCACCTACTGGCCCGGGGCCACGAGGTCGTCGGGATCGACAACTTCGTCACGCGACGCCGCGTGAGCGAGGTCGGTAGCTGGTCGGCGACGCCGATCCCGTCGTTCCCCCGCCGCCTCGCGGCCGTGAAGGAGGTCCTCGGGCGCGACCTCGCCTTCCATCGGGGGGACCTCCAGGATTTCGATTTTGTTCGCGACGTGCTCGCGCGCGAGCGGCCGGACGCGATCGTGCACCTGGCCGAGCAGCGGAGCGCCCCGTACTCCATGATCGACGTCCACCACGCGGTGACGACGCAGGTGGAGAACCTCACCGGGACCCTCCACCTGCTCTACGCGATGCGGGCGGTCTGCCCCGACGCCCACCTGGTCAAGATGGGCACCATGGGCGAGTACGGGACCCCGAACGTCGACATTCCCGAGGGGTTCTTCGAGGTCGAGTTCCGCGGCCGCAAGGACACGCTGCCGTTCCCGCGGCGCGCCGGCTCGTGGTACCATTGGAGCAAGGTGTTCGACTCCGGCGACGTGATGTTCGCGACCGGGATCTGGAATCTCCGGGCGACCGACGTGATGCAAGGAGTGATCTACGGGATCCGGACCCCGGAGATCACCGATCGCCGACTGCTCACCCGGTTCGACTTCGACGAGACCTGGGGGACGGCGCTCAATCGGTTCATCGCCCAGGCCGTGGTCGGGCTTCCGATCACTCCGTACGGGAAGGGAGGTCAGCGCCGCGGCTTCATCGCGCTCGAGGACTCGATGCAGTCGCTCCGGCTCGCGATCGAGCACCCGGCGAGCCCGGGGGAGTACCGCGTGCTCAACCAGTTCGATGCGGCCTATTCCGTGAACGAGCTCGCCGAGGTCGCCCGTCGGGTCGCGGCCGAGTTCGGCCTGGCGGCCACGATCGAGCACCCTCCCGACCCGCGCGTCGAGGCGGAGGACCACTACTACCAGCCGATCCACGACCGGCTCGTCGGGCTCGGGTACCGGCGTACGCGCGAGCTCGAGGACGTGGTCCGGGAGATCTTCCGGGACCTGATCCGGTACCGAAAGCGGATCCAGGCCCGGCGCCACGTGCTCGCGGCCACGACCCAGTGGCGGTCGGAGGACAGCGCCTCCGCGCTGGCGGCCCGGGCTCCGGCCCCGACGGCCCACCCCGCTCCCGGTACCGGGGGCGAGGATCCCGCCCGGAGCCTCGCGTAGGACCCGATGCAGGCGGTGGTCACCCTCGCCGGCGAGGGGACCCGGATGCTGCCCTGGACCCGCGGCCTCCGCAAGGAGTTCTTGCCGCTCTTCGACGCGGGCGAGAACGGCCGCCCGGTGCTGAAGCCGATCGCGCACCTCGTGGTCGAGGACCTCGTCGACGCCGGCGCGGACGCGTTCACGCTCGTCGTTCAGCCGAAGGACCGCGACTTCGTCCGGAGCTACTTCGCGCTGGACGCGCGGTTCCTCGAGCGGCACCGGGCGCACGCGGACCGCCTGGCCGACACCCGGCGATTCTACCGGACGATCCGCGGGCTACGGTTCCGATGCGCAGTGCAGCGCCGTCCGGCGGGGTTCGGGGATGCCGTGCTCGCGAGCCGCCCGAGCGTCGGCGATCGGCCGTTCGTGCTCCACGCCGGTGACGGCGTACTGTTCGAGCGCCACCGGGGGGCGCTCGTCGGCACGATGGTCCGACTCCTCGAGCGCGAGCGGCTCGACGCCGTGCTGCTCGTGAGACGGGTCGCCGATCCGCGACGCTACGGGGTGATCGAGGGAAGGCGCGGCATGCCGGTCGACGGGATCCGACGGCTCGCCGTGAGCTCCCTCGTCGAGAAGCCGAAACGCCCCCGCTCGCATTGGGCGGCCACGGCGGTCTACGCGTTCCGCCCTACGATCTTCCCCGCGCTCGAGCGGTACCGGCGCCTCGAGCGCCCGGCCGAGCTCGAGCTCACGGACGGGATCCGCACCGTGGTGAACGAGGGGGGCCGGGTCGCGGCCCTCGTCCTCGAACCCCGGCTCGGAGAATGGCGATCGGTCGGCTCGCCCGACGGGTATGCCCGGGCGCTGGCCGTGAGCCGCCGTCGGGTGCTCGGGGGCACCCCCGCGCACCGCCACGATTAAGGCACGCCGGCCCCTTAGCCCCCGCAGCGCGCGCCGGGGGTGGTGCCCGGGCGCCCGGAGGTACGGCCCTCGGTGAAGCGTCAGATGGTGGACATGCTCGCGGAGCTGATCAAGATCCCGAGCGACCCCTTCTCCGACAAGCAGGAGGTGCTCGACTACGTCCAGTCGTTCACCGACCAGATCCACATGCGCAACACGCTCTTCGGCGACGCCGCGGCGCCGAGCCTGCTCGCCGAGTTCGGCCAGGGCGGTCTCGTCCTCTCGGGGCACCTGGACACGCCACCGGTCGGCGACTACTGGAGCTTCTCGCAGAGCCAGCTCGCCTCGGGCCGGATGTACGGGCGCGGGGCGGCCGACATGAAGGGCACCGTCGTCGCGATGCTCGAGGCCGCGCAGGACCTCATCGCGCGGAAGATCCCGGTCGTCCTCGCCTTCACGACCGACGAGGAGACGACCATGCAGGGTGCGACGGCGCTCGCCAAGACCCTTCCCCTCCGCCGGGCCAAGGCCGTGATCGTCGGCGAACCGACCGGGCTCAGGGTCGCCTACGCGGAGAAGGGCGTCCTCGACCTCTCGATCGAGACGCGGGGGAAGGCGGCCCACGGCGCGATGCCCCACCTGGGGGAGAACGCGATCGGCAAGATGATGCGCATCCTCCGGGGCCTGGAGTCGTTCAAGGGCCGCATCGCGCACCCCGAGCTCGGGAGCGTGACGCTCAACATCGGGACGTTCAACGGCGGCACCCGCCTGAACGTCGTCCCGAACAAGGCGACGGCGGAGGTCGACATTCGCTTCCCGCCGCCGTACACGCCCGATCAGCTGTACCACGAGATCGAGGAGCACCTGCGCCGGATCAAGACGCCGTTCACGCTCCGCCGGATCCTCACGATGCCGGCCGTCCAGATCGATCCGAACGCGGAGCACGTGAAGCTCCTGCGGGACGTCGCCCAGGCCGAGTCGACGGTCCTCGTCCACGCGTCCGAGGCGGTCCACTACACCCAGGTGAACCCGCGCGTCGTCATCCTGGGCGCCGGCGAGGAGGAGCTGTCGCACCAGGCGAACGAGTACGTGAAGATCGAATCGGTCGCGCGCGCGACCGAGATCTACAAGAAGTACGCCCAGCGGCTCGCCGCCACCCGCTCCCTCGCCTAGCGCGCCGCCTCCGCCGAACCCTTGCCGTCAAGTATCCGAGGGGAAGGTCCGTCCCCGTGAAGGTCGCCCAGCTGTCGACCCGGTTCCCGCCGGCCCCCGGCGGGGTCGAGCAGCACGTGGGCGAGCTCGCCCCGCGCCTCGCGGCGATGGGCCACTCGGTCGACATCTTCACGAGCGACCTCTTCCGCGAGATCCCGATCGAACCGCTCCCCCCGAGCGTCCCCCGCACGGAACGGGCGCCGTACGGGACGATCCACCGGATCCCGGTCGTCTCGATGCCGGGCGAGCTCCACTACCCGTTCTTCCGGGGGCTCGGGCGCGCCGTCGCGGCCGCCCGACCCGACATCGTGCACGTGCACACGTACGGGACGCACCAGCTCGCCGTCGCCCGGCGCCACCACAGCCGCGCGGGGACCCCGTTCGTCCTCACGGCCCACTTCCACCCGGCCTGGTCGATCTACGGCGGTTGGTTCCGCCACCAGCTGCGCGGCTTCTACGACGGGCACCTCGCGAAGCGGCTCCTCGCGCCGGCGGCCCGGGTCATCGTGCAGAGCCGGGAGGAGGAGCGGCTCCTCCGGGAGCTCGACTTCCCGCTGCCGCCCGTGTCGATCATCCCGCCGGGCCGCCGCGCGCTCCCCGAGCCGCCGGCGGGCGAACACCCGTTCTCGGACCGCTACGGCCTCGACGGGCCGTACCTCCTGTTCGTGGGACGCCTCGCCTCGAACAAGGGACTGCTCGAGCTCGTCGAGGCGTTCCGCCCGCTCGCGCAGTCCGACCCCACGGCGCGCCTCGTGCTCGTCGGCGGCGACGGCGGCATGCAGCGGCCGGTCGAGCAGCGCGCCCGTTCGCTCGGTCTCGTGGACCGGATCCGGATCGTGGGGCACGTGCCGAGCGATGCGCTCCTCGCGGCCGCGTACCGGGAATCCCGCCTCGTCGTCCTGCCGAGCGAGTACGAGGCGTTCGGGCTCGTGCTCCTCGAAGCGATGGCCCAGGGGAAGCCGGTCGTCGCGACCCGGGTCGGGGGGATCCCCGAGTTCGTCGAGGACGGCCGGGCCGGCCTCCTGGTACCGCCGAAGGACGTCCCGGCGCTCGCCGAGGCGATACGGACCGTCTGGAACGATGCCTCGCTCGCCGGCCGGCTCGGCGAGTACGGTCGTCGCGAGATCGTCCCGCGGTACACGTGGGACCGCCTCGCCGAGCGCGTGAACGCGCTCTACCGCGAAGTCCTCGAGCGATGAAGGTCGTCCACGTCGTCCTGCGCTTCGACGCCCCCGGGGGCGTCGAGACGACGACGCGCGAGGTGACCCGGCGCCTGAAGGCGGCGGGGGACGAGGTGTCGGTCTACGCCTCCGACCTGTACAACGAGTCACGCTGGGAGCGGCGGGCGGTCTGGTCCCCGGAGGTCGACGGGGTGCCGGTCCGCCGCTTCCCGGTACGGAAGCGCCTCGTGCCGGGGCTCACGCTCCCGATGATGGTCGGCCTCATCGACGGGCTCGCGGGGAGCGGGGCCGACGTCCTCCACGCGCACTCTCATCGGTACGGCCACGTCCTCCAGGCGGCGGCGGTCGCGGACCGGCGCGGGATCCCGCTCGTCGTCTCGACGCACTACCACCCGGCCGATCGGCGGGAGCCGACCTGGAAGCGCACGATGCTTCGGCTCCAGGACGTCGGCTTCGGGATGACCGCCTACCGCGTCGCGCGGAGCCTCGTGGTCGAGACGGCGCGCGAGGCCGAGCTCGTCGCGGAGTTCGCCCCCCGCGACGCGATCGCGGTGATCCCCCCGGGGATCGACCTCGTTCCGTGGCAGCGGCCGGATCCTGAGGCGCCTCGGCCCGACGGCCTCCCGCCCTCGTACTACCTGTTCGTGGGGCGCCTGGCGCCGAACAAGGGCCTTCGCTACTTGGTCGAGAGCCTGTCGCTCCTCCCGTCGGCCGAGCGTCAGCCGATCGTGCTCATGGGTCGCGACTGGGGCGAGCTCGGGGCGCTGACCCAGCAGGCGCGCCGGCTCGGGGTCGCGGACCTGCTCCGTCCGCTCGGCCATGTCGAGGACGAGCGCACGTACCGTGCGGTCGTGCGCGGCGCCCGGGCGCTCGTGCTGCCGTCGGAGTGGGAGGCGTTCGGGCTCGTCCTGCTCGAGGCGATGGCCGCGCGCACGCCGATCGTCGCGACGGCGGTGGGCGGCGTGCCGGAGGTGCTGGACGGCGGCAAGGCCGGTCGGCTCGTCCCCTACGGGGACGCCCCGGCGCTCGCGGCCGCCCTGCGGGCGATCGACGGCGACGCGCCCGAGACCCGACGCCGCGTGGAGTACGGCGCCGAGCGCGCCCTCGGCTACGACTGGTCGGTGGCGACGGAACGCCACCGGGCGCTCTACCGAGCCCTCGTCGACGGGGGCCGCCCCGACGCGTCGAGGCGCACGAGCTCGGCGCCGACGTGATCGAGGTCGCGGCCCGCGTCGCCGGGCCGCAGACGGGCAAGCGCCCGGAACACCGTGCCCACGAGGCGGGCGATCATCCGGCCACCCCGGCGCCGTAGTCGCCCAGGATCCCGAGCCCCTTCTCGAGGTTCGCCCGCGACGCGGCGAACGACAGCCTCAGGTGGCCGGCGCCCAGCGACCCGAACGCGTCGCCCGGCGTCGTGATCACCCCGCGCCCCAGAAGGGCGCGCGCGATCTCCGTCGACGAGCGGTCCCAGGCGAACCGCGGGAACGCGTAGAACGCTCCTTCCGGCGGCACGACGGAGACGCCGGGCATCGCGCGCAGGCGGCGGACGACGAGGTCGCGCCGGACGCGGAACTCGCGCACCATGCGAGCGAGCGCACTGCGCTCCGACGACAGCCCCTCGAGGACCGCCGCCTGGGCCGGCGTCGACGGGCACGCCACGATGTGGTAGTGCATCTTGTTGAGCTCGATCGCGAGGGGTCGGGGCGCGACCAGGAACCCGAGCCGCCAGCCGGTCATCGCGAGCGTCTTCGAGAACGAGTTCACGATCACGACCCGGTCCGTACGACCCCAGAACGTCGGGCTCGGCCCGTCGTAGACGATCTCCTCGTACACCTCGTCGGAGACGATCGTGAGGTCGTGGTCCTCGGCGAACCGGACCATTCGGTCCACGACCTTGGGGCCGAAGACCGCGCCGGTCGGGTTGGACGGGCTGTTCACGACGATCGCCCGCGTCCTCGGGGTCACGATCCGTTCGAGTTCGTCGAAGTCGGGCTGGTGGCGCCGCTCCTCGGCGAGCGAGTACGGCACCGGCGTCGCGCCGGCGAGCCGAGCGTGCGGCGCGTAGAGCACGAACCCGGGGTTCGGCACGAGCACCCGGTCGCCGGGATCGTAGAGGGCGAGGGCCGTCGCCATGAGCGCCTCCGAACCGCCCGCCGTCACGATCACGTTCTCCGCCGAGGTCGAGGCGAGGCGGTCGCGGTACCGTTCGGCGATCTTCGTCCGCAGGCTCGCGAGGCCGGCGGAGGGACCGTAGTGGTTCATGCCGTTGCGAACGGCGCGCACGAGCGCTTCGACGACCTCGGGCGGTGGGTCGAAGTCGGGCTCCCCGAGCCCCAGGTTGATCGCGTTCGGGGGAGCGCCCTCGAACATCCGCCGGATCCCCGAGAGCTCCGCATCGCGGGCCCGCTGGGCGACCATTCCGCCGCGGACCCCGGTACTCCTCTTTACCGTTGGGGTACCGCACGCCGTGGCGCGCGAGGGTAGCGCACGGACCGGTAGACACAAGCGACATCTACGCGGCACGTTCCCCTCCGGCTCGGGGGAGCCGTACGACCGTCACGATCGTCCTCGGCGCGCAGTTCGGCGACGAAGCGAAGGGGAAGATCTCGGACTACCTCGCGGCCGACGCGCGCTACGTCGTCCGCTCGGGCGGCGGGCCGAACACCGGCCACACGATCGTCCTGCCCGAGGGGAAGATCGTCCTCCACCAGGTCGCGTGCGGCGCGCTCCGCCACGGAGTCGTCGGCGTGAGCGGCCCCGGGATGGTCATTCAGCCGTTCAAGTTCGAGGAGGAGCTGCGGGAGCTCGAGGGACGCGGCCTGTTGCGCGGCGAGGTCGTGATCTCGGACCGCGCCCACGTCCTCCTCCCCGTCCACGAGGTCGAGGATGCGTGGGAGGACGACCTGAGGAGCCGCACGGCGCCGGGCGCGGGCCTCGGCACGACGCGGCGGGGCGTCGGCCCCGCCTACGCCGACCGGGCCGGACGATGGGGGATCCGCTACGGGGACCTGGGCCACCCCGCGATCCTCGAGGAGCGGCTGAAGCTCCTCTACGCGACGAAGACGCACCTCGCGAACCTCCCGCCCTTCGCCGACCTCCTGGGGCAGCTCCTCGAAACGGGCGGTCGACTCGCCCCGTTCGTCCGGCCGACGGAGCCGATCGTCTGGGGCGCCATCGACCGCGGCGAGCCGATCCTGATCGAGGGGGCGCAGAGCGCGCTCCTCGACGTCGACTACGGCACCTACCCGTACGTCTCGAGCTCGCACCCCACGAGCGCGGGCGCTCTCCTCGGGAGCGGGATCCCGCCCACCGAGCTCGACCGGGTCGTCGGGGTCTCGAAGGCGTACACGACCCGGGTCGGCGAGGGGCCGTTCCCGACCGAGGACACCGGCGACTGGGGCGAGTACCTCCGGAGGGTCGGCGGGGAACGGGGCGCCACCACGGGACGGCCGCGCCGGTGCGGCTCCCTCGACCTCGTCCTGCTGCGCTACGCGTCCCGGTTGAACGGGTTCACCTCGTTCGCGATCACGAAGGTCGACGCGCTCGGAGGGCGGGAGCGGGTGCCGGTGTGCGTCGGGTACCGGATGCCCGACGGGCGCACGGTACGCGACCTCCTGCCGGCGCAAGCGGAGGAGCTCGCGAAGGCCGAGCCGATCTACGAGACGAAGCCGGGGTGGCCGGAGTTCCACGAGCGGCTCCACGAGCGGTTGCGTTCCGAGGGAGCGGCCGCGCTCCCGCCGACGCTCAAGGAGTTCCTCGGCTTCATCGCGATCGAGACGGGCGTCCCGGTGGAGTTCGTCGGCTACGGCCCCGCGCGGGACCAGACGGTCTCGCTCGGCACGCCGCCCCCCCGCCGCCGCCGCGCCGGGAACTCCTGAACCGGCTGTGGCGTTCGACCCGTTCCTCTACCTTGCGCTCGCCGGCGGCCTGATCGCGGGCGCGATCGTGCGCCCGTCGACCCCGTGGGTGGGTCGTCTCACCCTCGCGACGATCGTCGTCCTCGTCGCCCTCCTCGGGGCGTCGCTGAACGGGATCCCGCCGGGAAGTCTCCTCGTCACGATCCCCCTCGCTCTTGCGTTCGTCGGGCTCATCCTGGCCCTCACCGCGGGCGTCTACCTCGGGCTCGCTCGGCTCCGCCCCACCCCCGCCGGACCGGCGGCGGACCGTCCCCCGCCCGAACGCGTACCGTTCAGCGTGGCGCTGGTCGCCGCGCTGGTCGTCGGCTACGGCGTCGGCCACGCAGTCGCCCTTCCGACGGCGGTCGGCATCCCGCTCGCGCTGTACGCGCTGCTCGCGCTCGTCGGCTTCGGTCTTCGCCTCGCTTGGGGCCGGCTGCCCTCGCTCTGGATACCGATCGGGGCGGCGGTGGCCGGTGCGGTCGGCGCGGGCGTCCTCTTCGCGGAGCTCTCCGGGACTCCTCTCTCGGTGTCGCTCGCGACGTCCCTCGGATTCGGGTTCTATTCGCTCACCGGGCCGCTCGTGGAAGCGCGGGTCGGCGCCGTCCTCGGTCTCCTCGCCTTCCTGACGAACTTCTTCCGGGAGAACCTCACGATGCTGCTGTCGCCGTCGGCGGGGCGACGGATGGGCGGGGAGGGGCTCGCGGCGTGGGGGGGCGCCACCTCGATGGACACCACGCTCTACTTCGTCACGCGCTACGGCGACCGGGACGCGGGGACCCTCGCCATCGCCAACGGGCTCGTCCTCACGATCGCGGCGAGCCTCGTCGTGCCGCTCCTGCTCGCCGTCCCCCTCTGACCTCCAAGCCTTTAGTTAGGAGGCACGTTCGCCCCGTCCGTTGGGCTCGTAGTCCAGCGGTTAAGACGTCGCTCTCACACAGCGAAGACCGCCGGTTCGAATCCGGCCGAGCCCATCCGACCCCGCGATCCGAGGCCGGCGGGAACCCGGGCGCCGGCGTTCCTCCGACGGGCCGCGGCGCTAAATCCGAGCGCCGGTCCTACCGGTCGGTGAGCGTCTCGTGAGCGGCATCCCTCCGGCCGAGCCCGCCTCGGAGGTCCGTCCGGTCTGCTATCTCAGCCGCCGGCGCGGGTGGATCGATCCCAACGAGCCCAAACGCCCGACCTCCGAGGTGAACCTCCTCGCCGTCGCGCTCCGCTCCCGCGTCTGGACGCTCGACACGGCCTGGGCCTCGATCTTCAACACGCCCGTCCCCCGGGAGATCGCCCACGCGTACCGGCGGGCGATGTCGCGGGCCACGGTCACCGAGGAACAGGTCGCGCTGCTGCGTCACGTCGCCGAGCGACTCCGGGTCGAGCTTCGGATCGTCGACTGAGCCCCGGCCCTTCCTCGAGGGCGCAGCCGATTTGACCGCGTCGTTCTGAGGTGGACGTGGCGACCCGGGTCCCGCGCAGCCGTCGGAAGACCGTGTTCGGTCGGGACCCGGCCGCGTACGAGCGGGCCCGTCTCGGGTACCCGGCCCGTGTCTACGCGATCCTCGAGGAACGGTGCGGTCTCGCCCGGGGCGCCCGGGCGCTCGAGATCGGTCCGGGCGCCGGCACGGTCAGCCGGGAGCTGCTGGGCCGCGGCGTCGGTGCCCTCACGCTCGTCGAGCCGGACCGTCGGTTCGTCCGGTACCTCCGTCGCCGCCTGGAGGGCGCTCCGGCGCCGGTGACGATCGTCCCGAAGCCGTTCGAGCGCGCCGTGCTCCCTTCGCGACCGTACGACCTGGCCGTCGCGGCGTCGAGCTTCCATTGGCTTCCGCCCCGTCGATCGCTTCGCAAGATCTCGGGGGCGCTGCGACCGGGCGGCTGGTGGGCGAACTGGAACAACCACCACGGCGACCCCTATCGGCCGACGCCGTTCCAATCCGCGCTCGAGGAACTGTATCGGGCCGAGGACGGCCGGACGACCACCCCGGCGGAGGGCCGAGCCCAGGACGCCCGATCGGCCCGGAAGAGATTGTCCGCCCACCGGGCCAGCGGGGCGTTCGACAAGGTGGCGCTCGAACGGGTGCACTGGAGCGCCACGCTGCCGACGGCCCGGGTGGTCGCGCTCTGGGCGTCCTTCTCCGATATCGTGACGCGCCCGCCCGCTCGACGCCGCCGGTTCCTCGAGGGCCTGGCGCGGATCGTCGACGAGCAGTTCGACGGTCAGGCGACGATCTCGGTCCTGACCCCGGTCTATACGGCCCGGCGGATCTGTTCCGTCGAGCATGGGGGATCCGGCGCTCGAGGGAGGAGGGCACGTTCATGACGGAGGGGCGTTACCGCTCGGCGTCACGATGGAGTCGTACGTGGCCCTCCTGCGAGCAGTGAACGTCGCGAAGACCGGCACCCTCCGCATGGCCGACCTTCAGAGGACCGTGGAGGCGTTGGGGTTCGGTGCGGTCCGGACCTGGCTCCAGTCGGGCAACGTGACGTTCGAGTCCCGCGCGGCGGACCCCGCCCGGCTGGAGCGCGCCCTCGAGCGGAAACTGTCCGCCGAGGTCGGGGTGACGACCGATTTCTTCGTGCGGCGACGTGCGGAGTGGCGTCGCGTGCTCGACGGGAATCCGTTCCCGGAGGAGGCCGCGGACGACCCGGCCCACGTCACGGTGCTGGTGCTCAAGCGTCCCCCGACCCGGTCCGCCTGGACGGCGCTCGCGGCGGCGGTCCCCGGCCGGGAGCGGGTCGTTCCGGCGGACGGGCACGCCTACATCTACTTCCGCGACGGGATCGGCACCTCGCGGCTTACCACAGCGCTGCTCGAGCGGACGCTCGGGGTGCGGGGGACGATCCGCAACTGGAACACGGTGCGCACGCTCGGAGAGTTGGTCGGCGCGTAGCGGCCCCGATCCCGGCCGTCCGCTACTTGCGGAGGACCTTGTAGGCGATCTCGAAGTTCTGGAGGGCGACGCCGGTCTTCACCCAGAGGATGCAGAGGCTCTCGAGCTCGCGGGACCCTTCGATCCCCCCGATGTCGATCACGGAGGGCCACCCGAACTCGTGCAGGATCTCGGTGACGGTACCCTTCGCCGTCGCGTCGTTGCCGCAGACGTACATGTCGGGCGGTCCGCCGGGGAGGGCCGGCCGGTAGAACAGCGAGTTCCCCACGATGTTGAACGCCTTCACCACGCGGGCCCGCGGGAGTCGACGCTGGACCTCCTCCCCGTTCGACGTCGTGAACCCGCGGGCGAGCGAGACCGAGCCGCCCTGAGAGAACGCGAGGGGGTTCGTCACGTCGATCACCACTTTGCCGTCAAAGGCGTCGACCCCCGCAGCTTCGATCGCGTCCTCCACGGCGACCCCCCGAATCGCGAGGGCCACGACCTCGCCGAACCTCGCCGCCTCGGCGAACGTCCCGACGCTCCCGGAGCCTCCGGACGTCTCGACCCACTCCGCGACCTTCGGAGGCGTCGCCTTCCGGGTGCCGATCTTCACGGTGTGGCCGGCCGCGACGAACCCCCTCGCGAGCGAGCAGCCCACGTCCCCCGATCCGAGGATGCCGACCCTCATCGGTGCGACCTCGCCGTCCCCAGCGTCCGGGGCCAATTGAAGGCACCGGCACCGGTCAACCGGGGTCGGCCGGCGCCTCCCCCCGCGACCGGAGGAACGCCCGCGTCTTCGAGCGGTGGCACGCGCGACAGATGGTCTGGAGGTTCGAGTACTCGAGAGCGGCGCCGCCGCGCGCGATCTCCACGATGTGATCGACGTCGAGCTCGCGCGCCCGTCGGCGAACGCGGCAGACCTGGCAGACGTACCGATCACGGAGCATCACGTACGAGCGCGCCGAGTCCCAGAAGTAGTGCCCGTGGAACCTCCAGCGACACCGGCGCGAGCAGTACGGGGTCCGGTGGCCCGCGAGAGGCCGCTCGCACTCGACGCATCGGCCGGCCCGGCGGGCCTCCCGTCGCCGGCGGGCGCCGTCGCCGAACCAGGCGGCCGAGAGGGCGAGGATCCGCCCGTTCGGTCCGACGGTGACCGAGGGGGCGGGAGCCGGCACCACAGGGGTCGGCGGAGCTCCCGGCCGGTGCTCATGAGCGTTCGGCTGCACGGGAACGGCCTCCCCGGGAATGGGACCGCCCGAAGTCCCCGCTGCGGGGCGTGATACCGGGGGCCGGAGGACGTCGTCCTGAGCCGTGCAGGCCTTAGCCCGCTCCCCCTTCCCACATGTCGTGACCTTCCCTCTCGGCGAGTGGATCGACGCGCACGAGGCGTGCCGCCACAACCTCGGCGAGAGCGGGATGCACGGGGTCGTAGGCCCGGTGCGACCCTCGGCCCGGGAGGTCCGCACCGCCGACGCCGCGGAGCTCCGCGCGCTCCTCGCCGAGTCCGTCAACGTGGATCCGGGGCGCCTGTTCCTCACCCACGGGGCGTCGGAGGCGAACGGCTGGGTCGCCCTCTTCCTGGGGCGCACGATCCGCGGGGGCGGCGCTCGCCGGTGCCGCGTACGGTGGCCGGAGTATCCGCCGCTCGTCGAGGTCGCTCGCTGGTCCGGGTTCCGCCCGGTGCCGCCGGGGGGCCCGGCCGCGCTCGCCGTGCTGTCGAACCCGAGGAACCCCGAGGGGACATGGCTGGGTCGCGACGCGATGCACACCGCCGTCGACGGGGCCCGGCACGTGCTCGTCGACGAAACGTTCCGGGAGTTCGCCGACGTTCCGAGCTTCTCGGGGGACGGCCGCCGGGGGGTCTGGCGGACCGGAACGTTCTCGAAGTTCTTCGGCGCGGACGCGATCCGGGTCGGGTTCGCGGTCGCCCCCGAGGAGTCGCAACGGGCGTTCCGTCGGTTCCACGATCACTTTGTCGACAAGGTGTCGCCGTACTCGATCGCTTCGGCGATCGCTACCTGGCGGGAACGCGAGCGCATCCGACGCCGAGTCGCCGCGGTGTTCGAGCGGAACGCGGCCGTGATCCGGGCGGCGTTCCCGGGCTCGGCCCCTCGCGCCGCCCCGGTATACTTCGACCGACCAGTGCGGCCGGACGGCCGGGCGCTCGCCCGGCGATGCCTTCGGGCCTCCGTCCTCGTCTGCCCCGGAGATTTCTTCGGGGACCCCCAGGGCGTCCGGATCGGACTCACCCGACCGACGTTCGCGCGGGACTTCCGGGCGTACCTCGCGGTGCGGGACCGGGCCGGGTCACGGGGACGGCGGTAGACCCGACGGCTCTACTGCGCCCCGATTCTGGCGACCCAGCGAGAGCCTCGCGAGGCTCACCTTCTGCACCGGCTCGATGCGGGCGAGCCCGGCCCGGCCCGTCTGCTCGCGGAGGAACCCGGCCGCGAACCGGACGGCGTGCTCGGGGTCCGAGCTCTGGACGAGCAGGAACCCGCGGGCGAGCTCCGTCAGCACGGCCCGCGCCGGGACGACCTCCTCGATCTCGTCGAGTTCGGCATCGGGCTCGGCGCCGCCGGAGGTCATCGCTCGGACCGCGACCCGGACGCGCCGCATAAAGTAAGTCGTTGCAGAGGAGGTCCGGCCGTCCGGTCGCGCACCGAGAACATTTTACCCGCCCGCCGGCCTCGGCCGTCCCGGTCCCTATGAGCCAGAGCGGTCCCGTCCCCGAAGCTCCGTCGTCCTCGGCCGACGCCCCGAGCCCCGCCCGGGGCGTGGTCCTGCGCACGTCGATCCCCGGCCCGAACGCGAAGCGGATCATCGAGCGGGACCGGCGTTACCTGATGACGAACACGAAGACGGGCCCGATCGTCGCCGCCTCCGGCCAGGGCGTCTGGGTGACCGACGTCGACGGGAACCGTCTCCTCGACTTCGCGTCGGGCGTGGCCGTGAACGCGGTCGGCTACGCGCACCCCGAGGTCGTGCGCGCGGTGCGGGAGCAGGTCGGGCGGCTCTCCCACTTCGCGGGGTCGGACTTCTACTACGAGAGCCAGACCGTGCTCGCCGAGCGCCTCGCGAAGATCGCGCCGGGGAACTTTGCGAAGAAGGTCTTCTTCACGAACAGCGGGACCGAGAGCGCCGAGGCGGCGCTCAAGATCGCCCGGTGGCACCGGCAGCGACCGATCACGGTCGGACTGCTCGGCGCGTTCCACGGCCGCACGATGGGGTCGCTCACGCTCACCACGTCGAAGCCCGTCCAGCGGGCGCGGTTCGACGCGTTCGTGGGCGGGGGCCATGCGATCCCCTCGCCGTACTGCTACCGATGCCCGTACCAGCTCGAGTACCCGAGCTGCGATCTGTACTGCGCGAAGATCCTGAAGGAGCTGTACTTCCAGACGTCGATCCCTCCCGACGACGTGGCCGCGTTCATCGCGGAACCGGTGCTGGGCGAGGGCGGGTACATCGTGCCGCCGCCGCGCTGGCACACGACGATCAAGGGGATCCTCGACGAGCACGGGATCCTGTTCATCGACGATGAGGTCCAGGCCGGCATGGGCCGGACCGGCCGCTGGTTCGCGATCGAGCACCACGGCATCGACCCCGACATCGTGACGATGGCGAAGGCCGTCGGGGGCGGACTCCCGATGGGGGCCGTCGCATTCCGCGAGGAGCTCGACCTCTCGGTACCGGGGACGCACTCGAACACCTTCGGCGGCAACCTGGTCTCGGTCGCCGCGTCGCTGGCCACGCTCGACGTCATCGAGAAGGAGCACCTTTTGGACAACGCCCGCCTCCAGGGCGACTACCTGCTCGCCCGTCTCAAGGAGCTCCAGGCGAAGCACGACGAGATCGGCGACGTCCGCGGGATCGGGCTGATGACGGCGACGGAGTTCGTCGTCGACCGGCGCACGAAGGCGCCCGCCGTCGCGTTCCGGGACCACGTCCTCGAAGAGGCATACCGGCGGGGCCTCATCCTCCTCCCGTGCGGTCGCTCGACGCTCCGGTACATCCCGCCGCTCATCGTGCGCCGCGAGGAGATCGACGAGGCGATCGAGATCCTCGACGCCGCGATCCGCGCGGCCCGCGCCCGGGCATGAAGTTCGCGCGGCTGGACGGGAACGGAGGCCTCTCCGTCGACGAACGGACGGCTCCGGCCGTCGGTCCGGGCGAGGTCGCCGTCGAACTCGCCGCCTGCGGCGTCTGCGGCACGGACCTCGAAAAGCTGCGCGGGAACTACCGCACAGCCGGGGTGATCGGCCACGAGCCGGTCGGACGGATCTCAGCGGTCGGCGACGGAGTCCCCGGACTCGGCGTCGGCGACCGGGTCTTCGTGCACCACCACGTCCCGTGCTACCGGTGCGCCGTCTGCGCCCGCGGCGACCTCACGTTCTGCCCGACGTACTCGTCGACGAACCTCGATCCCGGGGGTTTCGCCGAGACGTTCCGGGTGCCGGCCGAGAACGTCGAGCGGAAGGCGGTGCTCCGGCTCGACCCCGGGATCTCGTGGGACGTCGGCGCCCTCCTGGAGCCCGCCGGCTGCGCGCTCACCGCGCTCCGCCGCGTGGGATTCCCGGCCGGAGGGACGGTGGTCGTCCTCGGGCTCGGGCCGGTCGGCTTGCTCTACGCCCGGCTCGCGCGGGCCCTCGGCGCCGCGTGGGTCGGCGGTACCGAGATCTCGCCCCTCCGACGGGCCGCGGCCGAGCGAGGCGGGGTCGACGCCACCGTCGACCCCCGCACGGAGGGGGCGGTGCGCGCCGCGGTCGACCGGGCGACCGAGGGGCGCGGGGTCGACCTCGCCGTCGTCGCCACGGGGCACCCGTCGGTCGTCCGCGACGCGACCGCGCTCGTCCGGCGAGGCGGCACCGTCAACCTGTTCGGGCTGCCGGAGAAGGGCAGCCGGCTCGACGCCGACCTCCAGGACCTCTACCTGCGGGGCGTCCGGATCGTGCCGTCGTACGCGACGACCGAGCCGGAGATCGCCGAGGTCCATCGCCTCGCGGTCGAGGGTCGGCTACCGCTCGCCGACCTCGTGACCCACCGGGTGCCGCTCGGGGAGATCGCTCGGGCGTTCGCGCTCGCCCAGCGGCCGGACGAGGCCGTCAAGGTGGTCGTGACCGGACCGGCGTACTAGTCCCTCACAACTCGGCGGCTTCGCCGGTGACCTGGCCCTCGACGCGATGCCCGGCGCGGACGGTGGTCCGGGGCCCGAGGATGCTCCCGACGACCCACGCGCCTGCCTCGACGCGAACCCCGTCCATCAGGATCGAGTCCTCGACGTGCGCGTCGGGGCCGACGAAGGAGTGCGGCCCGAGCGTGACCCAGCGGCCGAACTCGGCCCCCCGACCCGTCGCGCCCTCCATCGTGGCCACCGGGCCGGTCCCCTCGGCGCCCGCGGGGAGCGTCCCGATCCGGCCGCGGTCGTCGCCGAACAGGAGGCGCTGCGAACGAAGCAGGCGCTCGGGGGTCCCGGCGTCGTCCCAGTAGCCGGTGAGACGGTAGCCGAAGACCCCGTCGGCGAGGAGACCGGGAACGACCTCGCGCTCGAAGCTCAGGGCCCGACCGGGCGGGATGCGGTCGAGGACGCTCCGGCGCCAGATCGCGACGCCGGCGTTGATCCAGCGTGACGGGGCCGCCTCGGGTTCGGGCTTCTCGACGAACCCCGTGATGCGGTCGTCGGGACCCAGGGCCGCCACCCCGTACGGTCGAACGTCCTCGACCTCGGCGAGGGTCATGACGCCGGCCCCGCCGAGACGGTCGAACCGGGCCCGCACGTCGCGCAGGTCGACCTGGGCGATCACGTCGGAGTTGAGGAGGTAGAACGGATCGGACATCCCCTCGCCGGCGTTCCGCATCCCCCCGCCGGTGCCGAGCGGCTCCGCCTCGGGGACGGTTCGGACCGGGAACGGCAGGGGATGCGCTCGGACGTAGGCGTCGATCATCTCCGCCTTGTAGCCGGTCGCGAGCACGGCCTCCTCGATGTCCGTCGGGAGGAGATCGAGCACGTGGTAGAGCATCGGGCGTCCCGCGAGCGGGATCAGCTGCTTCGGCACGGAGTAGGTGACCGGCCGCAGCCGGGTGCCGAAGCCGCCGATCAGGACCAGCGCCTTCATCGCCGGGACTCCGGGAGGAGACGGCGAATATCCCGTTTCGGACCGGGCACGGCTAGAGCAGCGATGGCGTGTCGCCGCGCTCGGCGGCGCGGGCGTAGTCCCGCTGCACGGCACGCTTCAACAGCGCCGCCGGGCTCCCCCAGATCGTGAGCTGTCGCACCGAGCCCGCGGCCTTCCCGAGGCCGAGCGCGACGACGACCCCCCGCTCCCGGTAGTGGAACGCCGACATCGGCTCTCCCCGCCACTGGGCGATCAGGTTCGCGGCGGCCGTCTTCGCCTCCGCGAGCGCCGCCTGGGCGGTCCCGGGCACCATCATGCCGGTCTCGGGGTCGACGAACTCGATCACGTCGCCGACGCCGGCGACGCCCGGATGGCCCGGTACCATGAGCGTCGGATCGACCCGGATCCGGCCGCTCCGACCGTGGGGCACCGGAAGTTCCCGGACGACGTCCGGCGCTTCGAGCCCGGCGCACCAGACCGCGAGGTCGCAGGCGAGGGCGGTGCCGTCCTCGAGCGTGACCCTGCCGGGGTCGACGCGGGTCACGTTGTATCCGTGCACGACGGCGACGCCCGCCCGGCGGAGGACCTCCCGGGCGTGCGCGACCAAGCGCGGCGGCAGCCCGGCCAGGAACGGCAGCGCGCCGGTGAGCAGCACGACGTCGGGCGGTCGCGCCCCAGCACCGGCGAGCGCCGCCCAGTCGGTCGTCGCGATCTCGGCGGCGAGCTCGGTGCCGGTCGAACCACCGCCGACGACCACGATCCGGGGTCGACGCTCGCCGGGGAGCTCCCGGGACGCCCGTTCGACCCGGAGGATCTCGGCGGCCAGGCGCTGGGCCCCCGAGAGGCGGTAGACCTGCTGCGTGAGCTCCTTCGCCCCCGGGACGCCGTAGTACGCCGCGACGCTCCCGAGACAGATCGCGAGCGACCGGAACGGTACCGTCCCGTGGTCGAGTTCGACGCGACGGGCGGCGAGGTCGATCCGTGTGACGGTGCCCTCCCGCGTCGTGACGGACGTGCGGTCGAAGATCCTCCCGAGCGGCACCGTCCACCGGGCGACGTTCCCGCCGGCGGCCGCGAGCCGCCCGATCTCGTAGAGCTCGGTGCGGAGGACGTGGACCGGATGACGGTCGACCAGCACGATCGGGATCGTCCCCTTCGCGCGGCGGTTCACCTCGTGGGCGACCGTGAGGCCCGCGTACCCCGCCCCGAGGATCACGAGCGACGCCGCCGTGTCGTCCGGGCCGGTGGACGCGCCCCCGGGGTCGCCGATCATGATCGGAGTCTCGAGGCGCCCGATCCTACGCGCACCCTCGGGCGGACCGGAAGCCGGGCGAGGTGGAGCGCGACGGCGAACGCCCACACGAGGATCGGGGCGACGATGAGGCGCTCGATCAGACCGGGGTCGAACGTGGAGTTCGTCGCCTGGGTCGGGGCGTAGTACGCCAGCGAGACGAGGGTGATCACTCCCAGCAGGTACGAAGCCCCCCGGTACGACGACCAATGGGTCGTCGGGACCATCCCGGTGCCCACGATCACGAGTCCCAACCCGCCCGGAGCGAACACGGCGAGCGACGCGAGCCCGTGGACGGTCGGGTTCACGTTCTCCGGGAACAGCCCCACGAGGACGGCGGCCACGCTGGCGAGCAAGAGCAGCGAGAGGCCGACGAGCCGGCCGCCGCCCCGGGGGAACCCGCTCCATGCGGCGAGGATCCCGACGAACCCGAGGACACCGAGCCCGACGATCGACGCGTTGAAGACGTCGTGGAGGGGCGAGGTCGCCGTGTTCCCGAGGTCGCTGATGTAGTTCGTGAGGAGCGAGTAGTGCGGGTAGCCGGACTGCGCGACGGCCATCGCCACCACGAACTGGACCGTGCCCACGCCGATGAGGGCGGCGCCGACGCGGACCGAGCCGTCCACGAACGGCCGGATGGGCGCCGTCACGTGCGTTCCCTCCCGCAGGGTTCCGGCAGGACGGATCGGAACCGGGAGGCCGAGTCCGGGCGGGGGATAAAGACCCGCTCCGAGCCGGGCGGGCCGTTCGTTCCTCCGGCGTTAAGTCCGAGTCGGTGCTGGACGGAGCTCGAGGGCATGGCCACGGCGAGTCCGCCGCTGTTTCGTCGCACGCTGCTCGCGCTCGACTCCACGCCCCCGAGCGACCGGGCCTGGGAGACCCTGAAGGGCGTGCTCGAGCGCGTCCCGGCCACGATCGTCTGCCACGTGGTGATGCGGCCGACCGCGATCGCCGGCGACGAGCACGACGGGAACCCCGCGAACGAGGAGGAGCTGCGCGTCAACCAGACGCTCCGCTCCGCGCTCGTCGCGCACGCCGGGCCGGGGGCGCGCGACATCCCCATCAAGATCCTCCACGGGGACCCGGGCGAGCGGATCTGCGAGTACGCGGAGTTCGCGGACTGCGACCTGATCGTCCTCGTTCGCCGCGAGAAGGCGGGGGGCCTTCGGCTGCGCGGGCGGGTGGCGAAGTACGTGGCCGGAGTGTCCCACCGCTCCGTCCTGGTGATCGGGAGCTAGGCGCCATGGACCGGACGCGACCCCGGCGCAACGGCAGCGGGCGCCCGCCGGCCCGCCGTTCCCGACAGGACGCATCGCCGCGGAACGCCCCGGGCGGCCCCTCGTGAGCTCCCCCGCCGCGACGGCCCCGCCGCACTACGGGGCGCAGCAGCTCGGGGACTTCACCTCCGCGAACCGGCGGCTGCTCCTCCTGGCGGCGTGGGCGGTCCCGATCGGGATCGTGGCGGCGCTCATCGCCGTCGCGCTCCTCGATCTGATCGGGTTCTTCACGAACCTGTTCTACTACGGCCGACTGTCGTTCTCGTTCACGTCGCCGTCCGGCAACTCGCTCGGCCTCCTGGCGATCGGCGTTCCCGTCCTCGGCGGGCTCCTCGTGGGCGGGATGGCCCGGTACGGTTCCGAGCGCATCCGGGGCCACGGGATCCCCGAAGCGATCGAGGCGATCCTGATCAACAAGAGCAAGATCGAGCCGAAAGTCACCGTCCTCAAGCCGGTCGCGACGGCGATCTCGATCGGCTCGGGAGGGCCGTTCGGGGCCGAGGGCCCGATCATCATGACCGGCGGCGCCTTCGGGAGCGTCCTCGGCCAGTTCGTGCGGGTGACCGCCGCGGAGCGGAAGACCCTCCTGGTCGCCGGCGCCGCGGCCGGGATGGCCGCGACGTTCAACAGTCCGCTCGCCGCGGTACTCCTCTCGGTCGAGCTGCTCCTCTTCGAGTGGAAACCGCGGAGCCTGGTGCCGGTCGGTGCGGCCGTCGCGGTGGCGACGGTCGTCCGCTGGCAGCTCATCAGCGCGAACCCGCTGTTCCCGATCCCCCTCTCGGCCGCGCCCACCTCGTGGACCCTCCTGTCCGCGCTCGTCCTGGGTCTCCTCGCGGGCGGGATCTCGATGCTGCTCACCTGGTCGGTGTACGCCTCGGAGGACGGCTTCCGAAAGCTCCCGATCCACTGGATGTGGTGGCCGGCCCTCGGGGGCCTCGCGATCGGGGTCGGCGGGATCCTCGCGCCGCGTGCCCTCGGGGTCGGCTACAACTCGATCGACGGGCTCCTCCTGGCGCAGTTCGGGATCACGGTGATCCTGTCGCTCGTGATCGTCAAGGCCGCCATCTGGGCGATCTCCCTCGGATCGGGCACGTCCGGCGGCGTCCTCGCGCCGCTCCTCATGATCGGCGGCTGCCTAGGCGCCCTGTTCGCCGTCGTCCTGCCCGGAGGTTCCGTGGGACTGTTCGTGCTCGTTGGGATGGGCGCGATGATCGGGGGCACGATGCGCGCGCCGTTCACGGGCGTCGTCTTCTCGCTCGAGCTCACCCACGACTTCGAGGCCCTGTTCCCGCTCCTCGTGGCCGCGCTGGTCGCCGACGCCGTCACCGTCCTCGTGGTGAAGCGCTCGGTCCTCACCGAGAAGGTCGCTCGCCGCGGCGTGCACGTCGCCCGCGAGTACTCGGTCGATCCCCTCGAGCGGATCCCCGTGCGCTCCGTGATGCACACGAGCGTCGCGATCGTCCCGGCCGACGTCTCGGTCGAGGAGGCGGTCCGCGTCTCGGGGACACCGGACGCCGGCGAGAGCGGCCTCACGCTCCTCGCGGACGGCGGGACGCCGGTCGGGTTCGCGGCCCGCCGCGACCTCCAGCGGTATCTCGAGATCGGCGGCGACCCGGCCGCGCCGGTGCGCCGACGCGCCGTCGCGCTCTCGAGCGCCGCCTACCCGGACGAGCCGATGCGTACCGCCGCCGAACGTCTCGCCCAGCTCGACGGGAGCGCGCTTCCGGTCGTCGACCCCGGCGAACCCACCCACGTCATCGGCTTCGTCACCCGCGAGGCGCCGTTCGAGGCCCGGATCCTCTGGTCGCAGCTCGAGCAGGAGCGCGAGCGCGTCCTCTCGGTGCCGGTCGCGGCGTGGTGGACCCGCGTGCGCGCGCGCTTTTCCCCACCCCGAGACCCGCCACCGTGACGTCGCCCTCGCGCAGGAGCTCGGCAAGGACCGCCGCGTTGGAATGCGTCCCGTCGCGCGCGGCGTAGACGAGGGTCACCGGACCGTCCCGGACCTCCGCGGCCAGGCCCGCCCACGCCTCGGGCCGCGCGAGCAGCTCGCGCCGGTACGCGGCCCGGAACTGCGCGAACTCGGCGGGATCGTGATGGAATCGCCGACGCAGGGTCTCGCTCGGGGCGATCTCCTTGAGCCACGCGGCGACGTGGAGCCGTTCCTTCGTGACGCCGCGCGGCCAGAGCCGGTCGACGAGGTACCGGGTGCCGTCCTCGGGCGCCGCCGGTTCGTACGCCCGCTTCGTCGCGACGCTCATCCGACGGGTCCGGCGCTCGATCGGACGAGCTTGGGAACCGCGGTCCCGGGGCGCGGGCCACCGGAACGGCGCCGCCGTCGGTGCCGCCGCCGGTCAGGGTCGCGGGCCGGCCCGGTCCGGAGGAGCCGAGGGAGGGAATCGAACCCCCAGGAAACGGATCTGCAGTCCGTCGCATTAACCATTCTGCCACCTCGGCGCGGCGGGAGGGAGGGACCGTCGGGGGTAAAAGACGTGGGGGCGCGTCGGCCGTCGGGTCAGAGCGGACGGAATCCGCGGGTCACGAAGCGGAGCATCGTGCGCGTCGACCAGCGGACCCGCCCCGGGAGGGCGAGCGAGAGGCCGTCGGCCTTCGTGCGGCCCCGACGGAGCGACTCGAGGAGCTCGTCGGCCGTCTCCGCGGGTTCGGTCCACTCCGTGAACGCGCGCCCCAGGTCCCCGAGATCGTGGGCGTCGCTCCCCCCCGTGGTCGCCAGCTGGCGCTGGGCCGCGGTGAGCTCCGCCTTGGCGTTCGCGATCTCGGAGTTGTGGCCGTTCCGGGATTCCAGGACGCGGACCCGAGCCTGCGACGCCACCTTCCGACCCACCCCGTGGGTCCACCGGTACGGATGCGCCAGGACCGCGACCCCACCCCGTCCCTCGATCCACTCGACCGTCTCGGCGACCGGCCGGTGCGGGGGAGGGGCCTCGGTGACGCCGTAGCCGAGCAGGTGCCCCTCGCGCGCCGAGACCTCGACGCCCGGCAGGTACAGGTACTCGGGGTGGCGGGCGCGCAGCTCGGCGAGGGCGGCGTGGCCGGCGACGGTGTTGTGGTCGGTCAGCGCGAACCCGCGCAGCCCGACGTACGACAGCCGACCGACGATCGCCTCGAGCGTGAGCCGCGAGTCGGGCGACCACTGGGCGTGCACGTGCAGGTCGATCCGGACCCCGTCGGTCATCGCACCTTCGCCCCGAGCGGCACCGGCACCTCCGGCCGGATCGGACGGGAGCCGTCGAAGCCCAAGACCTCTCCGTGGGTCGCCTCGGCCGTCGGCAACCGGACGACCACCGTCTCGCCCTCGGGCCATTCCCCGTCGACCTCGACGCTCCGCGCTCCCAGGTCGACGGAGCGGCGGCCGTCGGGCCTCCGGCCGACCACGCGGCCGACGGAGAGCGGGGTCGCCGCGAACTCGTCGTAGGTGATCTCCCGGACCTCCGGCCCGACGCCCGCGAGCCAGGCGCCGGGCGGCACCGCGTCCGGCGGCCGGAGGAGGACGGCCCGATCCCCGTCCTCGGCCGCGAGCACCATCCCCTGGGAGGTCATGCGTCGGATGGTCCGGGGGGCCAGGTTCGCGAGCACGATCACCGGCCGGCCCACGAGCTCCTCGACCGGGTACGAGCCCCGCAGGCCGGCCACGACCGTTCGCGGCGTCGGTTCGCCCAGGTCCACCGAGAGGACGTACAGCTTGTCCGCCGCGGGATGGGGAACGGCCGCCCGGATGACTCCGGCCCGCGCGCCCAGCGGGGCGAGGGCCGCGATCTCCCCGGGGGACTTCGACGAGGGAGCCACGGGGGCGGGGCTCTCCACGGTCGGCCGGGGGAAGAGCGGCCGGATCTCCCCGAGCGGCTGACCACCGGGCGGCGGATCGAGCGCCCGATCCCAGTCGCCGGAACTCGGCGGCCCGGAGTAGCCGAGCATCCGGTAGACCTCGGCACTGGAGAACGGGAGTACCGGGGCGAGCCACGTCGCGAGCGCCTTCACGCGCCAGAGGGCCTCGCGGAGAAGGCGGGCCCGCTCGGGGTCCTTCGCGTCCCACGGATGCGCGTCATGGAACCAGCGGTTCGTCTCCCGGACCTGCTCGAGCGTGAGGTCGAGCGCCTCCTTCAGGTGGACCTGCTCGTACTCCCGCGTGATCCGCGCGTGGGCGGTCCGCAGCCGGTCGAGCGTGCCCCCCGGAGCGTCCTCGTCGCGGGCGTCCGCGGGCCCGGGCGGCACCTTGCCGCCGTACCGATCCCGGGCGAGGACGAGGGTGCGCTGAACGAGGTTGCCCCACTGGTTCGCGAGCACCTCCTCGTGGAGCTGGTGGAATTCGTCCCAGTCGAGCTCGGTGTCGTGGTTCTGGGGCGCGAGCAGCGCCGCATAGAAGCGGATCACGTCCGGCGGGTACCGGGCGAGCAGCGACGGGATGAACGCCTCGAGCCCGTCCGTGCGGCTCTTCGAGATCTTCTGGCCGTCCACTCTCAGCCACTCGTTCGCGGGAACGTCGTACGGCAGCTGGAGCCCTTCGGCCCCGAGGAGCATCCCGGGCCAGACGATCGTGTGGTGGAACTTGTTGTCCTTGCCGATGAAGTAGTACTGCCGGACCGCCTCGCGCGGGTCCCAGTACCGCTTCCACGCTTCGGGCCGGCCGGCGCGGATCGCCCACTCCTTGGACGCCGAGAGGTAGCCGATCACCGCGTCGAACCAGACGTAGAACCGCTTCGCGTCGTAGCCGTCGAGCGGGATCGGGACCCCCCAGTCGAGGTCGCGCGTGATCGGGGTCGGGCGCAGCCCGGCGGCGAGAAAGCTCTCCGCGACACCGGTGACGCCGGGCCGCCAGTGCGGCGCCTGCTCCGCCACGTAGCGGGCGAGCTTCTCCTGGAGGCGGTCCAGGTCGAGGTAGAAGTGCTCCGTGGGGCGGAACTCCGCCGGAGTGCCGTCGAGGGCGCACCGCGGCGCGCCCAGCTGCCGGGCGTCGACCGGTTTACCGCAGTTGTCGCACTCGTCGCCCCGGGCGGAGTCGAAGCCGCAGTGCGGACATGTCCCGAGCAGGTACCGGTCGGGCAGGAACCGGCGGTGCTTCGGGCAGTACGCGGCCTCCTCCGTACGCCGGTCGATGTACCGGTGCTCGAGCAGCGTCAGGAAGAACTCCTGGACGGTCCGCTCGTGAACGACCGTGTGCGTGTGGGTGTAGAGATCGAACGAGAAACCGAGCTGACCGAAGGCGTCCCGGTTGATCCCGTGGTACCGCTCGGCGACCACCTGGGGCGTCGTGCCCTCCTTCTCGGCCCGGATCAGCGTCGGGGTGCCGTGCATGTCCGAGCCCGACACCATCAGCACCTCGTCGCCGCGCAAGCGGTGGAACCGGGCGAAGATCTCCCCGGGAAGGTACGCCCCGGCGAGGTGCCCGATGTGGAACGGGCCGTTCGAGTACGGCCACGCGATGCCGACGAAAATGCGCGCCATTGGGCCCTCCGGACCCGATCGAGCGGGGGGCGGCCTATAGGTTTTCCCCGGAGCGCGCCCGTCTCTCGGCGGAGCGCCTTTAATCTCGACGTCCTGCGTCCCGATCGTGGCGGACGCCGAGCCCGCGATGACCCGTCCCGGCGTTCCGGCCGCCGACCGACTCATCGGGGTCCGACGCCCGGTGCTCTCGCACGGCTTCGTCGCGCTGGTGGACTACATGGGCACCGACGCCTCGATCGTCCAGGCCGCCCGGGTCTCCTACGGCGCCGGCACGAAGTCGGTCCGCGACGACCGCGGGCTCATCCGCTACCTGCTTCGGCACCGGCATACGACGCCGTTCGAGATGGTCGAGTTCAAGTTCCTCGTGCGGCTTCCGATCTACGTCGCGCGCCAGTGGGTGCGGCACCGGACCGCCTCCATCAACGAGTATTCGCAGCGGTACTCGGTCGTGCCGGACGAGTTCGATCTTCCGCCGGCCGAGGAGGTGCGCCGGCAGTCGACCCGGAACCGGCAGGGTCGGGGCGAGCCGTTGCCGGGAGAGGTCGTCGAGCGGTTCCGCTCGGAGCTCGCGCGGGTCTCCACCGAGGCGTACGCCGCCTACGAGCGGGCGCTCGCCGACGGCGTCGCGCGCGAGACGGCCCGCCTGATCCTGCCCCTCTCGTACTACACCGAATGGTACTGGAAGTCCGACCTCTGGAACCTCCTGCACTTCCTCTCGCTCCGGCTCGACCCCCACGCCCAGGAGGAGATCCGTCTCTACGCGGCCGAGCTCGCGCAGATCGTCCGCGTCGTCTGCCCGATCGCCTACGAGGCGTTCGAGGACTTCGAGCTCGGCTCGATCTCCCTGAGCCGAAAGGAGTCCGTCGCCGTGGCCGCGCTCCTCCGCGGAGCGAAGCCCGAGGAGGCGTGCGCGCTCGCCGACCTCCCTCTCCTCCGCGACGACGGGAAACCGATGACGACGGGGGAGGGCGTGGAGTTCCTGGCGAAGCTCGAGCGGCTCCGGGCACCCGGTCCGGAGTTCGGGCCCGGGTAGGCCGCCCCACCCGCGCCCTAGAACCGGGGCGCGTCGCCGCCCTCGAGCGTGAAGCCCGGCCGGGGCGCGAAGGAGATCGATCGGCCGACGAGCCGCTCCGGGAGGACGGGACGGAGCGGGTCGAGACCGCTCGTGCCGTCCTCGCTCGCGGCCAGGACGCCCGCCAGACGGGCAGCGACCCCGCCGGCCCGCATCACGCCGAAGCCGTTGAACCCCGTCACCGCGAACAGACCCTCCGACGCGTCGACGGGGCCTACCAGCGGCCGTCGATCGGGCGTCGCGGTGCATACGCCCGCCCAGGCCCGGACCAGCTCGGCGTCCGACCAGCCCGGGAACCGGCGCTCGAACGTCTCGGCGAGGTGCGCGACGAACCCCTCGTCGCCGCCGGGCCGGAACGTGTCGGGGTCGGCCTCCACCGACTCGGTGCCGTCGCCGGCGAGGATCCTCCCGTTCGCCTCCGGCCGCGCGTAGACGTCGGAGTCGATGTCGTGGACGGAGGGGAACGGGGCGGGACCCGCGGCCGCGGGGCGCAGCACCGCGGCTTGGGTGCGGTACGGGACGAGCGGGAGAGCGTGCCCCAGTCGCGCAAGCACGCGTTTCGACCAAGCGCCGGCGGCGACCACGAGCCGGCGCCCGCGGACCGTTCGGCCGGCCGTAGTGAGCTCCCAACCCCCGTCCGCCCGCCCGACGGAACGCAGCGGGGTCGCAAGCTCGAGGTCGACGCCGGCCCGGCGCGCCGACTCGGCATACAGCTCGGTGATCGCGCTCGGCGTGACCACTGCGTCTCCCTCGCTCAGGATCGCGCCCTCGAGGTCGTCGAACCTCCCGAACGGGAGCCGGTCGGCGAGCTCCTGGGGGCCGACCGGCCGAACCTCTACACCCCAGCCCCGGAGCCGTTTGGTCGCGTCCGCGAGCAGACGGGCCGCCTCGGCGTCCCGGGTCCAGCGGGCGAATCCGTTCACGGTGTAGGCGCTCGCGTCCCACTGAGCCGCGAGCCGCGCATACTCCTCCTTCGACTCGCGGACGAC
>JASHSX010000137.1 GCA_030040865.1 Thermoplasmata archaeon | reverse complement strand
CGGCCGCGAGGGCGACCGAGGCGAGCATGCCGAGGAAGTTCGTGGAGCCCTTCGTCAGGAGCCCGCGGTTCTCGAGCGTCTCCCCGAGCACCGAATCGATCTGGCATCCGAGGAACCCGGCGATCCCTCCGCCGAGGACAAGGAGCGCCGCCGGTGGGCCCGGCGGCCGGAGCAGGACGAACAGCCCGAGGCCGACGAGCGTGGTCGCGAACGCGCCCACCAGCGCCCAGGCCTCCCCCCGGCCGGAGATGCCACCGTTCGTCCCGGCGGGCACCGGGCGGAACGTGAGGATGCTGCGCGCCCGACCGGCGAGAACGCCGAACTCGCTCGCGAACGTGTCGGCGGCCCCGAAGGCGAGCGCCGACGTGTAGAGCACGGCGAGCGGAGTGGGCGCGAGCAGCGGCGTCGGGAGCCCTCCGGCGATGGCGAGGCCCGTGGGGATCACGATGTGGGCGACCACGTTCGAGATCCCCCGTTCCCCGTGCACTCCCTCCTGCACCTTCCGGCGTTGCTTCTCTTCGAACCGGAACCGGGTGGCCAGCGTGCTCGCCACGACGAAGAGGATCAGCAGCGCGAGGTAGGGGAAACCGGCGAAGACGACGATCACGATGCCGAAGGCGGCCGCGACGGCTCCGCCGGACGCCGTGAGGGCCTTCGCGGCGACCGCGGCCGCGGCGAGGGCCACCGTGACGGCGACGCCGAAGAGTGCGAGAAGCAGAGGGAGCACGAGGGTCCGCCCTCGAGACCGACCCGGGCGCGGGCTTAACGGCTTCGCGACCGGCCGTCAGCCGCGGGCGAGGATGCGCGCCACCGCCGACTCGAAAGCGCCCGCCAGAATGTCGACCGGGGTCGCGCGTTCGGCGAGCTCAGCGGCGAGCAGTTCCGCGTGCCCGGGGCGGCCCACCAGCGCGGTCAAGAGGCCGAGTCGATGGCCGGCCTCTGCGTCCAGCGCCCGGTCGCCGACGACCGCGCTCCCCGCGAAGTCGATGTTCCAGTCCCGACGGGCGTCCTCGAAGAGTCCGGTCGCGGGCTTACGGCATCGGCACTGTTCCTCGGGGGTGTGGGGGCAGTAGTAGAACGCGTCGATCGCCGCGCCCTCCGCCGCGAGCCGCTCGTTGAGGCGGGCATGCATCCGGCGGACGTCATCGTGCGAGTAGTGGCCCCGCCCGATCCCCGACTGGTTCGTGACGCACACCACGAGGTAGCCGTGTTCCCGGGCGAGCAGGAGGGCGCGGCCCACCCCGCGGAACAGTTCGATCCGTTCGGCCTCCTTGAGATAGTGTAAGTCCGGATTGAGCGTGCCATCGCGATCCACGAACAACGCCCGGCGCACCGGGCGGTCGGTCGGCGGCGCGAGCATGGCGGGAGGCACGGCGGAGGCTACGCTCGGGAACGATAAGTCTTGAAGGGACAGGCTGTCGTCCGCCGGCCCGTGACCGTCGTTCGTGGAACCGAGTTCGCCGGTCTCGACCGGGCCATCGACCGGACGGTTCACGATCGTTTCGGGTCCGCGGAGTCGCCCGGCATCCTGTTCTCCGGTGGGGTCGACTCGAGCCTCCTCGCGTGGGAGCTCCGGGAGGCGCCGGGGCTCACGCTGGTCACCGTCGGCGTGACGGGGAGCCCCGATCTCGCGGCGGCCCGGAGCGCCGCGGACCGCCTGGCGCTTCGATGGTACCCGGTGACGGTCGCGCCCGACGAGGTGCACGAGATCGGGCGCCGGATCGATCCCGAGACGCGGGGAGCGTCCCCGACCTCCCGACCCGTGCTCGTAGCGCTCGCCTGTGCCATCGCCCGGTCGCCGGTCGCCACCCTCCTGTGCGGCCAGGGGATCGACGAACTGTTCCTCGGATACGCGCACTTCCATGGCCTGGACGCCGAGGCGGCCGCCCGGCGGGTCGAGGCCGATCTCGCGCGGGCCCAGGACGACGACGGGCCGCGCACCCGGCGGATCGCACGACGGTTCGATCGCACGGTGCACGCCCCGTTCCTCGAACCCGAGTTCGTCGCGGCGGCGCTCGCGATCCCGATCGAGCATCGGATGCCGAGTCCGGTCCCGAAGGACCTCTTCCGTCGATTCGCCGAACACCGGGGTCTACCGGCGGAGCTCGCGGCCCGTCCGAAGCGCGCCGTTCAGTACGGCACCGGAATCGAGCGGGTACTTCGCGCGACGCGACGGCGTGCCGATCGGCCGCAGTGAGCCCCCGGTCGTCCCGCCGCGGTCACGCCTATATAGCCGGCCCCGACTCTCGGCGACGTGTCGGGCGACTCGTCGCTGCTGTTCTGTCCGCTCGAGTTCCGCTACGGTCGCGAGCCGGTGCGATCGCTCTTCTCCCGGTCCTCCCGCCTCGCGCGGGCGCTCAAGGTGGAAGCGGCGCTGGCCGCGACCGAAGCCGAGCTCGGGATGATCCCCAAGGAGGACGCGAAGGCGATCGGCGCGGCCGCGACGGTCGACCGCGTTCGTCTCGAACGGGTCGACGAGCTCGAGCGGTCGCTGCGGCACGACGTGATGGCGATCGTGCGATCCCTCGCCGAGGCCGCGGGCCCTTCCGGACGGTGGGTGCACTACGGCGCCACCAGCGCCGACATCACCGATACCGCCCTCGCGCTCGAGCTCAAGGAGGCGGCGACGATCCTCCGGGGCGACCTGACCGAACTCGCCCGGGACCTGGTCGCCCAGGCGCGGCGCCACCGCGACACGCCCGAGGTGGGTCGCACCCACGGGCAGCACGGCGTCCCGATCACCTTCGGCTACAAGATGGCGGTCGCGGCGGCGGAGATCGCACGGCATCGACGGAGGCTCGACGAGCTCGTGCCTCGGCTGGTGGTCGGAAAGATGTCCGGTGCGGTCGGGACCGGCGCCGGCTTCGGGCCGCATGCGGCGCAGGTCGAAGCGGGCGTCATGCAGCGCCTCGGGCTCTCCGCCGACGAAGCGCCGACCCAGATCGTCGGCCGGGACCGGATCGCCGAGTTCGCGAACTTCCTCGCGCTCGTCGCCTCGAGCGCCGAACGGATCGCCACGGAGATCCGCAACCTGCAGCGGACGGAGATCGCCGAGGTCTCGGAACCGTTCGACGAGGCACGGCAGGTCGGCAGCTCGACGATGGCCCAGAAGCGGAACCCGATCGTTTCCGAGAACGTGACGAGCCTGGCCCGGCTCGTGCGGGCGTTCGCGATCCCGCCGATGGAGAACATGGTCCAGTGGCACGAGCGTGACCTCGCGAACTCCGCCAACGAGCGGATCGTGCTCCCGCATGCGATCGTGCTCCTGGACGACCTGCTCGCGAACCTCGCCGACGTGGTCCGGGGCCTCCGGGTCGACGTGGAGAAGATGGCCACGGAGCTTTCCCGGACGGAAGGCGCCGCGATGACCGAGAGCCTGATGCTCACGCTGACCGCGAGGGGGCTCCCCCGCGCCGAGGCCCACGAGATCCTCCGGAACCTGACGCGCGCCACCGGGACCGGGGTCTCGCTCGCCGAGCGGGCCAAAAAGGACGCCGCGATCGCCGCCCACCTGACCCCGGCGGAAATCGACCGGACCCTCGATCCCGCCGCGTACGTGCGGGCGGCGGCCGAGAAGACGGACCGGGTCGTCGCGGTCCTCGACCTCGAGCTCTCCCCGTGACCGATCCGCCCGACTGGCGGGCGACCATCACGGTACGCCCGCGTGACCCCGCGTGGATCCCCTGGATCGAGCAGTCGCTCGCCCCGGAGGCGGCGCGCGAGGTGCCGCGCGCGCGGGCCGAGCTCGCCCGCGACGCCTCGGGGGCGATCTCCGTTGCGATCGTGGCGCGGGACACCGGGGCCGTCCGCGCGGCCCTGAACACGTACCTCGGGTGGATCGGTCTGGCGGTCTCCACCCTCGACTCCGTTCGCTCCGGCGCCGAGCCGCGAGCACCGAGGTAGAAGCGCTTATCTCCCGAGCCGGGTCAGGCGTCCGTGGCGCTCCCGGCGAAGCTGCAGAACGAGATCAAGCAGTTCCAGCGGCTCCAGCAGGAGCTCGGAACGACCCAGCAGCAGCGCCTCCAGCTCGACCTTCGACTGCGCGAGCTCACCCACACGCTCGAGGAACTGAAGACCCTACCGGAGGACGCGGTCGTCTACCGGCCGATCGGCGGCCTTCTCGTCCGGGCGAAGGACAAGAAGGAGGTCGATACGCTGCTCACCGAGGAGAAGGAGACGCTCGAGATCCGGGTGAAGGCGATCGAGCGGCAGGAGAACCACCT
>JASHSX010000136.1 GCA_030040865.1 Thermoplasmata archaeon | reverse complement strand
CCCACCGGATGGCCCAGCTCTCGGTCGACGCGTTGATGAGCTACCATGGCGGACCGATCCTCAAGAACGGCGGCAAAGCGATCCAGTCGCTCGACCAGCAGCTCCGGAAGAAGGAGTAGGCCGGGCGCCGGGGCGTCCCCCGGGGCCTCGGGCGCCGCGAGCTCGGCCCGCGTGGGGAGATCGGAGGAGCTCGCCAGGCCAGCGGGCGTGGTGATCCGGGGGGGCGGGCCCGCGGACCTCGCGTCGATCGCGTCGCACTATGCGCACCAGGATACCCCGTGGGACCCGTTCGGGAGCGTCGAGCGCCTCGGGAGGATCCCGCTGGACGGACTGCTCGTCGCCGAGGTCGATGGCGTCTACGCCGGGTTCCTCTACTGGTACGAGGGGACCCGGCCGTACTACCGACCGGCGATCGAGCGGTTCGGCCGCCTCTACGAGCTGCACGTCAAGGAGGAGTTCCGGGGCCGCGGGCTCGCCCGGCGGCTGATCGCGCAGTTCTTCGAGGACGCCCGGAAACGCGGCCTGCACCACTTCTTCGTCGACACCGACGACGACAATCTCGTGGCCCAGCGGCTGTACGAGAGCGTGGGGTACCGTCGGTACCGTGACGATTACCACTACGAGCTCGCCGACCCTCGGTAGTTCGCGGAGCCGTCCGGTCGGCCTGGAGGAGAAGGTGGTGGGTCTGGCCAGATTTGAACTGGCGTCTCGGAGTCCCGAACCCCGAAGGATGGACCAAGCTACCCCACAGACCCAGACGAGGGCGGCCCACCCGCCCGCGATATTTGAGGGTGCGGACGAACACCCCCACCGCCGCCCTCCGGGCGGCCGTTTCAGCGCCTCTCCCTCCCTCTATAGGTACCTGCAGAGGATCGACGATCCTCCGATGGCGGCGTCGTCCTCGTCCCCGATACCGGGGCTCGCCCCGCTCCCGGCGCTCTCCTGGTCGATCCCGGGACTGCGCGAGGACCCCACGATGTGCCTGCGCTGCCGTTCGGCCCAGCTGCTCTGCGGGAAGCCGGTCTGCCCGATCCTGCTCCGGTACCAGGCGTTCGAGCGTACCCTCCCGATGGTCGGTCGCACCGACCTCGAGGGCTCCTCGCCGCCCGGGGTCTTCGTCGGGCGGTTCGGGTACCCGAGCATCAACCTGGGCCCCCTCCTGAGCCCCGAGCACGGCTCGACGGAGCTGTACGACACCCCTGAGGAGTGGGTCGGCCGCTCGGTCGCCGAGGTCGTCGGCTTCCGTACGGGCCTGGTCCGGGGAACCACCCGGATGAAGGTGACCGACGCCGAGCGCCCGATCCCGATCCTCGAGGACCTCCAGCTGCTCGGCATCGCCGAGGGCTCGGTCGAGAGCGAAACGACGTTCCGACGGGCGCCCCGCGGACACCTCGCCCTCTCCGACTCGGCCCCTCCGTTCGGCCCGTCGGCGCCGATCGAGAAGATGCGGCTCGATGTGCGACGCGTGGACCCGAACCTGGACCGGCTCACGTCGGACACGGACGCGAACGCGCGGATCGCCGTGGGCGAGCTGTACACCCGAGGGGTCCGGGTCAGCCGGATCCAGCGGGCGTTCAGCGTCGGTACGCTCGGCCGCCGGGGGCGGCGGCGGCTCGTCCCGACCCGGTGGAGCATCACCGCGGTGGACGATCTCCTGTCGAAGGCGAACCTGGAGCACGTGCGGCAGCTCCCGGAGCTCTCGGAGATCGAGGTCCACGCCCTGACCGCGCTCGACAACCGATGGCTCATCGTGCTCCTGCCGGGGAGCTACCGGTACGAGTCGATCGAAGCGTGGTATCCGAACACGATGTGGAACCCCAACACGACCGAGATCGTGATGATGGGCGATCACGAGGGTCACGACGGACGGACCACCTACGCCGCGATCGGAGGCTGCTACTACGCGGCGCGCCTCGCGACGAGCGAGGCCTTGCTCGCCCGCGGGCGCCAGGCGGGCGTGGTCGTCCTCCGGGAGGTCCACCCCGGGGAGATCCTGCCGCTGGGAGTTTGGAACGTCCGCGAGCACGTGCGACGGGCGATGCACACCCGCCCCGAACGCTGCGCCACGTTGGGCGAGCTCGGCGCGCGGATCCGACGAGAGTTCGCGATCCCGCTCGAGCGTTGGCTGCGGACCAGCGCGGTCCTCCACGAGGCCCGGACCCAGCGGAAGCTCGACGACTGGCTGCCGACGGCGGGGGCCGCGGCTAGGTGAACCGGGCTCCGCACTTCCCGCAGAACGTATCGTCGGGCTCGCGCGGCGCGGCGCACACCGGGCAGGCGGTCGCCGCCTGCGGCTTCCCGCAGCCCCGGCAGAAGCGGTCGTCCGCGGTGACCGGGTACCCGCAGGCGGGGCAACGGCTGCTGCCCGCGATCCGATCAGCGGTCGCACCGGCCTCGTCGCCCCCGTCCGGCCCGGCTCCACCGGCGGCCGGGACCGGGGACGGAGCGCCGCCACCGGCCGGGAGGCTCTCGACCTTCCCGCCCAGCTGGCGTCGGGCCCGCAGTCCGAGTCGGAACGCCTCGGTGTAGTCCGCCCGGTCGTAAGCGGCCTGCGCCTGGCTGCGGAGCGCGTCGGCGGCCGCCGTCGCGCCATCGCCCGGGCGCGCGGCCTTCGCCGCGACGAGCTCCTGGTCGAGCAGGTGGAGCTGGAACTGGGACTCCGCCCGGTTCTTCGCGATCTTGGGCGGCGCGTCGGGCAGCGGGGTGGCCCCCGGGTCCGATGCGCGGACGGAAGGCGCGGGTGTCGCGACGGGAGTCGGAGCGGCCGAAGGCGCGGAGGGGCTCCCGCTGCGCAGGGCTCCCGACTGCCGGACCCGCACGAGCGCCTCGTGGGCGGACTGGGCGTACTCGTAGGCCCGCTCGAAGTTCCGGGTGTCGAACGAACCCTGGGCCCGTGCGATGATCTCCCGGGCCTCGGTCACGTCGGCGCCCGACCGCTCCAGGATGTCGGCCTCGCGGCGGGCCATCGCGATCCGGTTGTAGGCACGATCGTGGCGGACCTCGGGGGTCTGGAGCTCCCGGACGAGCCGGTCCCGACGCCGGTGGAGCCGGTGCAGGGAGTAGAGCAGGATCGCCGCGAGGACGCAGCCCAGGACGACGACGAGGACGATCGCGTCGATCTCGAGCGAGGAGAGGCCCACCACGGTCGTCTTCGAGCGTCGCCCCCGGGGGCCCGGCGCGCCGCTCCGAGACGTTAGTGGAACGTCCCGCTATTTAGAACGGTGACCCCGCGTTCCGTCAGAAAACCGACAGCTTGTCGGTGAGGAGGAGGCGCGGGATCTCGTCGGTGCGGCCGAGCCAGGAGTCCGCGACCGCCTCGGCCTTCCCCTTCACCTGGGCGAGCTTCACGCCGTCCGCGGGGAGCAGCTGGAGGCTTGCGACCTGGGGCTGGTCGACCGGTTTCCCGATCTGCGAGAGGATCTTCACGTGGACCTCCTTCACGTTCCCGTTCGTCTCCTTCACGATGTCGTTCGCGATCAGGTTGCCCAGGAGGTTGTAGATCTTGCCCACGTGGTTGATCGGGTTCTTCCCCGCGGACGCCTCGAGGCTCATCGGTCGGCACGGGGTGATGAGCCCGTTCGCCCGGTTCCCGCGTCCCACGGAGCCGTCGTCGCCCGCTTCCATCGAGCAGCCGGTGACGGTCAGGTAGAACCGCCCGAGCTCGGGATCATCGGCGGTGTTCACGTCGATCGACACCTCGCGGCGGGTGAGCTTGGTCGCCTGCTCCGCGAGCTTGTCCCGGATCTCGTCGCAGACCGCCTGGTACTCGGTCGCGTTCGCGATCTCCCGGTCGACGAGCGCCGCCGCGACCGTGAGCCGGATCGCGTCGCCGTCGCGGAACCCCATGACCTTCACGTCCTCGCCGAGCGCGTGCAGCTTCTTCTTGAGCTTGAGCGTCAGGAACCGCTCGCTCTCCAGCACGAGCCGCTCGAGGTCCGAGAGCGGCGCGAAGCCGACCCCGAACGACGTGTCGTTCGCGAGGACGGCCTTCTGGTCGAAGACGCCCCGCAGGTCGACCGAACCCTGCCCGATCTTGCAGTCGAAGTCGATCTGGGTGTCGACGTC
>JASHSX010000135.1 GCA_030040865.1 Thermoplasmata archaeon | reverse complement strand
TGGATGTTCGCGGTGAAGCTCTCCACGACGGTCGGGGGGTTCGACGCCGGCCCCGCCACGTCGCCGCGGCGGATGTCGTTCTTGTCGATCCCGCGGACGTTGAAGCCGACGTTGTCGCCGGGGATCGCCTCGGTGACCGCCTCGTGGTGCATCTCGATCGACTTCACTTCGCCGGACTTCCCGCTCGGGAGGAAGATGATCTTCTCGCCGACCTTGAGCTTCCCGGTCTCGACGCGGCCCACGGGCACCGTGCCGATCCCCGTGATCGTGTAGACGTCCTGGACGGGGAGCCGCAGCGGCTTGTCGGTCGGCTTCTCGGGGACCTTGAGGTTGTCGAGCGCCTGGAGGAGGGTCGGGCCCTTGTACCAGGCCATGTTCGGGCTCGCCTTGTTGATGTTGTCGTCCTTGAACGCCGAGATGGGGACGAAGACGACCTGCTCCGCGACCTTGTAGCCGACGTTCTTGAGCAGCTTCGTGAGCTCTTCCTTGAGCTCGTTGAACTTCGCCTCGGAGTAGTTGACCTCCTGGCGGTCCATCTTGTTGATCGCGCAGATGAGCTGGGTCACGCCGAGCGTACGGGAGAGGAAGATGTGCTCCCGGGTCTGCTCCTGGATCCCCTCGGCGGCGGAGCAGACGAGCACGGCCGCGTCGGCCTGGCTCGTCCCCGTGATCATGTTCTTCACGAAGTCGCGGTGGCCGGGCGCGTCGATGATCGTGAAGTAGTACTTCTGGGTGTCAAAACGGCGGTGCGCGATGTCGATCGTGACGCCGCGCTCGCGCTCCTCCTTGAGGTCGTCCATCACCCAGGCGAACTCGAAGGTCGCCTTGCCCTTCGATTCGGCCTCGGCGCGGTACTTGTCGATCTCCTCCTGGCGGATGTAGCCGGTGTCGAGCAGCAGCCGGCCGACCGTGGTCGATTTGCCGTGGTCGACATGGCCGATGAAGACGATGTTGAGGTGGGGCTTCTGTGCCATCGCTCGGGGGCTCCGGGCGCGGCCAAAAGGTACCCCTATATAGGCATTGTCGAAGACCGCCGCCGAGAATCGGCGGGGACGCGCTCCCGGCCGTCCGAACGGTCCGGGGGCGCCGGGACGGGCCCGACCGACGACCCCTCGCTGCCGCCGCGGCCGGGCCCCGCGCGCCTTCGGACGGTCGCGCGAAACGATTTAGCAGGGAGTCGGGTCCCGCGCTCGCCCTTCGACGTCTGGGAGAACTCGTGGCCGACGCTCCGCCCGGCACCGTGCGCGCGAGCCGTGCCTCGGTCGTCCGGCTGATGGTGCCGACCGACGCGAACTTCACCGGGAACGTATTCGGCGGGTCGATCCTCGAGGAGGTCGACCGCGTCGCCTACATCACCGCGAGCCGTCACGCGAAGGGGACCACCGTGACCGCGTCGTTCGACCGGGTCGATTTCCTGGGCCCGGTCCATGTCGGGGAGGTCCTCGATTTCGAAGCGATGCTCACGTTCGTCGGCCGCAGCTCGATGGAGGTCGCCGTCCGCGTGCGCGCCGAGGAGGTCCACAGCGGCCGGTCCCGGCACGTCGTGCAGGCGTTCGTCACGATGGTGGCGGTCGACGCGGCCGGGCGACCGGTCCCCGCTCCCCCGCTCGTGCTCGAGACCGCCGACGAGCGGGCGCGCTTCGAGGACGGGCGGCGACGGATGGAGGAGCGCCGGCGTACGCGACCGGCGCCGGCAGCGTAGGAGGAGATCCATGTTGTGCGAGATGTGTGGGAAGAACGTTCCGTCGACCGCCCGGGCCCGGATCGAGGGTTCGGTGCTCTCGCTCTGCCCGGACTGCGTCCGGTTCGGCCAGCTCGTCGACCCCCCACCGGTCGCGCCGAGCGCGGGAGAAACGTCGGGCCGACGTCCGGTCGTCGGCTCGAGCACCCGGCCGGCGGGCGCCGCCCGTCGGCTCGAGGAGCGCGATCTCTACACCGAGATCGGCGAGATGGAGCTCGCCCCCGACTGGTTCAAGCGGGTCCGCGTCGCGCGCGAGGCGCACGCGTGGACGCCCGAGGACCTCGGCAAGAAGCTCAACGAGAAGAAATCGGTCGTGCTGAAGATCGAGGCGGGGAGCTTCCGGCCGCCCGACGCGCTCGTGCGCAAGATCGAGCAACTCCTCAAGGTCCGCCTCCGCGCGGACCCCGCGGCCGCCCAGGAACCCTGAGCGCGCCCTACGCGTCCCGGGGGCGGAGTAGGCGCTCGAGGATCGCCTTCGTGGCGTGCAGTCGGTTCTCGGCCTGGTCCCAGACGGCCGATCGCGACCCGTCGATCACCGCGTCGGTGATCTCCTGGCCCCGGTGGGCCGGCAGGTCGTGGAGGACGAACGCGTCCGGTGAGGCCATCCCGACGAGCTCCTCGTTGATCTGGTAGCCCCGAAAGGCCTCGAGCCGCGCCGCCTCCTCGGCCTCGTCGCCCATGGATACCCAGACGTCGGTGTAGAGCGCGTCCGCGCCTCGGGCCGCCTCCGCAGGGTCGGTGGTCACCGAGAGGTGCGCTCCGGACGTTCGGGCCAGGCGTTCGGCCGCCTCCAGGATCTCGGGTCGCGGTCGGTACCTCGTCGGAGTGGCCGCGGTCAGATCGAGCCCCACGGCCGCGGCGCCGAGCAACAGTGAGTGGAGCACGTTGTTCCCGTCGCCGATCCACGCGAGACGATGACCGCGGAACGTTCCGCCCCAGCGCTCGTGCATCGTGAAGAGGTCCGCGACGATCTCGCACGGATGCTCGAGGTCGTCGAGCGCATTGATCACCGGGATCGACGCGGCGCGCGCGAGCGCGAGCACGTCGGCGTGCCGCATGGCCCGGTAGCAGATCCCGTCGACGTATCGGGAGAGGACCCGCGCCGTGTCGCCGATCGTCTCGCCGCGCCCCAGCTGGAGGTCGCGGGTCGAGAGGTATAGGGCATGTCCGCCCAGGTCGTTCATCGCGACCTCGAACGAAGTCCGGGTCCGCGTGGACGGTTTCTCGAAGATCATCGCCAGGTTCTTCCCGGCGAGCGTGGGCCGGACCGTCCCCGACTTCCGTTCGGCCTTGAGCCGACCGGCGCGGTCGAGGAGGGGGACCATCTCTCCGGCGAGGTCGGCGATCGAGAGGAAATCCTTCGTCGGAGCGGCGGCCGGGGTCATCGCGCCGCCACCGGGCCCGCGAGTTAAACGGTTCCGTCCGCCGCCGGGTTTCTGCTTAAGTGCCCGACCGAACTGCGGCGTCCGGGATTCCCCGTGCCGGTTCGCTCGAAAGCTCGCAAGAAGTCGACGTCCGTCCGCCGACCGAAGGCCCGACCCCGCGCCGCGACGCCGCCGTCGAAAGGCCGCCGGGTGTACATGGTGACCGGCGGGGTCACGAAGTTCGCGAAGGCCCATCCGTCGATGGATTTCCGGCTGATGGTGAAGCGCGCGTACGACTACGCGCTCAAGGACATCCCCGAGCTCACCGCCGACCGGATCGACGGGACACGGATCTCGTACTTCTCCGATCACTTCACCCGCCAGCTGAAGGCGGCGAGCATGGTGCAGGACTACCTCGGAATGAACCCGAAGGGGTCGATCCGCTTGGAGTGGGGCGGCGCGACCGGCGGGGAGTGCTTCCAGGCCGCCTACGAGGCCGTCGCCAGCGGGCGCATGGACATCTGTCTCGCGGCCGGCTTTGAGACGATGAGCCGGGTCGCGACCTGGAAGGGGAACGAGTTCATCGCGCTCGCGTCCGACACGAACTTCGACTTCCCCCTCGGGGGCTTCTACACGGGCTACTACGCCCTGATGGTCGTCCGACACATCTACGAGTACCTCCGTCTCGGGAAGTTCGCCGACGTGAAGGACGAGCGCGAAGCTCAGCGGCTCGCGATCGAGGAGGGGTGCCGGGTGATGAGCCTCGTCTCGGTGAAGAACCACCTCAACGCGCTGCACAACCCGTACGCCCAGTACCCGAAGCGGCTCACCGTCGAGGACGTCCTCAACTCCGAGATGATCAGCTACCCGCTCACGCGCGAGCAGATCTGCACCATGAGCGACGGGGCGGCTGTCGCGGTGATGTGCTCGGAGGAGCGGGCGAAGGAGTTCACCGACCGCCCGATCCGGGTCATCGGCGTGGGCACGGGCACCGACACGATGCGGCTCGCCGACCGTCCGTTCGGCAAGGTCCCGCTGATGCCCCACGAGCGGGCCCGCGACTACGAGAACCTCCCGTACCCCGGCGTCCACTCGTTCCGAGCCGGGCGCGCCGCGGGCCTGGAAGCGTACCGCCACGCCGGGATCACGAACCCGAACCGGGACTTGGACTTCATCGAGCTCCACGACGCTTACGCGTCGAGCGAGATCCAGACGTACGAGGACCTGGGACTGTGCAAGTACGGGGAGGGCTACGCCTTCACGGAGCGGGGCGACCCGTTCCTGAAGGGGATCGACTACGGCTTCCCCGTCCCCAACGCGGGGGCGATCCCGGTCAATCCGTCCGGCGGCCTCATCGCGTGCGGCCACCCGGTCGGTGCGACCGGGCTCATGCAGGGGGTCTTCGCGTTCTGGCAGCTCCAGGGCACGATCGCGAAGCACTTCGGCGACCCGGCGCTCCAGCTCAAGAATCCGAAGCGCGGGGCTATCCACAGCCACGCCGGAACGGGGTCGGCCGTGACCGTCTCGATCCTGGAGCGGGGGTTCCGATGAGGGCGCGTCCGCCGACCTTCGACAAGTTCCGGGACGTCCAGGCGGAGCTCGAACGCACCGGGGCCGCGATCTTCCGGGACACGGACGGCGTGGAGAGCCTGGTGATCAAGTTCCCGTACCAGATCAACTACATCCACAGCTACGCCGAGGACTCGCCGTTCTTCCTCGGGCTCGCGGAAGGGAAGCTCAAGGGCTCGAAGTGCCGGCGGGTGAAGTGCGGGTTCGTCTTCGCGACGCCGCGCAGCCACTGCATGGTCTGCGGATCGCCGACGGAGTGGTTCGACCTCCCGCTCACCGGCCGCCTTCACTCCTGGACGACCTGCCACTTCGGCAGCGAGGCGTTCCTCAAAGAGACCCCGTACAACCTCGCTCTCGTCGAGTTCGCGGGCGTCGGGAGCGTCCTCCTGGCCCGGCTCAAGGACTGCGTCGAGTCCGACCTCTACGTCGGCATGCCGGTCGAGGCCCGGTTCGATCCGAACCCGAAGTACTCGATCACCGACGTCTGGTTCGTGCCCTCGGGCTGAGCCGGGCGTCGCGGCGCCTACGCCGGGGGCGAAAGCCCCGCCAGGTCGAGGATGTCGGACTGGTTCCGCCCGATCTCGGCCCGGCGCAGCGAGCCCACGTCGCGGAACTCGAGCTCGCGCCAGAGGCGCGCCCGGGGCGGCGTCGCGGTCGGCCAGTCGCCCTCGTAGAGGAAGTGGACGTCCCAGTGCGGTTCGGCCGACTCTGCCGTCGTGCGCGGGGTCGTGTCCGAGAAGACGGTGGGGCCGGCCACCGGCGGTAGCGGTGCGTCGAGCATCTCCCGGGCGATCCGCTCCGCCGACGCGTGCGGCTCCTCGAAGACGAGCCACTGGCAGGCGGGCAACATCCACTTCTCCGCGTTGTCCCGGAGGCGCGCCGCATCGAGGCCGGCCCGCTCGAGCCACGGGGCGTCGAGATCCGGCCGACCGAGCAGGACCTTGCGTCGGTCGCCCGGCGGATGGAGCAGCAGGAACGTCGAGATGCAGAATCCGTTCCCCGGCACGACCGAGGTGCCGATCCCGATCGGCACGGTGCCCGGACGGAATCGGGCGAACCGCCGGCCCGCCCCGGACGGGCCGGTCGCGGCGCCGCTCATGGACCCCGAGAGGGAAGTGCCGCGGGCCGGGCTTGAACCGGCGGCTTCAAGATCTTCAGTCTTGCACTCTCCCAAACTGAGTTACCGCGGCGCGCAGGGCCCGACCGTCCGCGTCCTATAAAGATGAACGGCGGTGGGAGGTCTCCTCCGCCCGGTCGGGCCCCGGAGCGACCCGAGACCCGGAGCGCGCCGGCCGAACGCGCGCGTGCACGTTCGGGCGGCGTTCCTCTCGCCGGCGGTCCCCTGATTTTATCTACCGCACGCCGCCTCATACACGTCCCGTGACCCGCACGCTCGTCGTCGCCGAGAAGTTCAACACCGCGCTCCGGATCGCCGTCGTCCTCTCGGACGGGCGGATGAAGCGCACCCGCCTCGAGGGGACGAACGTCTTCGAGTTCGAGCGTCCGGAGGGACCGTACGCCGTCGTCGGATTGCGCGGCCACATCGTGGAGCTCGACTACCCGAAGGAGCTCGCCGAGTGGAACCTCGCGACGCTGCCGAAGCTGCTCGAGACCGCCCCGCTTAAGCAGGTCACCGAGACCGGGATCGTCGCGGCCCTCCAGTCGATCGTGCGCCGGTTCGACCGGGTCATCATCGCGACGGACTTCGACCGCGAGGGCGAGCTCATCGGGCTCGAGGCGCTCGAGCTCCTCCAGAAGGTCCACCCCCAGATCGAGGTGAAGCGGGCCCGCTACAGCGCGCTCACGCGCGAGGAGATCGAGCAGAGCTTCCAGCACCTCACCGACCTCGACCGGGCGCTCGCGGAGGCCGGGGAGGCCCGGCAGGAGATCGACCTCGTCTGGGGCGCCCTCCTGACCCGGTATCTCTCGCTCACCGCCCAGCAGCGCGGGAAGAGCTTCCTCTCGGTCGGCCGGGTCCAGACCCCGACGCTCGCGCTGCTCGTGGAGCGCGACCAGGCGATCAAGGAGTTCACGCCGACCCCGTTCTGGGAGATCTTCGCCACCGGCGAGAAGGGCGGCGAGGCGTTCCGGCTGGCGCACGCCCACGGGATCTTCGAGACGAAGGCCGACGCGGAGCGGGTCTTCCGCCGCGTCGAGGGCGCGACGGACGGCGTGGTCCGGGAGTTCGCCGAGGAGGAGACCCGCCGTCGGCCGCCGATCCCGTTCTCGACCACCCTGTTCGTCGGGGAGGCGACCCGGCTCGGGCTCGGGGCCGCCTACGCGATGCGGATCGCTGAGGACCTCTACACGGCCGGGCTCATCAGCTACCCGCGGACGGACAACACCGTCTATCCGCGCGGGCTCGGCTTCCGCACGCTGGTCGAGAAGTTTAAGGAGGGGCCGTTCGCCGAGGCCGCCGAGATCGTCCTCGCCCAGCCGTCGTTCCGCCCCACGCGAGGCCGCACCGAGTCGACCGACCACCCCCCGATCTACCCGACCGCGTACGTCGACCCGAAGAAGCTCCGGCCGGACAACGCGAAGGTCTACGAGCTCGTCGTGCGACGGTTCCTGGCGACCCTGGGACCCGACGCGATCGGGCGGAGCCGGACGGCTGCCGTCGAGATCCGCGGCGAGCGGTTCGAGGGAAAGGGACAGACCCTGCTCGAACCCGGCTGGTACCGGATCTACCCGTACTCGCACGCGGAGGAGTCGCCGATGCCGGCGCTCGTCGTCGGCGAGACGGTCGCGGTCCCGAAGATCGAGCTCACCGAGGACCGCACGAAGCCCCCGCGGCGGTTCACCCAGGGGTCGCTCATCCAGGAGATGGAGCGGCTGGGGCTCGGCACGAAGAGCACGCGCCACGACGTCCTCCAGAAGCTGTTCGACCGCCACTACGTGAGCCAGCGCCAGCTCGAGCCGACCTCGACGGGGATCGCGGTCACCGAGGCGCTGCGGGCCCACGCCCCGCTGATCACCCGGCCGGAGATGACCCACCGGCTCGAACAGGACATGGAGCTCGTCGCGGAGTCGAAGAAACCGAAGTCCGACGTCCTCGAGGAGTCTCGGGAGATGCTCCGCGAGGCCCATGCCCTCCTCTCCGCCAACGCGAAGGGCGTCGCCGAGACGCTGACGGGCGCCCTCGATCGGCAGCGGTTCGTGGGCCCGTGCGTGAAGTGCGGCGGCGCGCTCCAGCTGGGGCGCAGCCCGCGCGGCGCGCGGTGGGTCCAGTGCTTGAACAACCCGGGGTCGTGCACGGCGACCTACTCGCTCCCGTCGGCCGGCTTCATCGAGCCGGCCCCCGAGTTCCTCTGCGGGACCTGCAAGGTCCCGCGCGTGAAGATCGTGTTCCGGGGGCAGCGCCCGGACCTCTACTGCATCAATCCGGAGTGCCCCGAGCACCACAAGGCGTTCCGGATCGGGATCTGCCCGAACTGCGGGAGCCCGCTGCACATCCGCTACTCGTTCGCCGGCAAGCGGTTCGTCGGCTGCTCCGGGTACCCCAACTGCCGCGTCACGTATCCGCTGCCGCAGCGGGGCAAGCTCGAGAAGGACCAGCCCCCGTGCCCGGTCTGCCGGGCGCCCGTCGTGACGGCGATCGAGGCCGGGCGGCCTCCGTGGACCCTCTGCATCAACCCCGACTGCCCGACGCGCCAGAAACCGGCCGCGGCGGAGCGCGCCACGAAGGCCGCCGCTCCCAAGCGGAAGCGGTCCGCGGCCAAGCCGTCGAAGACCGGCTCGGCCCCGGCAACGGCGTCCGCGGCAACACGCCGGACGGCGCGGCGGGCGCCGAAGACCCCGCCGTCCGAAGACACGGGCTCGTCGCCCGGTCCGGCCCCGAGCGCGCCGTAGCTACCGGACGGTCGAATCCCCTGCGGAGGCGCCGGGACGCTATGAGCCCGGCCCCTTCGAGCGCGCGTCGCGCCCGGTCGCGCCCCGTTCCTTCCCCTCTCGCCGCGCGTTAAATACCGTGGGCCGGTCGAATCGTCGATGGCCCGTTCCCACCGCTTGCTGGAGCTCGACTCGCGCACGTTCGAGCGCGAGCTCGCCCGCAATCCGCTCGTGATCCTGCCGGTCGGGGCGCTCGAGGCCCACGGCCCGCACCTGCCGCTCGGCGCGGACCAGCTCCAGGCGGAGGCCACGGCCGCCGCGCTCGCCGAGCGGGTCGACGCCCTCGTGGCGCCGACGATCGCTTACGGCTCGGCTCCCTCGGCGCGGAACTTCCCGGGCACCGTCTCGCTCTCGCTCGCCCAGCTCGGGCAGCACGCCGCCGGCGTGCTCTCGGAGCTCGGACGATCGGGGGTACGCCGCATCCTCGTCCTCTCGGGCCACGCGGAACGCGGCCACATGGCGGCGCTCCGCGAGGCGGCGGATGAGGCGATGCGCGCCCACCCCGGAGCGAGGATCGTCGTGCTCTCCGACTACGACTTCGTCTACGAGCTCCGGGGCAAGGAGTCCCCGCCGAACGACGGGCACGCCGGCCTGCTCGAGACCTCCCGGGTGATGGCGCTCGCGCCCGACACGGTCGGTCCGGCACGGCCTGTGGTGCCCGAGCGCCAGAGCCCGTTCCTTCCCGGCGCAGCGAGCGCGGCCGAGTGGCCCGAGAGCGTGATGGGCGACACCCGTCCCGCCTCGGCAGAGCTCGGTCGCAAGGTCCAGGACCACGTGCTCGACCGCCTCACCGCCACGGTGCGCGAGCTGCTGCCCGCGTGAACGACGAGGTCCGCATGGCCGAGACGTCCCCGGCGATCCGCATCCGCGGCGCGCGCCAGCACAACCTCAAGAACATCTCGCTCGACCTCCCGCGAGGGCGGTTCGTCGTCATCACCGGCGTGAGCGGCTCGGGCAAGTCGTCGCTCGCCTTCGACACCCTCTACGCCGAGGGCCAGCGGCGGTACATCGAGAGCCTCTCGTCGTACGCGCGCCAGTTCCTGGGGCAGATGGACAAGCCCGACGTCGACTCGATCGACGGCCTCTCGCCCGCGATCGCGATCCAGCAGCGCGCGGGCAGCCGAAATCCGCGGTCGACCGTCGGGACCGTCACCGAGATCTACGACTACCTCCGACTCCTCTACGCCCGCATCGGGGTGCCGCACTGCCCGAACGACGGGGAGGAGATCGCCCCCCAGTCGATCGACCGCATCGTGGAGGCGGTCCGGAGCCGGGCGAAGGGCGAGAAGGTCGACCTCCTGGCGCCCGCGGTGCGCGCCATGAAGGGCGAGCACAAGGACGTGATCGATCGCCTGCGGAAGTCGGGGTACCGCCGGTTCGTCCTCGACGGCGTCGAGGTACGCCTCCCCGGTCCCGAGATCCGGCTCGAGAAGAACAAGAAGCACACGATCGAGGTGATCGTCGACAGCCTCGAGGTCGTCGACGGCGAGGAGAGCCGTCTCGCGGAGTCGATCGAGGTCGCCCGCCAGCTGGGGGACGGGCTCGTGGTCCTCCGGAGGCCGGGCGGGGTCCGGGAGACGTTCTCGAGCCGCCGGGCGTGCCCGGTCTGCGGCTTCTCGATCGAGGAGCTCACGCCCCGGATGTTCTCGTTCAACAACCCGATGGGCGCCTGTCCCGACTGCTCGGGGATCGGGGCGACCTTGCACGCCGACCCCGAGCGCCTCATCCCCGACAAGGAGAAGCCGCTCGGGAAGGCGATCGCCGTCTGGGGACTCACGCCGGAGGGACCGTCGCTCGCGCGCTTCGCGGAGGTGTTCGGCTACGATCCGCGCCGGCCGATCCGGGAGCTGTCGGAGAAGGGGTGGAAGGCGCTGCTCTACGGTTCCGACAAGAGCATCGGCTCCGCCGGTCGGGGAAGCCCGGCCCACTGGTGGCTCTCGGGCTGGCTGCGGGAGGGCCTCGTCGCGGCCGTGGAACGGCGGTGGCGCTCGACGAAGAGCGAGGGCGCGAAGGAGTACTATCTCGGGTTCATGTCGTTCGTTCCCTGTCGTACCTGCGGGGGGAAGCGGCTCAAGCCCGCGAGCCTCGCCGTCACCGTCGAGGGAAAGTCGATCGCCGACGTCGCGGCGATGACGATCCTCGACGTCGCCGCGATGTTCCGCCGGCTCCAACTCGCCGACCGCGACGAGCAGATCGTCGGCCAGGTCGTGAAGGAGATCCGCGCCCGACTCCAGTTCCTCGAGAACGTGGGGCTCACCTACCTGACGCTCGACCGATCGAGCGGGAGCCTCTCGGGCGGCGAATCGGAGCGGATCGCGCTCGCGACCCAGATCGGCTCGGGTCTGGTCGGGGTGCTCTACATCTTGGACGAGCCGTCGATCGGCCTCCATCCCCGGGACCACACCCGGCTCCTCGCCACCCTGAAGACGCTGCGCGACCTCGGCAACACGCTCCTCGTCGTCGAGCACGACGAGCTCACCATGCGCGAGGCCGACTGGCTGGTCGACCTGGGGCCGGGGGCCGGGGTGCACGGCGGGGAGATCCTCTACAACGGTCCGCCCGCCCGCATCTCTGGCGCCCCCCGGTCGCTCACGGCGGAGTTCCTCTCCGGCCGTCGCACGATCGCGGTCCCGGAACAGCGGGCACCGCCCGCGCGGCGGTTCCTCACGATCCGCAAGCCGCGCGAGCACAACCTGCGGGGGGACGACATCCGGATCCCGCTCGGGCTCCTCGTGGCGTTCTCCGGGGTGTCGGGGAGCGGGAAGTCGACCGTCCTCGAGGAGATCCTCTACAAGGCGGTCCGCCGGCACCTGGGTCTCGGGCGGGAGACGCCCGGGCGGCACGAGTACATCGAGGGCATCGACGAGATCGACCGCGTGCTCCTGATCGACCAATCGCCGATCGGGCGGACCCCCCGCTCGAACCCGGCCACGTACACGGGCCTCATGACCCCGGTCCGCGAGCTGTTCGCGGGCCTCCCGGAGGCGAAGGCGCGCGGGTTCTCGCCCGGGCGCTTCAGCTTCAACGTCGCCGGCGGGCGATGCGAGGCGTGCGAGGGCGACGGGGTCCTCCGCTACGAGATGCACTTCCTCCCGGACGTCTACGTCGTGTGCGAGGAGTGCCGGGGGAAGCGGTTCAACGCGGAGACCCTCGAGGTGACGTTCAAGGGGAAGACGATCGCCGACGTGCTCGACATGACCGTCGACGAGGCGCTCCCGTTCTTCGCGCTGCACCGCCGCATCGAGAGCCGGCTCAAGCTCCTCCAGGACGTCGGGCTGGGCTACGTCCGGCTCGGCCAGAGCGCGACCACGCTCTCGGGCGGCGAGGCGCAGCGGATCAAGATCGCCTACGAGCTCGCAAAGCCGCCGACGGGGAAGACGCTCTACCTGCTCGACGAGCCGACGACCGGGCTCCACTTCGCCGACGTGGACCGGCTCCTCCAGGTGCTGTTCCGCCTGCGGTCGGGCGGCAACACGATCGTCGTCATCGAGCACAACCTGGACGTCCTCAAATCGGCCGACTGGCTGATCGACCTAGGTCCGGAGGGCGGGGACGCGGGGGGCCGCGTCGTCGCCCAGGGGACCCCCGAGGACGTCGCCCGGGCGCCGGGGTCGCACACCGGCCAGTTCCTCGCGAAGATCCTCCGGCTGCCGACCCCGATCGCCCGCCGGGCGCGCGGATGAGCGGGCGGCCCCCTGCCGAGCTGCCGGCGTTCGTGCCGGCCAGCCATCTCGCCGCGACGACCGGCGAGGGGTTCCGGACCGGCCCCGACGTGCCGGGCGTCTACCTGTTCCGCGGGCCGGGCGGCGAGGTCGTCTACGTCGGCAAGGCGCGCAGCCTCCGCCGGCGCGTCCTCGACCACCTGCGGGCGAAGATCGAGAAGGACGGGACGATCGTCGCGCAGAGCGCGAGCGTCGAGTTCGTCCCGACCTCGACCGAACGGGAGGCGCTCCTCCTCGAGGCGAGCCTGGTGAAGCAGTACCAACCGCCGTACAACGTGCTCCTGAAGGACGACCGCAGCTACCCGTACCTCGCGGTCACCGTCGGCGAGGAGTTCCCGCGCATCCTCCTCGTCCGTCGTCCCCGGCGCCGGGCCGGCGTCCTCCTGTTCGGTCCGTACACGAGCGCCCGCGAGGCGCGCGGCGTGGAGCGCCTGCTCGGGGATCTCTTCCAGCTGCGGCGGTGCGTGAAGCTCCCCAAGCAGGAGTGCCTCTACTACCACCTCAAGGTCTGCAGCGCGCCGTGCATCGGCGCGATCGACGTGCCGGGGTACCGGGCGCAGGTCGACCGCGCCGTCGAGGTGCTCCGCGGCAAGACGACGCTCGTGCGGCCGGCGCTCGAGTCGGCGATGCGGGAGGCCGCGGGCCGCGAGGAGTTCGAGCGGGCCGCGCTGCTGCGCGACGCGCTCCAGGGTCTCGGGGCGCTCGCCGAGCGCCAGTCGGTGATCGGTCGCGGATCCGGTCGCGCCGACGTGGTCGCCCTCGCGTTCCCGAACGATCCGTCGACCCTGCGGGTGGCCGTGGGACTCCTCCGGGTCGAGGACGGCGAGGTGCGGTACACCGAACCCCACCTCGTGACGATCCCGGCCGACGACGTGCCCGAGCCGGGCGAGGTGCTCCGCCATTTCCTCACGCAGTACTACGGGGGCCGGTTCGAGCTCCCGGACCGGATCTACGTCGCCGGGCCGCGGCCCGCGGGGATCGACGCCACGCTCGACGAGCTGTTCTCCGCGCGCGGCGTGGACGTCCAGTTCCGGCCGACGGGCCGGTTCGCGTCGCTGGGCCGGCTCGCGGAGCGCCTCGCCCGGGCCACGGTCGACCAGGTCGTGGCGCGGCCGCCGCCCCGGGAGGTCCTGCTCGCGCTGCAGAGCCTGCTCACCCTGCCCACGATCCCGAACCGGATCGAAGGCATCGACATCTCGATCTTCCAGGGGTCGGAGGCCGTGGGCTCCCTCGTCGTCTTCGAGCGGGGCGTGCCGAAGAAGTCGGAGTACCGTCGCTTCCGGATCCGGACCGTCCCCGGCACGAACGACTTCGCGATGATCGCGGAGGTCGTGCGGCGCCGCTACCTTCGGCGCGCGGCCGAGGGGGAGCCTCTCCCGGACCTCCTCCTCATCGACGGCGGCGCGGGTCAGCTCTCTGCGGCGTTGAGCTCGCTCTCCGCGCTCAATCTCACCGACCGGATCCCCGCGATCGGGCTCGCCAAGCGGGAGGAGGAGGTCTACACGTCCGAGCGCCCCGATCCGCTCACCCCGAACCCGAACTCACCGCCGATGCTGCTACTCCGGGCGGTCCGGGACGAAGCGCACCGGTTCGCCGTCACGTACCATCGGACCCGTCGCCGCCTCCGGTTGCGCGAGGAGTTCGAGGGCGCCACCCGGAGCGCCCGGGCGGGGTAGTCCGACCGTCGCGCGGTCGTCCGACGGGCTCGGGGCCGGGGTCTCCGCCCGGGCGGCCCGTCCCCTAAGGAACAGCGCGAGCACCGCGGCGGCGAGCGTGAGGACGGCCATGATGAGGAAGATCCGGTCGAACGCACCGACGGCGGCCGCCAGATCGCCCGACGGGGACGGGACGGTCGGGAGCAGCGCCTTCGTCTGCCACGCGAGGTAGACCGTGAGCAGCGAGAGCCCGACCGCGCCGCCGAGGCTCTGGAGGAACCGGACGATCCCGATCCCCGCGGCCACCTCGTAGCGCGGGGTCTCGTTCTGGATCAGGATGTTCACGCCGGCGAGACCCACGCCGGAGCCGAAGCCGAAGGGGATCAGCGGCAGCACGAGCCCGCCCACCGGCAGGAACCCGTGCCAGAGCACCCAGAGGGGCGTCGACGCGGTGATCCCGGTCAGGAGGAACCCGCCCGCGGCCGCCACGAAGAGGGCGGGCGCGAGCACGACCCGGTACGGGTAGCGACCGACCAGGAAGCCGCCCGCGAACGCGCCGAGGATCATCGGGAGCGCGAAAAAGTAGATCACGTCGCGGACGAGTGCGTCGCCGGCGCCCAGGTCGATCCCGACGAGCACGCTCAGGAGCGTGATCATCGCGGTCAGCGCGACGCCCACGACGAGACTGATCCCTCCCGAGGCCGCCACGACGCGACGCCCGAGCAGCCGGAGCGGGACCACGGGGTCCTTCTGGCGAAGCTCCCAGAGCACGAACGCGACCACCAGCACCACGGCCGCTCCGAGCAGGACGAGCGTGATCGGCTGGGTCCAGGACCAGAGGTTGGCGGAGACCTCGACGAGCGGGAGCATCAGGGCGGAGACCCAGCCGACGAGGAGGCCGGCACCGGCGAGGTCGAGCTTCCCGGTGCCGGTCGGCCGCACGGGACCGAGCGCGATCCCGAGGACGATCGCGGCCGCGAGGCCGATCGGGAGGTTCACGTAGAAGACCCAGCGCCAGGTCGTCACCGATACGATGTAGTTCCCGAGCAGCGGTCCGGCGACGATCGAGATCCCGCCGGCGGCGGAGAGGATGCCGATCAGCTGGGCCCGGACCCTCGGCGGGTAGAGGATCGCGACCATGGCGATCCCCACGGGGAAGAACGCGCCGGAGCCGAAGCCCTGGACGCCCCGGAACAGGATCAGCTCCCCGAGCGTCTGGCTGAGGCCGGCGAGGGCGGAGCCGCCGATGAAGACGGCGAGCGCGATCACGAAGATGTTGCGTCGGCTGTAGAGGTCGGAGAGCCGGGAGAAGAG
>JASHSX010000134.1 GCA_030040865.1 Thermoplasmata archaeon | reverse complement strand
CGAACTCCGATGCGATCCTGGTCGGGGTCGGGACGGTCCTCGCCGACGACCCGTCGCTCCGGGTCCACTGGGACCAGCTTCGCGAGCCTCCCGGGCCCGACCCGGTCCGGGTCGTCGTCGACGCGTCGGGGCGAACCCCGCCGCAGGCCCGGGTGCTGGACGGGTCGGCGCCGACGATCCTGGCCACCTCGCGGGCGAACTCACGGACGTATCCCGCGCACGTGGAGCGGATCGTCGCCGGTGCCGTCTCGGTCGACCTCACGGAGCTGTTCGCGGCGCTGGCGCGGCGGGGGGTGCGACGGCTGATGGTGGAAGGCGGCTCCCGCATCCTCGCGAGCGTGCTGCGCGACGGGCTGTTCGATCGGTTCACCGTCTACTACGCCCCGCAGGTGATCGGCGGCTCGACGGCGCCGTCCCTGGCCGGGGGTCCGGACGCCGACCAGGGCCCGGTCGCGCTCGAGACGGTCGGCGTCGAGCGCGTGGGCGACGGGTACGTCGCGACGTACGTTCCTGCGGGTCGACCCCGACCGGAGCGGGCGTAACCGCGCGGTGCCGGGCGAGCGTCGCTTTCATATCCCATGAGCCGCCTTCTCTCGCCGTCCGTTCTCATGGCCACGAGCAATTCGACGTACCCGTCCGGAACCCCCGCGACCCCCAGCCGCCCGCTCGGCGTGGCGATCCTCGCGGTCCTGATCGGCCTCTACGGGTTCCTCGTGATCCTCCTGGGCGCCCTGCTGCTCGTCGGCTCCTCGCTCGGCATCGTCGGAGGGGGGCTTCCGCACTCGTTCGGGGTCACCGGTACGCTCGCGGGCGCGATCGTGCTGATCATCGGCCTCATCATCCTGGGTCTCGCGGTCGGGCTCTGGCATCTGAGGATGTGGGCGCTGGTGCTCACGCTCCTGTTCCTCGCCTTCGAGATGGTCTCGTACGGGCTCGCCGGCGACTTCGTCTCGATCGGCTTCATCCTGGCAGCGGTGCTGTTCGTCTACCTGCTCGCGGTCTCGCGGCACTTCTAGGGACCCCCCAGCCCGCCGCGGGGAGACTCGTTATCAACCCCCTCCGTTCCCGGGTCGCCCGGGGACCCGTCCGTGCGGCTCGTCCACTTCACGCTCGCCGATCAGTTCCACTTCGGGATGATCACCGACGGGGGCGAGTTCATCGACCTCGACACGGCGGTCCGGGACTACTACGGCGTCAACCCGGTCAAGGGGGCCGACCCGAGCCGCTTCCGCGACATGCAGCAGTTCTTCCAGGGGGGCGCCGACTCGGTCGAGCTCACCAAGAAGATCCTGGAGTACATCGACCGGCGGCGCAAGATGGGATGGACCCCCCGGGCGGCCACCGGCGCGCGCTACCTCTTCAAGCCCGAGGAGGGCGTGAAGCTCCTGGCCCCCGTGGTCCGCGGAGCCAAGATCTACTGCCTCGCCTCGAACTCGAAGAGCCACCTCGCCGAGCAGGGGAAGCCCACCCCGACGCAGCCGCTCGCCTTCACGCGGTTCTTCAACAGCCTCGTCGGCCCGAGCGAGGCGCTGGCCCTCAACGCGGCGGGGACCTTCCCCGACGTCGAGCTCGAGCTGGCCGCCGTCCTCGGGCGGCAGGGGAAGCACATCCCGAAGGAGCAGGCGATGGAGTACGTCGCCGGCTACACGATCTCGCTCGACATGGGCTACCGGGACCTCCAGTACCCGAGCCCGGGGGTCGTCGACTGGGTCATGGGGAAGGGGTTCGACCGCACGATGGCGGTGGGGCCGTGGGTCATCCCGAAGGAGGAGGTCGGCGAGATCTATCCGCTCGCGATGGAGCTCAAGGTCGGCGGGACGACCCGTCAGTCGGGCGACACCAACGACTACGTGTTCCGCCTCCCTGAGGTCCTCGCCCACCTTTCGACGGGGATCACCTTCGAGCCGGGCGACCTCGTCTCCCTCGGGACCCTCGGAGGGTCGCCGGGGTTCGAGTTCGGGAAGGAGAGCCGGAAGCTCAAGCCCGGCGATCAGATCGAGGCGACGATCGAGAAGATCGGCAAGCTCGTCATCCCGGTGAAGGCCGAAGCGTCGCCTCCCCCCGCAGGATCAGGAACAGCGCCTGCGGCGTAGGGAGTTCGTCGTCGGCGCCGGCCCGGCCGTCGATCGGCTGCCCGGAGAACGGGTAGCGCACGTCTTCCGCGTAGGTGAGCGCCGTCCGGCCGTCGGACGGGGAGGCGACGCCGGCGTCCCGGAACGGGTCGAACGCGTCGAGCGCGTCCCGGGTGAGCGGGACGACCCGGAACCCGGTCCCGCCGTGCAACGACCCCGGCAGCCGGATGAGCCGGTGGATGTCGGTCGTGACCGGAGCGTCCGTCTCGCCCTGGACCTCGATGGCGGCCCGGGGCACGACCGCCTCGAGGAACTCCCCGGGCAGGTCCTTCTTGAAGACGTCGAGGGTCAGCGTGGAGCGGATCCTCGCGGCCCCGCCGTCCTCGACGAGCAGCCGCGCCCAGCGTCGGGCCTTGGTGGGCGGGATGCCGTAACTCGCCATCTCCTTCGCGGCCGCGTCGACGCCCGCCGCCTCCCAGCGCCGGAGCACCTCGAGCACGGCCCGGGTGGTCCGACCCTTCCAGCCGGGCGCCTCCGGAGGGGCGAGACGCCGCGTCCGCGGAGCGGCCACCGCGGCGCCCCCGTCGTCGTCGAGCACCTGCGCGGTCCGACCCGATCGAACGTCCTCGCGCCGACCCTCGATCGCCCGCATCGGGTCGACACCGGTCCCGAGCACGTAGTCGACGAGCTCCCGGCGCTCGGGGCTCGAGAGCCTCAAGAACCGCTCGTCCCGGACGTGCACGTGGTAGCCGCGCCCTCCCGAGAAGACGAACGCCGTCTCCTTCGGATCGACGCCGAAGTCCCCGAACAGGAAGTCGTCGACGAGCGACGTGAGCCGGGTCTTCACGAGCGCCAGCTGGGCCGGATAGTCGAGCGACCCTGCGCCGCGGAGGTGGTCGGCGTCCAGATCGAAGATCAGATCGGCGCCGAGCCACTCCTTCGCCGCCATCGTCGGCTCGGCGGGGCGGCGGTAGTAGGCGGAAGAGTAGTAGACGTGCCGCGGCGCCTCGCGGGCGAGGAACGCGCGGAACTCCTCCGGGGTGCGCAGCGTCGCGTGACGGCGCATCAGGGTCTCCGTCGCGAACGGGAACGCCGCGAACTCCCGCCGGGCGAGCCGACCCGGCGGGTCGATCGCCGCCCCCGCGTAGTACTCCCGGAACCGGGCCCGGGCCCACGCGAGGGTCGGCGCGTCGAGCGCGACCGTCTTCGCCACGGCTACTCGGCCTCGTCCCCGGCGCCGTCGGGGTCGGACGTCGCCTCGGCGATCGCCGCGTCGCGCTTGAGGCGCGCGAGCAGGTGGAAGACCGTGGAGTGCTCGCTGCCCTTCAGCAGCATCTCGACCGCGCGGCTCGCGCGTTCGAGCTGGTCCTCGTCCCCGATGAGGGCGACCGTGGAGCCGTAGACGCTCACCGAACAGCCGGAGAGCTCCTCGATGCGGGCGCGGGCCCGGCCCTTCGTGCCGATCACCCGCGAGCGGATCCGGCGGATCGCCGACTTCTCGTGCTTCCCCGTCGTGAACTTGATGTCGAGGACGCCGAGGTAGGTGTTCTCCTTGAGGAGGCGCATCGCCCGCTCGGGCGAGAAGCCGCGGGCGATCGCGAGCACGATATCCCGGGCCTTGAGCGCGCCCATCGGATCCGAGTCCGGCCCCTCGATGCGGACCTCGCCGTCCTCGGTGTCGATCGCAACGGTCGCGTGGGTCCGTTCGGCGATCGTCCGCTTCGTCCGGCCGCCCTGGCCGATGAGCACGGCGATCCGGTCCTCGGGCACCCGCGCGTACAGTACGGGCACGGCCCCTCACCCGGCCGCCGGCGGCCCGACCTCGTCGACCCCGACGGCGGAGAGGAACGACGCTCGGTCCACCTCGGCCCCCAGGTGACGCAGGTACTTCGCGAAATTCGTGACGTCGCGCTCGAGGAGCGCCTTCGCCTGGGGGTGCTCCCGCGGGATCGCCTGGGCGACGTCGATGAGCCAGGGGTACTCCTGCCAGTACAGCGTGTTGTACGGCGAGAGGTCCCCGTGCACGAGCTTTGCCCCGACCACCATCCGACGGATCTCGTCCGTGAGCTCCCGGTACAGCCGTTGCGGGTCCTCCACGAGCGCGTCCTTGAGGCGGGGGGCGCCGCCGGCCTCCGTGCCCAGGAACTCCATGACCAGCACGTTCCGGTAGTGCCCGTACGGCCGGGGAGCATGGACCCCGGCGTCGACGAGGCGCCCGAGGATCGTGTGCTCCCGGCGCGTCCACGCAGCGACGAGGCCGCCGAAGTTCCGGACGCTCGCCTCCCGTCGGAGGTCCTCGAGAGCGTACGGGGGGAGGTGACGGAAGGTCGTGTTCCCGACCCGGTAGATCTTCACCGCCCGGTACTCGCCGTCCTTCGACGCCCGGAACACCCCGCCCTCCTTGCCCGTCGCGACGGGAAAGTCGATCGCATCGAACAGCCCCTGGGAGATGAGCCGGGAGACCGCCAGCAGGGTCGCGTGGTCGAAGAACTCGTCGAGGAGCTTGCGCTGCTGCCCCTCCTTACGCCGGTCCTCGAACCGCTCGCGACGGCGCGGGAAGACGACCTCCTCGGGTTGGGGCATGGGCGACCCCGGACCGGGGCGACTCTCTTAGGCTCTCGCCGGAGGGGATCGACCCCGGGTAGGTCGATTGCCTGCGCGTAAGTGGGACTATATCCCTCCCGGTCGCCGTACTTCCTCGATGACGCTCTTCCTCCACGCCCAGCCCGCGAGCCGTTCCCCGTCTCCGGGGCGGAGCGGGGGCGCGGCCGCGATCGCCCCGTCGATCGCGCGACGGCTCGAGTCGCCGGCCGACTACGACGCGATCTTCCGGGTCGTGCGCGAGGCGGTCCACACCGTGCTCGGGATCGAGCGCCCCGGCCTCGGGCTCGGTCTTTCGAACCTTCCTTCCGGGGTCGGCGCCTACTGGCAGGTGACCGGCAACCTGATCGTGCTCAACGAGGGGCTCGTCCAGGCGATGCGCGCCCACGCGGAGAGCCCGCTCGAGCTCAATTCGTTCGTCTACGTGATCCTCGCCCACGAGTACCTCCACTCCCTCGGCTACCTCGACGAACGCGCGGTCCGGGACGTCACGGCCCGTGTGACGCGGACCGCCTTCGGTCCGGACCACCCCGCCACGCGCATGGCGGAGGGCGACCTCTGGAGCCTCTACCCGTTCCTCTCGTGGACCCCCGGCGGGGACGGACGACGCTTCCGGGTCGTGCCCCGGTTCGACCTCGAGTCGACCCAGCGGTACATCCGGTAGGCGCCCAAGGTCGCCCGGCCGCTGCGCCGGGTCCGGTAGCTCTAAGTATTCGCACGCGTGAGTACGTTCGGCGGAGGCGTCCGCCCGCCGGGTCCTGCCCGACGAACCGCCCGTGGGGCCAATGACGCCTGCTCCCAAAGGAAGGAGTAGGCGAAGTGAACCCGGTCCCGCAGGTCGTCAACAT
>JASHSX010000133.1 GCA_030040865.1 Thermoplasmata archaeon | reverse complement strand
CCGGTAGGCAGCCCGACGTATTCGTAGGTCAGGGCGCCGATGCCCCCGGAGGCGGCCACCGAGAAGGTGGTAGAGGCTCCTAGGGCGATCTCGTCCGGAGTCGCCTGGAACGCGGAGATCGCCGGTCCGGGGGTCACGTCCACCACCACGACGGGGCTCTCCCCCCGATCGCCGGCGGAGTCGGTCACGTTGACCTGGAGGTAGTAGGTCCCGGAGGTCGACGGATCGCAGGTGATCGCTCCTGAGTCCGCGGTCGAGCAGCCGGTCGGCAATCCCGTCCAGTCGAAGTGATAGATACCGGTCCCGCCGGCGACGCCGACCAGGATGAGCAGCGTCTCTCCGCTTTCCACGACGGGCGCGGAGGCGACTCTTCGGGGACCGTGGGAAGCCGGGGCCAACGATCCGGTCGTCTGCGAGAATCCTCCCGGAGCCGTCACTTGGAGCGGATAGACCGGGGGAACGATCTGGACGTACCGGATGTCCCACAGCGGAACGCCGAGGACCGTCGTCGTGGCGCTGTAGGGGTCGTTCACGATCGAGGACGGGTCGATCCAGTTGGCGATGGAGATGACCTCCCCGCCCTGGAGCAAGGGAAGCACCAGTCCTAGCGAGACGACGAGGTGATCCGCCTCGTTGTACAGCAACTCTCGGTGGGACACAGAACACGCGGGTTGGGCGCACGCGCCGGCTTCGGCCACGAGGGTCTCGAGGTCTCGGTACGCCGATCCCTGGCAGGCCTCGGTGACGGTCGGTGACTGGGCCTCGCCTCCGCAATTCCCGGAATACACGGGCTGCTCGAGCTCGGATTGGTTGTTGAAGAACCCATAATCGGAGCCACTCGTCACGTAGGGCGTCATGTACGTCGACGGGTCGTAGATGTCGGGTAACCAGGCATCGTACTGAAGGACGTAGGGAGACTGGCCCGGGGACGCCGTGGCCCCTTGGAAAATGTTGGGACCCGTCGAGACGGGTACAGGTCGCACGGCTCCGGCCGAGATGCTCGCGACGTTCTGCGCCCAAAGCGCGACGCTCGTGTTCCACTCAGTGGCGCCGGGAAGGAAGGGAACCGGGAAGACGCACGGGGACGACACGGAGCAAACCGCGGTGACGTTGGCGTCCGCCTCGGACTGGGCCCACCACCAGGCCGCGCTGCCAACGACCGAACTGCTCGTGGACGGATTCTCCGATGGCCAACTGAGGTTGGCGGGGTCGTAGCCTCCGAGGTATGCGGGTAGGATTCCGCCGAACTGCTCGCAGAGCAGAATCGAGTCCTCGGTGCAGGCTTCCTGCTGGACTTCGCTCCAAGGATACGAGTTGATCAAGAACTGTCGGAAGTTCAGGTCGGAAAGCAGCGACGGCGGCAACGTGGACACCTGACCGAGAATGCCGGACGCCTGCGACTGGTTGTAGTCGAAGTTCACTCCGAGCGCATAAATCGTGCCCGAGGGAACGGGAACTGCCCGATCCGAGCCGGCCGACACCGAGCTCGCCAGTTCGGCATAGTCCGATACGTCCGCCAGGTCGGCGGTTCCGTCCGCGAGAGCGGCCTCGCCCGCGCTGGTGTTCCCGGTGCCGTTGTTCACGAGATCTACGGTGGAGAAGTAGGAGGGTGTGCCCCCGCCGAGATCGCCGGCCGGGAGGCACCCGGCCAGGCGGCCCCCAACGCAGGTCGTGCCGCCCCAGTAGGGATTTGCCTTCAGCACGATCTCGCTGATGTTGGTGGTGCTCGGCTGAGCCGGCGAAATACTCGCGATGTAGTAGGGGCCGCTTCCGACGGGGAGGTCGAACCAGGATCCGCCCCAGGTGAGCGTCGAGATGTTCTGGATGAACGGATCCCACTCCGTCGGCCCGGGGATCGAGTTCGGATTTCCGGGAGAGCCGGGCGGGGCCCCATAGCAGGAGTCGGCCGAAGAGGACCATCCGGGAAGACCCTGCCCCCGGGTCGTAAGCACGGTGCAGCTCCCGACGCTCACCCCTGCCACCGTGCCGAGATCATCCAGAAACTCCGGCCACTGAGCGCCGGAATTCGCCGTCACGAAAGTGATGCAGCCGTTTCCGTGCACTCCGTCACGCATCGGGGAGGAGGCCGGGCAATAGGTGGTGTCGTTGACGAGGATGGCCGACAGGATGTTTCCCGGGGTGTTGTTGTACGGGTAGTGGTCGCCGGAGTCCCAAGAAATGTTCGACGCGTTGGTCGGGGAGGTCGGGCCCGGAAGGAGGGTCTGACAGAGGTCCCAACCAGCGTACGCGTACCCGGGATAGCCGATATCCGCCGACAGGCAGTCCCTCGCGAGCCCAAACGCCACGTCATTCGGATAGACGTGCCAGTGTCCTCCCGTGAGAGGGTCGTAGAACGTGGCATTCGGATTGATGACTACCGTGTAGTTTCCCTGGTTCGTTTCCAGGGAGTTCCCGTACATTTGCTGGCACAACTCTGAACCCGGCACGCAGGTCGCCAGGTTCGGGACGAAGTCCTGCGGACTGGATCCATCCTGAGAGACGTTGTGAAAGAAGAGCGACTGGTAGACGTTCTGCAGGAGGCTCACGTCCAACGAGTCGTACTCCAACTGCGGGTCGAAGGTCAAGAACCCGTCGGCCGTGTACTCGACCAAGGTACCCGGATGCGGGGAGGTCTCGGCCGCTTCGCCCGGTACCAGTGCACCGGACTCCACGAAGATGGTGAAGGTGTAGTTCGCCCAGACCGTCGTCACTACGCCGTTCAGCGGGCCGCTCAGCGGGAGAGAGAAGTTCAGGGCGTAGCTCCCGTTCGGTGCCGTCGTCGATAGCGATACCGTGACCCCGTTGATCCCGGTCGCGTTGAGGACACTCGCCGAAAGCGTCGCGTACTGAGATCCCGGCGACGCGAGGGCGTAGCTCGGGACGCCGTCGGTCCACTGGGGGTTGGACGGTTCGAGGACGACCCAGTTCTCGACGACGACGACGCCCCCGGGAGCGATCGTGCCCGTGGCATTGACGTTCGTGGTGGTGTTGGCGACGATAGAGCCAGACAGATCCGGGACATTTCCGTCCAGATCGTTGTCCGCGGACGGAAGGACGATGTGACGAAGGAGGGCCTGGTGGTTGTCGTAGACCGATCCCGAGGCGTTCGTGGCCTGGACGTAGACCAAGTAGTTCCCCGGGTCCGGGTATCCGTAGCTAGCCGCGCCCGACGTAGTCGAACTGACCACACCGTCTCCCCACCACCAGGTAAACCCGGTAGCTGCGAAACCGGCGGGCGGTGTGGCCGTATACACGTCCGAGACCCCGACGTAGGACTCCGGGTCGGAGGCGGTGACGGTCACCCCTCCCGACGGACTCGTCGAAGCAGGAACGGAGTACGCGCAAAGCAGTCCGCAGGCCGGAATCGACGGGGGGCCAGAGGACAATGCGGTATCGAAACTCGATCCGAGGGGAGCCGTGAGCCCGGCGACCCCCATAACCACCGCAATCGCCGCGGCCAACGGAACAATCGGGCTACCCCGCGTACCGTACGTGAGAGGTCCCCCGGAGCGGTTCATCTCGACGGCGACCCGGTCGCCAGATGATTGCTGGGGCCCGTCAGGGTCCGGTGCTAATTAAAACTCGCCGCGAGAGCGTTCAAGACGGCTTATCGAGGTTGCCCGGCTGGAATGTGTCCCAGTTCTCCGCGCGAGGTGCAACGAAGATAGCACAGAGTTCCCGGGGTCGACCCGCCGAGTTCTCGACGGCCTAACTCCGACCCCCGCAAAGAGGTAAGACCCGGGGCGATGAATTCGGAGGAGGCACATGACGCTGAAGGACGTCTTTGACAAGGTCGACGCCGGAGTGGATTCTTCCCTCGAGACCCTCAAGGAGTACTGTCGGCTGCCCACCGTCTCGGCCGAGAAACGGGCCCAGCCCGAGACGGCCGCGCTGGTCCGACGCTTGCTG
>JASHSX010000132.1 GCA_030040865.1 Thermoplasmata archaeon | reverse complement strand
CGGGCTATAGGAAGCCCGGGATCGGCTCTCCCTGAGCGTTCGGCGCCGCGGGGAGTCCGAAGTACGCGAGCAGGGTCGGGCCCACGTCGATCAGTCGACGGGGAGGTCCCCGAGACGGCGCGGCACCCTCGGGCGGCCCCGTCACGGCGTAGATCCCGTCGAACGAGTGGACGGCATCGTCCGGGCCTGTGTCGTTTTCCTGGAGGAAGAGGGTATCGTACCCCACCGTTCCGGCCGACCTCCACGCGACGTCCCCGAAATAGACCATGAGGTCCGGGGCGTCCCCGTTCACGGACCGGTAGATCTCCGCCGGTACTCGAACGTCCGACCCCAGCGGCTGACCGTCGGGGCGGCGGATCGCTCCGAGCTCCTGCGTCAGCTGGCGGACGAACTCGGGCACGGAGGAGGCGGGCAGGATCCCTTCCGGTTCGCGACCCCGGACGTTGAGGAAGATGCGGGCATAGTACCCGCCCGCCCCCCAGGCGCGCGTCTTCCCCCAGTCGATCGTCGCCTTCTCGAGCGGGGTCCCGGCCGGTGGCGGCGCTCCCTTCAGCGTGAGGTAACCCTGCTTACGGAGCCACTCGTTGATGCAGAAGCATCCCTGCATCGCCTGGCTTCCGTGGTCCGAGACGACGAGGATCCGGACCTCCGGCGGAACGCGGTCCAGCAACCGACCGATCTCCCCGTCGAGCATCGCGTAGTACTCGGGGGCCACGGCGCTGAGCGAGGGGACGTGCTCGTAGCGCGGGTGACCTGTGTCGAAGTACTTCCAGAAGGCGTGGTGGATCCGGTCGGGTCCGATCTCGTGGATCGCGAATAGGTCCCACGGCTCCTTCTCCCAGAGGTACCGGGCGGCCGCGAAGTGCTTCTGGGTCATCGAGAACAGCTCCCGGGCCACCCGGTCGCGGTCGCCGGCCCGGAACACGACGTCGAAGCTGTAGCCCCCCGTCACCTTCTCGAGCTCCGGACGAAGGGAGAGGGGAGAGACGTAGTCCTGCGCCCGATCCGGCGTGAGGAAGTCGGAGACGTAGACGCCGTTGACCGCCGGAGGCGGATATCCGGGCGGCATACCCATCACGCACACCCGCCGACCGGCCCGTGAGAGGCGCTCCCACAGCATCGGCTGCTGGATGGTCCGGGAGGTCGGGACGTACTGGTCGAAGTAGGTGCCAGGTCGTCGGTGGCGGAAGCCGTAGAGGCCCAGCGTCCCGGGATCGTACCCCGAGAACATCACCGCCCACGCCGGCACCGTGATCGGGGGGTCGATGCTCCGAAGGGTCCCGTACGTCGATCGCGAGAGCAGCTCGCGCATGCGGGGCATGCGGGGCAGGAAGCGCTCGAAGAGGAGGTCCGGAGAGACCGAGTCGAGGCCGAGGACGAGCAAGCGGGGGCGCGGGGCCGACACGGGTCGGCTCACTCCGGTCGCCAGATGAAGCTGACGCGTTGCCCGACCGTGCGCGGCGTCACCTTTCCGCGTTCTCCGCGCTGGAAGCGGATCCGGGAGGACGGGAAATGGGTCCGGCCGGAGTCCGGCGCCACGAAGCAGGTGGAGGGGGGCGACGCGCGATCCACGGGCCCCAACGGGTCAGACGTCGCTCGCGGGAGGTTCCAGCGGTGGCGATCGCGCGGACCCTGCCGAGACCGAAGCGGCCAGCGTCGGTACGAGAAGGCTGGACGGGTCTCGAACCGATCCGGGCGCTCGGGACGGGGCATCGGCGTCCGACGGGAACGTCGGGTCCTCTGCGGGACGCTCGTAGTACGCTCCCGAACGCCACTCGGGGTGGGGATCGGGCGGAGCACCGACCGACGTGCCGACGAGCTCGAACGAAGGACCGACCGTCGGGGAGCCGCTCGCCGGGACCGTCGACGGCCCGCCGAGCCCCAGGAAAGCGGCGCTCCGGGCGGCTCCGGAGATCGGCTCGAAGGTCCGGGCCGGACGACCGAGTCGGCGAGGCGTCTTGGACGCCACGGTGGGCGGCGAGGCCCGCCGGTACTCCCAGGCGGAGGCGATCAACTTCCTCCACTCCGCGGTGATCGTGTCGAGTTGGTAGCGTCGCGACCGGTCCAGGCACCGGTCCACCATCCAGGCGGAAGGCGGCGGGTCGTTCCAGATCTCGAGCGCGCGGCGAACGAACGCCTCGGGAGAGTGGACGAACCAGCCGGTGCGCCCGTCGACGATCGTCTCGGCCGGTCCCTGCTCGCCGTACGTGAGCACCGGCGTCCCGCAGGCCATCGACTCGAGCGGGATCATGCCGAACGGCTCCTCCGTGAACGGGAACGCGGTGAATCGGGCGTTCGAGTAGAGGTCGCGGAGCTCCGCGTCCGTCACGTGACCCAACAGGCGGGCCCGGGGGTAGCGGTTCAGCTTGAGCCGCTTCAGCACCCACCCGACGCTCTTCGATCCGAACATCGTGACGGGAAGACCGGTCTCGAGCAGTCCGCGCAGGGCGGCCGTGTCGGTCTCCTTGCCGACGTAGACGAGGATGTAGTCGCGGCTCGGATTCCGGGTCGAGCGGTAGATCGTCGACCGGTAGTAGATCGGTACGACGCCCGCGACCGGGAGTCCCTGCGACGTGAACCAGTCGGCGACGTGCTGCGTGCTCGCGTACCGGACCCTCGCCCGCCGACCCGCCTCGAGGAGGTGGTGGTGGTCGAGGCGCCCGACGAGCGGGTTCGCGGCCGTGATGGCGATCCTCAGCGGCCGGCTCACGCTGTGGCGCATCGCGTCGAGGCCCGCGCCGAGGGGACGGGACTGGATGAGCCAGACGTCGGCGTCGATCGCCGTCGTCATGGACAGGTTGATCGTAAGACCCTCGCGTTCGTCGAGCGCCTTCGAGATGTCCCACCGGTTCCATCCGAGCGTCGCGTCGCGCATCCAGGACGTGATGTACGACGGGAGCTCGTCGCGCGAGCGGCGGATCTTGGGGAACCAGGCCCCCCCGTTCGCGACGCGGATCCCGAGGCTCTCGAGGTACTCGCCGACCTCGGGCGACACCCGGGGCGCGGCGAGGGTGATGTCGTAGCGGGTCCGAAGTCGCTCCAGGATCGGGGCGATGATCTCGAACTGGACGAAATCGCGGTGGAGCAGGGGCTCCGTGACGACCGTTACGGACTCCACGGCTTCCCCCTGAGTCGACCCAGGGGGACGCGCGGAGCCGCTCGTACCGAGTGCATTGCTGCGCCCACCGGGAGCGTTCGATTCGCTCCTGCTTTATTAGACCCTCGGTGCCGGTGGTATCGACTCGGTCAGGTCGGCACCCGCCGCCGACCGGAATTCGCGACCGTCCCGCTCCTCGGAGACTGCCGAGCGGCGGCCGCCGCGGCGCGCGGACCTTCCGTCCGGGCCGTTTCCGGAGGTCCCAAGTCGGGCCCGAAAGCGCGACCCCCTCATCGTGGGAGCGGCCGACCAATCACGGCTCAGACCCCGACGGGGAGCCCAGCGCCGCCAAGAGTCGCGAGCCGTTGGGGGTGCCCCAGCCCGTGCAGGGGTCCCATCCGGGGCCCGCCGAGTACCCGTCGTTGTTCCCGCTGATGATGTCGTTGAACGTTTCGAGGGCGCCCGGCTGGTAGAGCAAGGGGTTCACGAAACCGACGGGCTTCGCGAGCGCCTGATTGATCCGGGCCAGGAGACCGGCCCAGAGCGGAGCCACGGCGCTCGTCCCCCCGAGGACGACGGACGAACCGTCGACCCATACCCGATAGCCGGATGTGGGGTCGGCATCCCCCGCAACGTCCGGAACTCCTCGCCCGGCGAACCCCTCGGCCGTCGACGGAACCGAGATGTTGTTCTGGTACGAGGGTCGCGGGAAGATCGAGCTCACGCCTCCGCCGGTGGCCCCTTCTCCGATCGCCTCCTCGTTCCAGACGACCTCGCTGCGGGTGGGCGACAGGAGAAGTCGCGTTCCGCCGCATCCGAGGACGTACGGAGAGGACGCGGGAAAGTCCACGGCGAGCTGGCCTCCCGGAAGGCCGTCCGAGGCGCCCTGGTCGCCGGCCGCGGCGAGCACCGTCACGCCCATCGCGCCGGCATCCTCGGCGGCGCCGCTGATCGCGGACATCGCCTGTCCGGTCCACTCGCTCTCGGGGCTTCCCCAGCTCACCGAGACCAGGGACGGTCGGTTCGTGGCGTCATGGACCGCGGTCGTGACGGCGTCTACGAACCCCTGGTCCGTGTTCGGGGCGAAATAAACGACGAGTTGGGCCCCGGGCGCCACCGAACCGGCGATCTCGAGATCGAGCTCGACCTCGCCGTCCGGACCGTCGGGATTGCCGGTGGGGGCATTGGTCGCCCCGTCGACGGAAACGGTCGCGATGCTGGGCGACGGGACCCCGAGCCCGGAAAAGTAGTTCGCGAGGTCGGTCGGGGAGAACCCTCCGCCGAGTTCGATCAATCCGATCGTCTCGCCGGTCCCGTCCGAGCCCGACGGGAAGGTGTACGCCGCCCCGATCTCGGGCGCGGTATACGAAACGTCGGTGGGTGTCGGGGTGCGGTGTCGAACGAAGTGCGGACGGGCCTGCGGCCGGTCGTCGAGACCGAAGACTCCGGTCACGACCTCCCGAAGGTCGGGCGGCAGTCGTAAGGGTCCCGAGCGCCCCCGATACTCGACCGTGCCGACCCGCCAACGACGAAGGCGGACCTCGAAGATCCGGGCGAGCTCGCCGGCACTGCCGCCGAGGCGGATCGTGCGACCTCCGAGCGAGAGCGAGAGCTCGTCGAGCTGGTGACGTTGGGCGAACGCTCGCACCCGATCGAGATCGTCGGCTCGGGCACCCCGTTGCTCGCGGAACGTCTCCCGGGCGAGATAGGAGCGACCCGAAAGAGCCGCGAGGGATCGCGAGGGTGGGGACGGAAGAGACGCGACCGAAGGGTCGCGGCGGAGCAGCAACGTGAGCTCGACCCGCTCGGACTCGGGCACCGGGCCGACCTCGCGGGCTCCGGCCAGCGGGTTCCGTGCGCTCCCGGACAGGTCCATGGGGCCCTCAGTCGACGGCCCGACTTTTAGCTGACGCCCGCGCGACCGGCCGGACTAACGGTCGCCCTCGTCGCCGGCGGGGACCACGAGCGGCGCCGACCCGATACGAGGTCTTCGGTGGATCGATGCCGCGTCGGGCCCACCGACGGCCGGAGGCGGCCCCTATCGCGCCGGGGTAGGCGAGGCGGGCCCGCCGGTCGTCTCGGGCACGCCGGACCCTACAATGGTGCCGGTGGCGGTCGGTGAGACCTGCGTGGGGTCCCCGGGCTCGGCGGTAGCTCGGTGAAGGCGGTCCGTGACCGCGGTCGGGCGGAGAGCCAGCGCGATCGCGAAGCCTCCGAGCAAGAGATACTGGAACGTCCAACGAAGATACAGATCGGGGCCCGGTCCGAAGACCGGGGTCACGGCACCCCACGCCGCCGGCGATCCGAGGAGACCGAGCAGCTCGTTGCCGAACCCCTCGACTCCCATCCCGGCCAGCGGCGGCGGTACTCCGATGGCGAGCGCCACGCCACCGAGCAGCAGCGCCGCGCGGACCACGTAGCCGATACCGCGGCGTGACCGGCGCGCGAACCACCGGCCGACCTCCCTCGGAAACATCGCGACAACGATCGCTGCCGCCGCGACGACCCCGTACTCGAAGAGCCAAGCAGCCCACTGCGCGGCGGACGCCGACAGCGCCGGCACGACCGCCCACCCGACGAGCATCGCCAGCGCCCAAGTGACTCCGACGATCAGCAGCGCCGCCCGAAGTGTCGCCGCTGCAACCGCGCCCCGGTCGAGCGGCGCGGGGTGCCGGAGCTCGGCGTCCGCTGGGTCCGTCGCGCGTACGCCGATGAGGCCCCCGTAGACCTGCAAGAGCATCTCCTGGGCCACCAGGGCCACCCAAACGACGACGATCTGGAACGCTCCCAGGAGCCAATCGTTGTCGAGGAGAGCATTCGTCGAGGTACCCGTGATCGTGGCGAACGCACCCACTCCGGCCGTCGCGGCGGCCGTGGTGCCGCAGCAGGCGCCGAGCGTCACGAGTGCGAGCATCGCGGGGGTGAGTCCGGCGATCGATCCCACGGCGGTCGG
>JASHSX010000015.1 GCA_030040865.1 Thermoplasmata archaeon | reverse complement strand
TGGCGCCGCCCGAGCGCGTGAAGGAGCTCGCCCGGTTCAACACGAACGACCTCGGCGTCAACATCCTCGCGCAGGTCGCCGCCATCGAGGGGCTCCGGACGAAGGCCCGCTGGATCGGCGGGGTCGTCGCGCAGACCCGGGCGAACGGGGCGCGGATCCGCGACGTCGTCGCCTCCGTTCCGGGGACGCGCCTCCTCGTCTTCCCGTCGCGGGCCAACATGATGGCGATCGACGTCGCCGCGACCGGGGTCGGGCCCGAGGCGATCCAGCGGGAGATGCTGGAACACCACGGCGTCTTTCTCCGGGCCGGCAACTACCTCTCGAAAGCCCACGGGACCCAGTTCGTGCGGGTCTCCTTCTCGAACCCGCCCGGGGACATCGAACGGTTCGCGGAGGCGTTCCCGGCCGCGCTCGCGTCCCTGCGCCCCGTCACCGCGGCGGCGTGATCGACGGGGTCGCCGCGAGACGGACGTCCACCACGACGTGCGCCCGCCCGGGCCCGTACGGCTTCACGATACGCGCGTGCGGGGGTCCGTCGACCGCCGCCCCCGCGGCGTCGATCGCGCGCACGACCTCCGCGATCGCCCGCCCGGGCGCACCCCGCACGTCGTCGACGAGGTGGACGTGGAGCCAGGCACCGGGCCCCGCGAGGTCGACCGCGCGCGGAATCCAGGGAACCGCGGACGGAAGGTACCCGAGGAAGATCCGATCGGCGCTGACGACCGGCAGGGCGACCGTCCGGTTGTCGCCGAGGACCGCCGTGAGCCGCTCGGCGACCCCGTTGCGGCGCGCGTTCTCGGTGAGGTAGCGGAACGCGAGCGGGTTCTTCTCGACCGCCACCACCCGCCCCGCGCGGCCGGGGCCGGCGGCCGGGATCGCGAAGTATCCGATCCCGGCGAACAGATCGACGACGGTCTCTCCCGGGCGGACGATCTCCCCGGCCCGTCGGCGTTCCGTCCGATTCCCGGCGGCGAACATGAGGCGCGCCGCGTCGAACTGCCAGCGGACGCCGTGCTCCACGACCTCCGTCTCGGTCGCGTCGCCCGCGATCCGCTCCACGGCGGGCGTCCGCAGCTCGCCGTCGATCGGCCCCGTCCGCACGAGGACCGTGGCGACCCCCAGCTCGTCCTGCCACGCGCGGCCGATCGCACCGAAGTGAGGGCGCAGGGTCGCAGGGAGGCGGAGCACCAGGACGCGGCCAAGCCGCTGGTAGCCCGCCGGCATCGCCCGGGCCGCGGCCGCCCCGGCCTCGGCCCGAAGCCGCGCCCGGACCCGCTCGGCCGGCGGGGAGCGGTCCCCGGCGACCCCCGACGACGGCATCGACCGGTCCCGGGCGCGAGCGCGCTACGCCGGCGCCTCGTCCGGTCCCTTCTCGAGGATCACCTCGAGGAACTGCTTCAGGTGCGCGATCAAGATCGGGTTGTCGGTGAATCCGCAGGCGTCGAACCCGGGGGCCGCGAGCAGCGCGTGCTCGCCGTCGGCGAGTACCTCGGTCGCCCGGAGGTTCTCCCGGGCGACGTACTCGACACCCTCGGGCACCTTCTGGAGCGGCGCCGAGACGAAGGTGACGCGGACCCCGCGCTTCACCGCGTGCTGGAGCTTCTTCCCGAGCTCGTCGCGCACGTCGGCGATCTGCGGGGTCGTGAGGATGAACGTCTGGACCGACTGGTCCAGGAGCTCACCGACCTTCGCGAGGACCTTCTCGCGCCCCGAGAGCAGGTAGACCAGCTGCGGCTCGCCGTGCTCGGCCACGACCCGGTGGAGCGCGGCGAGCTGCTCGAAGACCTCCTGGATCGCCGTCTTGAGCGTCTCGGCGACGTCGAGCGGCGGCGTCGGGCGGAAGAGGATCGGCTTGCCGCCGGTCGGCTGCGCGTACCCCTTCGCGGCCAGGGACTCGAGCACCTTGTAGGCGCTCGTCCTCGGGATCCCGGCGGCGGTCGCGAGCGTGGCGGCGTCCCCGACGCCGCGGGCGACGAGCGCGATGTACGCCCGCGCCTCGTACTGGGTGAGCCCGACCTTCCCGAGCACGTCGGCCGCCCGGCGGAACTCGTCCGACGACTGGTTGCCCAGCGAGACCGCGGTCTGCTCGACCGTCGCCATGCACGCGCGAACGGTCGCACCGGGACTTAACGTGACGGCACCCGGGCCCCGCCGTCAGCGCACGGGGTCGGCGAGCTTCACCAGCGCCGCGCGGCCGAGGAGCGTCTCGACCTCGCTCGCCGTGAGCAACTTCCGCTCGACGACGAGCTCGGTCACCGGCCGGCCCGTGCGCTCCGACTCGTGGAGGATCTCGGCGACCGCGAGGTAGCCGAGCCGCGGAGTGAGGACCGTCGCCAGGGCCGAGGAGGCGACCAGGTAGCGCTCCGCCCGCGCCGCGTTCGCCGTGATCCCGTCGACACAGCTCTTCGCGAAGACGGGGAGGTAGTTCGCGACGATCTCCGCCGCGAAGAGCACCTCGTAAGCGGCGAGCGGCATCATCACGTTGATCTCGAGCTGGCCGGCCTGCACCGCGAGCGCGGTCGCGGCGTCCGCGCCGACGACGTGGAAGGCGACCATGTCGAGGCACTCGGCCGCCGACGGGTTCACCTTCGCCGGCATGATCGACGAGCCGGGCTGGATCTCGGGGACCCGGATCTCGTCGAGCGCTGTCGCGGGGCCGCTCGCGAGCAGCCGCACGTCGTTCGCGATCCGGACGAGCTCGAGGGCGAGGGTCCTGAGCCACCCCGAGGCGGCCGCCAGCGGCCAGCGGCTCTGCATCGCCTCGAACGGGTCGCGCGCGACCGTGAGCGGACGACCGGCGAGCTCGGCGTACTCCCGGACCGCCCGCGCCCGGAACCCCGGCGCGGTGTTGACCCCGCTGCCGACCGCGCTCCCGCCCAGGGGGATCTCGGCGAGGGCGGCCTCGATCGGGGCGAGGGACTCGACGACCCGCTCGAGCGCGGTCGCGTAGGCGCCGAACTCCGCACCGAGCGTCACCGGCATCGCGTCCTTGAGGTGGGTCCGTCCCGACTTCGGCACGGAGGCGAACTCGATCGCTTTCGCCCGGAGGCTCGCGACGAGGACGCCGACCGCGCCGCGTACCGAAGCGAGGGCGAACAGTGTGGCGACCTGCGCGGCCGACGGATAGGTGTCGTTGGTCGACTGGCCCCGGTTCACGTGGTCGTTCGGACTCACGGTCGCGTAGTCGCCCCTCGGTTTCCCGAGGAGCTCGAGCGCCCGGTTGGCGATCACCTCGTTCGCGTTCATGTTGAACGAGGTCCCGGCGCCGGCCTGGAAGACGTCGACCACGAACTCCGCGTCGAGCCGGCCGTCCGCGACCTCCCGCGCCGCGCGCTCGATCGCCTCGCCGACGGCGGGATCGAGGACGCGGAGCCCGACGTTCGCCCGGGCGCACGCGAGCTTGAGGAGGCCGTAGGCCCGGATGAGGTGGCGCGAGGCGCGCAGGCCGCTCACGGGGAAGTTCTCGCGCGCCCGCAGCGTCTGGATCCCCCAGTACGCGGACTCCGGTACCTCCCGCGCGCCGAGCGAGTCCTGTTCCCGGCGCGGAGGGGCCATGCCCTGACGAGCGAGGTCGCTGACAAAACGTTTAGGCCTACCGCCGACCTCGTCCCGAGCCCCCCGGGCCCCGGGACACGGAGCCGCGATGGTCAACCCGGTCCAGCTCACGCTCGACATCGGTGCGAACACGGCCTCGCTCGCGCTGCCCGGCGCGCTGTGGGCGGCCTGGTTCCTGCTCGCCTTCGAGCACCCCGAGTTCGCGTCGAGCGTCGGCTTCGGGCGCCGGGCGTTCTGGCTGCTGCTCCCGGGCTCGCTCGTCGCCTCGCTCGCGCTGCTGCCGCTCGTGCCGATCGCGAACGATTGGCTCGCGATCAGCTTCGCCGGGGCACTGTTCCCTCTGTTCGTCCTCGCGCTGTCGTTCGATCGGTTCGCGCCGCCGGCGGGGCGATCGCTCGGTCTCTTCGCCCTCGCCCTGATCGCGCTCACCGCCCTGCTGCTCGTCCTGGTGCTGCCCGTCGCCGACCCCCTGGTCGGCTCCGTCGCCGCGGCGCTGCACGTCGCGTTCGCGGGAGCCCAGGACCTCGTGGTGGCGATCGCGGCGTCCGCCGCGGTCGCAGTGGCCGTCGTCGTCGGGGTGGTGCGCGGCGGGACGGCCCGCACCCTCGCGGCGCTGCTCGCGATCACGGGCGGGGTGCTCGTGCTCACGTTCGCCTTCTCCGTCGCGCTCCCGGGGGTCGGGATCGAGGAGAACTTCCCCGAGTACCTGCTCCCGCCGATCGGCGCGGGCGTCGTCGCGGCCGCGCTCGCCCCGCGGATCCTGCCGGGGCGGGAAGCGCTCGCGATCCCCCTGGGGTTCGGCTCGGCGACCCTCGGGGTCCTGGTCGGGGCCGACGTGCTCCACCAGCCACCGCTCTACGCGGGTGCCGCGTCGGGCGTCTACGCGATCGGGGGCGCCGGCGTCCTTGACCTCGTCTACCTCTCGGGGCTGCTCGGTCTCGGGAGCGCCTACGCGGTCCACCGAGGGCTGGGCCGGGGGCTCGCGCCGGTCGGTCGGGCCGCCTCCGCGGGAGGCTCCTTCCCTCCGATGGCGCGACTCGTCCGGTCGTTCCGCGACGGGGTCGCGGGTCGCAACGCGGTCTCCCTCACGGAGGCCGCGGAGGCGTCCCACGCGGCCGCCCTCCAGGCGAGCCGGCTCATGGGCCGACCCCCGCCGCCCCCCGACCGTCCGTGGGAAGGGCTGCCGGTGCCGGGCTGGATCGTGAGCGACGACGCGAACCTGACCTCCGCGGCGCGGCAGGACCCGCCCGACCCGGCCGAGGCGTACCGCGGTTGGCTCACGGCCCGGAACCTGGTGCTGGTCGGTCGCGAGCTCGGGAGCCGTCGCTTCGCGACCCCGGCCCAGCGCACGGCGGCGTTCGCCGTCGATCTCGCGGTCGTCGTGGCGCCGTTCGCGGCCCTCTGGACCGTGCTCTCGATGACGTATCCGGGCGGGCTCGTCGCGCTCGTCGAGAGCACCCCGTTCAACGCCGCCGCCTACGCGTTCATCGCGGTCGCCTTCCTCTACTTCGTCCTCTCCGAACAGCTCGTCGGCACCACGATCGGGAAGTGGCTCGTGGGCCTCGTCGTGCGCAACCGGGCGCTCGGGCGGCCCGGCTTCCTGAGCCTCCTCGTCCGGAACGCCCCGCTCGTGCCGGCCCTCTCGGTGATCGGCATCGGGATCCCCGTCGCGATCGCGTTCCTGGTCAAGGGCGGCAGTGCCGGGGGCGTGACGCTCGACGGTGTCGCCCTCCCGTCCGGGCTGTTCGCCTTCATCGGCGCCCTCGGGTTCGTCGGGGTCGGGATCGCGCTCCTGGGATCGTTCGGGCTCCTCGTGATCGCGCTCACGTCGGAGCGCCAGCGGCTCGGCGACGTCCTCGCCGGGACGTGGGTCGTCCGGGCCGCTACCCCGGAGCCGCCGGCCGGCCCGCCGGAGCCGGTCCGGTCCGGGTGAGCGGGATCGCGATCGAAGAGACGTTCGCGTCGCGCCCCTCGCGGTTCACGAGCCGCTCGGTGTCGATGGCGATGGGACCGAGCGCGACCTGGCCCTCCAGGAAGCGGCGGCGCACGACCTCGACCACGTCGACCGCCTTGCCGATCGCGTTGCCCCGGGCGCGCACGACGACGGGGCCCGCCCCGGAGTTGAGCTGGCTCACGACCTGGAAGACGTACGTCATCGTCGGCTTCTGGCCGATGAAGACGGTCGCGCCGTTCTCCCCATCGTCGGGCATGGGCCGGCCGGGACGGCGCCTCCGTACAAGGCTTTTTGCGGAACGGGGCCCCTTTCTGCGCGCGGGAGGCGCCCGCGTTCGCAAAGGTTATCGGTCACGCCCCGTACGCGCGGGGGGCCGTGCAGGGGTGGCCCAGCTTGGTCAAAGGCGCCAGGTTGAGGTCCTGGTCTCGTAGGAGTTCGTGAGTTCAAATCTCACCCCCTGCATACCGGTCCCGAGGTCCGATGGCCGCCGATAGCGCTCCGTGCCCCCATTGCGGGGCGTCCCTCACGCCGGACCTCCTCGTCTGCCCGGCCTGCCATCGGGCGATCGACCCGGTCGCGGCCGCCCCGCCGGTCCCCGATCCGCGCGAGCCGACGGGCAGCCGGCACCCGACGGCCCGTCGGTCCGGCCCGCCGCCGGCGAACCCGTTCGGCACGGAACTCTCCCGCCGGCTCGCCCGGATCGCCCAGTGGGCCGAGGCGGCGCAGCCGCTCGGCGTCGAGATGCCGCGACTTCCCGCGTGGGCGGAGGACGCGGCCCGGGCCGCGCCGAACCCGGAGCCGTGGGCCGAGGTCGTGCGGGGGATCGAGCGGATCGCCCAGAAGCGGATCGTGGAGGCGTTCGAGGCGTGGGAGAAGGGGACGAAGTCCCGCCTGGCCCGACTCGAGGCGTACGCGGTCGACAGTCGCCTCGAGCGCGACCAGATCGAGGACGCGCTGCACGCCGCCCGCACCGGCGACGTCGCGCAGGCGCTCGCCACGTTCCACCAGGTCGACCGCGTGATCGCCCTCAAGGAGCGGCACCTGGACCAGGCCCGGGAGGAGCTCGAGCGCGTCGTCGCGCTGCTCAAGGACATGCAGGCGCTCGGGATCGACCCGCCGCAGGAGCCGTCGGAGGTCGCCGAGGACCTCGAGACGGAGCTCCGCGCCGGGAAGCTCGCGTCCCTGAAACAGCAGATCCGGGCGCTGCGGCTGCAGGCGGTGAACCGGCTCAAGTCGTCGCTGCCGCGCTACATCACCGAGTACGGGGACTACCTCGTCGAGGAGCGGGAGCACGGCGTCGCGACCGAGCTCGAGGCGATGGACCTCGCCGCGGGGGCCCGGGAGTTCTTCCGGGGCCACCCCGAGGAGGGGTTGCGCCGATTGCGCGCCCTGCAGCAACGCCATGGGCTCCCGGCCGGCCGGACCGCCCGCGTCGCGGCGCGCGGCCGCGGCACCGCCGGTTCCTGAGCCCTACAGGATCCGCTCGAAGAGCCGGACGTCCTCGTTCCACTCGTGCTTGTGGAGGACGCCGCACTCGGTGAAGCCCGCGTGCTTCAACAGCGCCGCGGCCGCGGTGAACCGCGCGAGCGCGTCGCCCCAGACGACCGGCGCGTTCGTGTGCTTCGCCCACTCGAGCGACGCGGCGATGAGGGACGACGCGACGCGCTGGCGCCGCGTGTCGGGATCGACCGCCAGGTTCACGAGATGGCAGGCGCCGTGGCGGACCTCGCACCCGACGACCCCGATCAGCTTCCCCTCGCGACGGGCGGCGAAGTACGTCACCCCCTCCATCCAGCTCGTGAACTCGAGCGGCGTCGGCTGCCACGCCTTCAGGAGCTCCGTCGGCAGCCCGCTCGGGGCCGCTTCCCAGACCTTCTTGTAGAGCGCGCAGATCGCCGGTACGTCCTGGTGCGTGATCCGCTCCACGGCGAGCGCGGGGGCGGCCGCCTTGTCGCTAATCGCGCTCAACCGATCCGCCCACCCGGTCCGATCCCACCGCTGGCACTGACCCGACGTTCTCCGGCCCGGGAGCGAGGCGGCGACAGCCGACTCTCTTCTTGAATCTTGCCGTCGCGCGAGGCCGGTCGACTACGGCGTGTGGCGCGACGGGGTGCGCGGGAACGGCGTCGTCTCCCGGATGTGCGTGCGCCGAAGCATCCAGCGCATCAACCGCTCGATACCGATGCCGAAGCCGGCGTGGGGGACGTTGCCGTGGCGACGCAGGTCGAGGTACCACTCGTAGCCCGCCGGGTCGACGTGCATCTCGCGCAGCCGCTCCACGAGGTGGTCGATGTTCGTCTCGCGGCACGACGCGCCCACGATCTCTCCGTACCCCTCGGGCCCGAGCAGGTCCGCCGCCTCGACGGTCCGGGGGTCGTCGGTCGATCGGAGCATGTAGAACGCCTTCAGCTCGCGCGGGAAATGCGTGAGGAAGACGGGCGCGGCGGACTCGAGCGTCAGGGCCCGCTCCTCCGCGGCCCCGAGGTCGCTGCCCCACGCGACGGGCAGGCCCTGGCGGGCGAGCCGCTCGATCGCCTCCGCGTAGCGGATCCGCGGGAACGGCGCGGTGAACGCGCGCAGCTCCTCCGGCGGGCGACCGAGCTCCGCGAGCTCCTTCGGCCGAGTGTCCGCGACGCTCCGGCAGACGGAGATCCACATCCGCTCGATGAACGCGAGCAGGCCGTCGAGATCGCACCACGCGAGCTCGGCCTCGAGGTGCTGGAACTCGGTGATGTGCCGCGGCGTCCGGGATTTCTCCGCGCGGAACGACGGCGTGATCGCGTAGACGCGCTCGTTCGGGAACAGGAGCGCCTCGAGGTAGAGCTGGGCGGTCTGGCCGAGGTAGCCGGGGCGACCGAAGTAATCGATCTGGAACGCCTCGGCGCCGCCCTCGGCGGCGTTCCCGCTGAGGATCGGTGGCGTCATCTCGAGGACGTCCTCCGCCTCCATGAACGCGCGGAACGCCCGGAGGACCTCCGCCTTCACGCGGAAGATCGCGACGTTCTCCTGCGTCCGGATCGCGAGATGCCGCCGGTCGAGGAGGAACTCCTCGGTCTGGTCGGACCCGATCGGGAACGGGAGGCCGGCGTCGAGCACGGTGATCGCCCGGGCGCGCACCTCCCGGCCCTGGGGCGCGCGGGGGTCGTCCGCGACCGCACCTTCGATCTCGACCGACCCCTCGTTCTGCACGTGCTCGGCCGCCGCGAACGCGGCGTCGCCGAGGGCGTCCTTGCGGGCCGTCACCTGCACCGCCCCCGTCCGGTCCCGCAGGACGAGGAACAGGATGCCGCCGCTCGAGCGCGAGCGGAGGACCCAGCCGTGCAACCGGACGCTCTGGCCCACGGCGTCGGGCTGGAACGCGCGGGCGACCGGGTCGAAGGCGGGGCCGCTCACTGGTACTCTCGCCACTTCGCCCCGCACTTCGTGCACTCGAAGATGCGGGTCTCGGGCTCGTCGGATCCGCGGGTCTGGCGGAGCACCCAGTACGCCTCGTTGTTCCCGCACTTGGGACACAGCTCCTCGGTCTTCGGGAGCGTCTGCACCTTGCCGTCGACGACCTCCACCGAGCGGGCCTTCGGCGTCGACCGACCGACCTCGACGCCGCGGCCCAGCGGCACGGTGGTGCCGCAGGCGGCGCACCGCCAGACCCCGGCCGCGCGGTCGGGGCGCATGAGACGCTTACAGTTCGGACAGAACATCGGGAGACGGCGTCACCGGGCGCACCGTATATGACGACTTTTCCTCAGCCGAGGAGACGGTCGGGCGGCGCCGCGCTCGACGGGGCCGCCTCGGGCGGCGCGACGCTGAGCGGGATCGGCGACGGTTTCGCGCCGGGCGCGCGCAGCCGGCGCAGATGCTCCCAGCGACGGGCCAGGTCCTCCTTCGTGCCGATGTCGTGGCGGACGTAGTAGTCGCCCTTCACGAACCGGAGGGCGGACTCGACGCGCGCCCCGGCCTCGTGGATCGCGCTCGCCTCGCCGACGAGCGCGACCCCTCGGGAGGAGCCGAGCTTCACGGTCCCCGGCCCCGCGGCGTCGACGCTCCCAAAGAAGACGTGCACGCCGGTCGCCTCGATCGCCTCGACGTCGAGGAACAGGAGGCCGCCCGGCTGAGGGCGGTCGCCGTAACCGGGCGGGACGAGGTACTTGAGGACCGTCGCGCGGAGGCGGAACGAGAGGAGGTTCGGGTCGACCCGACCGTCCGCCACTCCCAAGAGGAGTTCGGCGAAGTCCCCCTCCTCGTAGAGCGTGAGCGCGTTGATCCCTTCGGGATCGCCGAACCGGGCGTTGAACTCGAGCAGCACTGGGCCGCGGGCCGTCAGCATGAACCCTCCGTAGAGGATCCCGCGGAACGGGTTCCCGTCCTGCGCGAGGGCTTCGCGGGTCCGGGCGAGCACCTCGAGGGCGCGGTCCCGGTCGGCCGACGAGAGGAACGGCAGCAGGTGGTCGCGCTGCGAGTACGACCCCATGCCGCCGGTGTTGCCGCCCTGGTCCCCTTCCCGCGCCCGCTTGAAGTCCTGCACCGTCGGCATCGGGTAGACGCCCGAGTCGGTGACGAACGCCATCTGGCTGAACTCCTCGCCGTCGAGCTTCTCCTCGAGCAGGACGCGTCCGCCCTGGACGAGGATCGACTTCGCGTAGATCGCGCCCTCCTTGGGGTCGGTGAAGTCGGACCCCTGGACCCAGACGCCCTTGCCGGCGGTGAGACCGCTCGGCTTCACGACGAACGGCCCCGGGAACCGGGCGACCGCGGATTCGACCTCCTCGATTGAGGCGGGGGCGGACCACGCGGGCTGGGCGTCGATCCCGGCTCGTGCGAGGAGTTCGCGGCAGTACAGCTTCGACGACTCGATGCGGGCGGCCGCCTGCGACGGGCCCACGGTCGGGACCTCGGCCGCGCGCAGCGCGTCCGCGACCCCCGCGGCGAGCGGAGCTTCGGGACCGATCACCGCGACGTCGACCGACTCGGCGCGGGCGAGTGCGACGACCCCCGTGGGCTCGGTCGGGTCGAGGCGTCGCGACGCGCGGGCGAGGCGTTCGAGCCCGGGGTTCGCGTTCGCGCTCGCGACGATGATCTCGGCGCCGGCGCGGACGAGGGTCGCGGCGATCGCATGCTCGCGAGCCCCGCCGCCGACGACCAGGAACCGCATACGCCGGGTCCGGGGAGACGGGCGCGGATATAGGTGCGTCGGAAACGCGGTCGTCCTCGAGGTAAAGCGACCCCGGTTCGCCGCCACGCTTAAGAACCGAGCTTCGGTGGGCCGTCTCCCGGTCCCCGATGGAGCTGCGCGTCGTCGAGAAGGAGCACGACTTCCTCAAGGTGGAGTTCCCGAAGGGCGAGGAGACCCTCCTGATCCCGCTCGTCGAGGCCCTCCAGAAGGAGGAGAAGGTCGTCGAGGCCCGCTATTTCCTGGGGCACCCGTACCTCGACCGGCCCACGCTCACGGTGCGGACGAAGGGCGAGAAGCCCCAGCAGGTCCTCAAGCGCGTGCTGAAGGACCTCACGGACCTCTACACCGACCTGCTCTCGGACTTCGAGAAGAAGGCCGACAAGATCAAGGCCTGACGGGGCGCGACGCCGATGCTCAAGGAGTGCTCGCAGCACGGGTACTTCCGGGCCGAAAACTGCCCGGTCTGCGGACAGCCCGGTCGGTTCCTGATGAACGACCGGGAGCTGGACCACCTGGGGCGTGTCCTCACCGGCATCCTTCGCCACTTCCCCGACCGCTACCAGCTCACGATGGACCCGAACGGCTGGGTCTCCCTGCCGCAGATCGTCCGTGCGGTCTCCCAGAAGCACCCGGCGTACCATTGGCTTCGGGTGGCGCACCTGGTCGCGATCGCCGAGACCGACGCGAAGGGCCGCTACGAAGTGCGGGACGACCGCATTCGCGCCACCTACGGCCACACGGTCGAGGTCACGCTCGACCTCCCGACCGAGAACGTCCCGGAACACCTGTACTACCCGGTCACGCCCGAGGAGGCCGCGATCGTCCTCGAGGTCGGGCTCCGGCCGTCGGACCGCAAGCGGGTCCACCTGTCGAAGACCGCCGAGGACGCCCGCGCCGCCGGTGCGGTGCGGACCCCCGAGCCCGTGATCCTCGAGGTCGACACGACCGGGGCGCGCGGGGCGGGGATCGTGATCATGCAGGCGGGGAAGACGGTCTACCTGACCGACGCGGTTCCGGCGGAGTTCCTCCGCCGCCTCGAGGGTGCGCCGGCCGCCGCGGCGCCTCCGGACGGTTCGGACTGACTAACCGAACCCATCGTCGGCGGAGTTCGACTCGTACTCCGTCACGATGTACACGTCGATCGTGATGTGGCTCCAGGTCGGGTACGGGTTGCCGAAGACGAAGTAGAACGTGTCGGTCACCGGCGCGGAGTAGATGATCCGCACCGCGGACCCCGGACTCGCCGACCACTGCGGGGTCCCGGGCAGGCCGCCCGTGATGACCGTGGTCCACTGGGTGGAGTTGTAGACGACGAGCGTCACGTTCACGCCCGGAGGGTTCACCGCCGAGTAGTTGCCGATCACGTAGTCGCCGCCCGTGATCTCGCCCGAGATCACGGTCGTGTTCCCGGGGCCGAGGACGTACATCCCGGACGTCGTGAGCGGGTCGGCCGCCACGGGGGGACCGGTGAGGACCGCCGAGATCATCGCGTAGGCGAGGGCGACGATGACGCCGACGACGATGACCGTTCGGAACGCTCCGGTCATGAAGAGGCGGCGGCGCACCTTCTTCGGCGCCGTCGGGATCTCGGTGGCCGAGAGGGGCGCCTTCTCCCCGCAGATCGTGCACGTGGGGGAGCCGGGCGGGACCGCGACGCCGCAGAACCGGCACGCGCCCCAGGCGGCGGGAGACGGTGGGGGATCGGTCACGGGCACCGGCCCAGCCGGACCGGCGCCTTTTGGGGTTTCGTACGAACCGGGAGCGCGTCGCTACCCGCGCTTCCGGGGAGCGCCCAGGTTCACGAGGACGTTCTTCGCGCGCGAGTAGGTCTCGATCGCACGCCGCCCCTGTTCGAATCCGACCCCGCTCGCCTTGACGCCCGAGAACGGGGACTGCGGGTACGTCGTCGGGGCCTCGTTCACGACGACCATCCCCGACTCGAGCCGGCGGGCGACGGAGTGCGCGGTGCCGAGGTCGCGTGTCCACACCGCGGCGAGGAGCCCGTAGGGAGTGTCGTTCGCCGCACGGATCGCCTCCTCCGGTTCGGCGAACGAGGTGACCGACAGGACCGGACCGAAGATCTCCTCGCGTCCGGCCCGCGCCGTCGGCGCAAGGTCCGCGAGGACGGTCGGCCGGAGGAAGTTCCCGTCGGCGAGGGGCGCCTCCGTCGCGCGGCTTCCGCCGGCCACGACCGTGGCGCCCCCGTCCCGCGCGTCGTCGATGTACTCCATCACGTGCGTCAGGTGGTCGCGGGAGACGAGCGGTCCCATCTCGACCCCGTCCTGCGTCCCCGGCCCGAGCTTGAGCCCGTTGGCGATCCCCGAGAGCTTCTCCAGGAACGGGCCGCGGAGGCTCTCGTGGACCAGCAGTCGGGAGGCCGCCCAGCACATCTGGCCGGCGTTGCCGAAGATCCCGTAGCCGATCCCCTTCACGGCCCGATCGAGGTCGGCGTCCGGAAAGACGATCACCGGCCCCTTTCCGCCGAGCTCGAGCGTGACGGGCAGGAACCGCCGCGCGGCGAGCTCGGCGATCCGGGCGCCGGCCTCCCCACTGCCCGTGAAGGTGACCGAGCGGCACCGGGCATCGCCGACGAGCGCCTCGCCGACCGTGCTCCCGCTCCCCGTCACCACGTTCAGGATGCCGTCCGGCACCCCGGCCGTCTTCGCGAGCCGCGCGAAGGCGATCGCCGTGAGCGGCGTCAGGCTCGCGGGCTTCAGGACCACGGCGTTGCCCGCCGCCAGCGCCGGCGCGATCGAGCGGACGGAGAGGAGGAGCGGATAGTTCCACGGGGCGATGTGGACGGTGACCCCAAGCGGCTCGCGGAGCGTGTAGTCGAGGCGCGGGCCGGGCACCGGGATCGTCTCGCCCTCGACCTTGTCCGCGAGTCCGGAGAAGTACTCGAGCGTCCGCACGACGTAGGCGACGTCCCCCCGCGACTCGCGCAGCGGCTTCCCCATGTTGCGCGTCTCGAGCCGCGCGAACGACTCGGAGTCGGCCTCGAGGAGCGCGGCGAGCTTCGTGAGGGCCCGTGCCCGTCGGGCGCCGTCGTCGGCCGCCCAGGGGGACTCGCGGAAGGCGCGCTCGGCCGCCTCCATCGCGGCCCGGGCGTCGTCGACACCGGCGGCGGAGGCGGAGGCGAGGGGCCGGTTCGTCGCAGGGTCGAGGAGCGTCCGACGCTCGCCCGCCGAGCTCGGGACCTCCTTCCCGCCGATCCAGAGGTCGTAGTTCGCTTCGGAGGACTCCGCCATGGGTCGGCCCGCGCGAGCCGGTCCGACCACTTATCGGTTCGGAGCCGGCTCACCGCGCCGGATAGGCGCGGCCCTTCCAGCGGACCGGACGTTTCCGCAGCTTCTCCACGAGCGAGGTCGCGAAAAGGACGAGATAGAAGCCGACGGCGAGCAGGAAGAGGAGGCCGTACGCCGGGACGCCCCGGACGACGGCCGTGAAGACGACGTGCTTCGCGAAGAGGGCTCCGTAGAGGAGCACCCCGATCCCGACGACCCAGGGGGTGCCGGTCGCGAGCCCCACCGGGAGCACGGCGAGCGGGAGGATGAAGAAGGCAAGGAGCGCGACGAGCTGGGCCACGTCCCGGGGCCCGGTGAAGTCGGAATCCCGGGTGTTCTTGAGCAGCCCTTCGAACATCTCGTGGCGATCGCGGTACATCCGCGTCCACCCGAGTTGGGGGGCCCAGGCGATGCGCAGCCGCAGACCCGCGGCGCGGTACCTCCGGGCCATCGCGACGTCCTCGTTCACCCGGCCGGCGACCGCCGCATGGCCACCGACGCGCTCGTACGTCGCGCGGGGGGTCGTCCAGAACTGGCCGTTCGCGAACGCGGCCCGCGACGCGGGCCGGTTCGTCCGGGGGACCCGGAAGTAGACGAGCGCGATCTGCAGGAAGAACGGGAGCACCACCCGCTCCCAGAACCCGACCGTCTCGATCCGGACGCCGACCGAGGCCAGGTCGGCCGACTCGCGCTGCGCCCACGCGAGGACGGTGCGGATGGCGGCCGGCGAGAGGCGGACGTCGGCGTCGAGGAACAGGAGCCAGTCGCCCCGGACCGCGGACGCGCCGTTCCAGCACGCCCAGTTCTTTCCCATCCAGCCGGCGGGGAGCGGGGGCTCCTCCACGCGTCGGACGCGCGGGGCCCGCGCCTCGATCACGGCTCGGGTCCCGTCGGTCGATCGGCCGTCCACGACGACGATGTCGAGGGCCGGGTACTCCTGGGCGAGGAGGGCGTCGAGCGTTCCGGGGAGGTCCTCCGCTTCGTTGCGGGCGGCGATCACGACCCCGACGGTCGTTCCGCCGACCGGCAGCCCATCGGCCGGCGCCGGGTCGAGCTTCGGCATCTGGGCGCCGAGCAGGAGCGCGACCCCCTGATACAGGAGGACGAAGACCGCCCCGATCGCGATCGCGACGACCGCGAGGATCGGGAGCATCGGCCGCGGAACGCGGCCTCTATTAAAGTCCCGGCCGCTCCAGCGGAGCGGGGCAGACGGGGATGGGCACCGTGGAGCACCCGCGGGTCCGCCCCGGGGTCCTCGAGGATCGGCTCTACCAGCAGGCGATCGCCGACGCGGCCGTCGACCGGAACACGCTCGTCGTCCTGCCGACCGGCCTCGGGAAGACGGCGATCGCCCTCCGCGTGATCGCGGAGTTCCTCCGGCGCGAACCGACCCGCTCGGTACTGTTCCTCGCGCCGACGCGACCGCTCGTCGTCCAGCACGCTCGGAGCGTGGCGGCCTCGCTGTTCGCCCCCGAGCCGATCGCCCTCACCGGGGCGATCCCGCCCGAGCGACGGGCGGAGCTCCTCCGGCCGCCCCAGGTCGTCGTGGCGACGCCGCAGGTCGTCGCCAACGATCTCGCGGCCGGTGGGTTCCCGCTCGCGACGTTCTCCCTCCTCGTGTTCGATGAGGCGCACCGGGCGGTCGGGGACTACCCGTACGTGGCGATCGGCCGCGCGAACCGGGACGGCCCCCGGGCCCGGGTCCTCGCGATGACCGCCTCGCCCGGCGGGAGCCTGGCTCGGATCCAGGAGGTCTGGACGAACCTCGGCATCGAGCGGTTCGAGTACCGCACCGAACGGTCGGCGGACGTCCTGCCGTACATCCACGGCGTCGGCATCGAGACCGTCGAGGTCCCGCTCCCGCCCGAGGTCCAGCGGCTGGCGATCCTGATGCGGACGGCGGTGCAGCGTCAGGTCGACGTGCTCCGCCGCCTTGACCTCCTACCGGCGGGCGAGGCGTCGCGACGCGTCCTCCTCGAGGTCGGTGCCCGGCTCCACCGGCGCATCGACGCCGAACGACGCGACGGGAGCGCCTCCGCCGGCGGGCTGTGGGCGGCGGTCACGGCCCAGGCGGCCGCGATGAAGGGGCTCCACGCGCTCGAGCTCATCGAGAGCCAGGGCGTCGACTCCCTGCGCGAGTACCTCGCCCGGCAGGCACCGGTCGTGGGACACCGCGTTACGCCCGCCCAACGCGCGTTCTGGAACGATCCCGACGTGGAGGAGGTCCGGCGCGAGCTCGAGCGGATCACGCTCGAGCATCCGAAGGTCGCGCGGGCCGTCCGGATCGTCCGGGACGAGCTCGCTCGGCGGGCCGAAGCGCGCGTCATCGTCTTCTCGCAGTACCGCGACACCGTCGACCGACTGGTGGAGGAGCTCGAGAAGCTCGGCGACCCTTCGGTCCGGCCCGCCCGGTTCGTCGGCCAGGCGAACCGGGGCGTGGACACCGGCCTCTCGCAGAAGGAGCAGGTCGGGATCCTGGACGCGTTCCGCGCGGGGGGAGTGAACGTGCTGGTCGCCACCTCCGTCGCGGAGGAGGGGCTCGACATCCCGGCGACCGACCTCGTCGTCTTCTACGAGCCGATCCCGGACGTGATCCGGACGATCCAGCGGCGCGGCCGGACCGGTCGGGCGCGGACCGGCCGGGCGATCGTCCTCGTCGCGCAGGGTACCCGGGACGTCGGCCTCCACCGGTCGGCGTTCGCCCGAGAACGGCGGATGCACGACATGCTCGAGCGCGTCGAGCAGGCCGCCCGGGGCGGGGCCCCGCTGCCGGCGCCGAGACCGCGGCAGGTCCAGCGGGCCCTCTCCGAGTTCTCCGCCTAGCGTCCGGTGCTGCCGAAGCCACCCGTCCGCTGACCGGACCACACCACCCTTCCGGCGCGGAAGCGGGCGGGGGTCTCCTCCACGAGGCGCACCTGGCCGATCCGGTCCCCCGCCTCGATCCGGTACTCCCCGTCGAACAGGTAGGTGAGCGGGACCCGGACCTCACCGGCGTAGTCGCGGTCGATCGTCCCGGGCGCGTTCGCCATCAGCACGCCGCGGGAGGCGAGCCCGCTCCGGGGGCGGACCTCGAGGAACGTGCCGGCCGGGGCGCGCATCGAGAGCCCCGTCCGGACGAGCGTGACGTGACCCCGGACGAGGACGGCGGACTCCGCCGCCGGGAGGTCGAAGCAGGCGGAGCCGGGCGTGGCGCGCGTCGGGAGCGGGATGGCCGCGAACTCGGGGAGGCGCTCGACCACGACCGTCCGGACGACCCGGGCCACGCGGACGGCAGGGACGGCCCCGCTTAACGCTCGCCCGCGTCCGCGAGCGGCTCGAGGCTCGGCTCGGCCGGAGTGCCTTCGGTCGCCAGCCAGTGCGCGACGAGCCGGCCTTCGGCCCGCCTCAGGATCTTCCCCAACGCCGGCGCGCTGCGGCCGCTGGTACGCGCCATGCGGGAGAGCGTGATCCGACGAGGGACGGCGTAGTAGCCGAGCACCCACGCCCGCGCGAGCGAACGCGCCTGCAGCGGCGTGAGGGCGCCGGTCCCCGGCTCCGCGACGTACGGCCGACCGGAGGCGCGCACGAGCCGATACGGGAACTCCTCGCGGTCGAGACGCTTCAGCACCCGCCGGATCGCGCGCTCTTCGCCGAGGAACGACGCGACGACCTTGTCCGCCGCGAGGCGGAACGGCGCGGTCGGCGAGATCTCGCCGCCGGCGAGCGCGAGGAGCCGGCGCAGCCGTTCCGGGTTCCGCTGCCGGACGAGGACGATGTAGTCCCGGGTGCGGGGCCGTCGCTCCACGAGCTCGAACGATTCGAGGCCGTAGAGGGCCCGGATCCGCCGAGACTCCCGCTCGAGCTCGGCCGCCGACTTGAGCGGGCCGCGTCGACGGATCCGGAGGAGCTGGAGCCGCCAGCCCTGCTCGAGCCTCAGCGTCTCCAGGAGCTCCACCTCCTCGTACCGCTCGAACAGGCCGGGCGGTACGACGCCGAGCAGCGCCAGGTCCTCGGTCCGCATCTCGAGCGTGACGGACTGCATCGTTCCGGGGTCGCGGAGTCAGGGTTCCGATATGAACCTGCCCGTGCGGCCTCCGTTCGTTTAATAACCCCGAGGGCTCGGCGGCGGTCGTGCCGTTCGGATCGCTCGGCGAGTTCCTCCGCGCGCTCGAGGCGAAGGGCGACCTCGTCCGCGTCACCCGCCCCGTCTCCCGCGATCTCGAGATCACCGAGATCACCCAGCGGGCCCTCCGTCGGGACGGCCCGGCGCTCCTCTTCGAGAACGTACCCGGCGCGTCGATGCCCGTCGTCACGAACCTGCTCGGCTCGGCCCGGCGCATCGCGCTCGCGTTCGACGCCCCCACGGTGGACGCGCTCGCAGAACGGATCGAGCGGCTCGTCCGTCTTCGACCGCCCGCGGGCTTCCTGGGAGCGGTCCGGGACCTCTCGGGCACCTTGGAGACGCTCTCGACGCTGCGGACCCTCGCGCCGAAGCGGGTCCGTTCCGGACCGTGCCAGGAGGTGGTGGAACCGTCGGTGGACCTTGACCGGCTGCCGATCCTCACGTGCTGGCCCCACGACGGCGGTCGGACCGTGACGTTCCCGGTCGTGATCACGAAGGACCCCGAGACCGGGGAGTCCCACACCGGCATCTACCGGTTGCAGCAGTACGGCCCCGACACGCTGGGGCTGCACGTCCAGGTGCACCGGATCGGGGCGAACAACCTTCGCAAGTGGGCGGCCCGCGGGGAGCGGATGCCGGTCGCCGCGGTGGTCGGCGCCGACCCCGCCACCGTGTTCTCGGGGCTCGCGCCGGTGCCGGAAGGATTGTCGAACTTCGTCTTTGCCGGATTCCTGCGGGGCGAGCCGGTCGAGCTCGTCCCCGCTCGCGCGGTCGACCTCGAGGTCCCTGCCCAGGCCGAGATCGTGCTGGAGGGGTACGTCGACCCCGAGGAGCGCCACATCGAGGGTCCGTTCGGGGACCACACCGGGTACTACTCGGCGCCCGAGCCGTTCCCGGTCTTTCACGTCACGACGATCACCCACCGGGAGCGCCCGGTGTACCTCGGGACGGTGACGGGAAAGCCGCCGACCGAGGACAGCGTCCTCGGCGAAGCGGTGACCCGGATCTTCCGGCCGGTGATCCGGCTCGTCCTGCCCGAGGTCGTCGACCTCTACTTGCCTCCCGCGGGGCTGTTCATCAACGTCGGCATCGTCGCGATCCGCAAGGCGTATCCCGAGCACCCGCGCAAGGTGATGCACGCGCTCTGGGGCCTCGGCCAGATGATGTTCGTCCGCTACCTCGTCGTCGTCGACGACGACGTCGACCCGCACGATCTCAGCGAGGTCCTCTACCGCGTCGGCCTCCAGGCCGATCCCGAGCGCGACCTCGAGCTCTCCCACGGACCCGTCGACCAGCTCTCGATCTCGAACGCCGTGCCGAACGTCGGGGCGAAGATCGGCATCGACGCGACGCGCAAGCGTCCGGAGGACGGTTTCCCACGCCCGTGGCCGGAGGAGATCCGCTCCGACCCCGCCACCGTTCGGGCGATCGAGCGGACGATCCGCGAGGACCCGGCGCTCGCCCGCCTCTTCGGTTCCTCGCCGCCGTGAGCGCGGCCGCGATCCCGCCGCGGAGCCGGGCCCGGGAGCTCGGAACGTTCCTCGAGATCCAGAACCTGGGGCTGAACCTCCCGTTCGCGCTCGCCTTCCTCTTCCTGGCGGCCCGCGGGGTCCCCTCCCTGCGCGTCGTCGCCCTGGTCGTGATCGCGTTCGTCGCGGCGCGGAACGCCGGCCACGGCTTCAACCGCTGGGCGGACCGGCGGCTCGACGCCCAGAATCCGCGCACCCGCGATCGGGCCGTCGCCGCCGGACGCACCGCGCCCGGGATCGCGCTCGCGATCGCGTTCGGGAGCGGCGCGGTCGTCGTGGCGGCCGCCTACTTCCTCAACCCGCTCGCCTTCGTCCTCTCCCCCGTCGCTCTCGCGCTCGTCTTCGGCTACAGCTACACGAAGCGGGTGACGTCGTTCACGACCGCGTTCCTCGGGCTCGTCGAGGCGATCACCCCCGCCGCGGTGTTCATCGCCGTGACGGGCGAACTCGCCCCGTCGGTCCTCCTCGCGGTCGTCGGCCTCCTCGCGTGGGGGACCGCGTTCGAGACGGTCCATAGCCTGGGCGATCTCGCGAGCGACCGGGCGCTCGGCCTGTTCTCGATCCCGGTCCGCTGGGGGGCCAGGGCGTCCGTGCGGCTGGTCGCACTCCTGCACGGCGTCGCGCTCGTCCTCCTCGCGCTGTTCGGGCTCGCCCTCGGGCTCCGGCTGCCGTACTTCGTGGCGCTCGCGGCGATGGCGGCCGTGGCCGGGGTGGGGGACCGGGCGCTCGCCCGGGACCCCACCGCGACGAGGGTGTTGTTCCGGCGGCACTTCGTACTGAGCGCGCTCTACCTGGTCGGCGTCCTCGTCGCGCTGTTCGTGCCGGTCGGTCCGGCGCTCCTAGTCCCCTAGGTCCGGCCGCCGCACGTCGCCCCGACAGGTAAAAGGGGCCGTCTCGCTCGCCGACGGGAACATGCCGCAGGTGATGATCGGCCTCTCGGCGCGCGATTACCGGACCACGAACGAAGTCTGGCGTCTCGCGAAACGCCACCTGAACCCGGCCGTGCGTCGGCGGATCGGCTGGCGGGGCCGGTCGAGCTTCCTGCGGGAGCTCATCCTCTACGGCTTCGAGAAAGCGAGCGAACGGCCCGAGGAGTTCCTCCGCGAGGTCCGCGACGCCCACGATCCGCTGTTCGGCCGCCGGGGCCGCACCGAAGCCGGTGCCGACAAGCGGGAAGGGCTCGTCGCCGCGTGGGAGGCGTTCTTCCCCGCAGCCGCCGCCACCGGCCGCCCCCGCAAGCGAACGGCCCGTTCGCCCGAGACGAACTAGGACGGGCGCCGACGGTGCCGCCGGCCGTGACGCGGACGATCGAACGGCTCGAGGGGCTCGCCCTCGTCGGCCGTGCGACGTTCGGCGCACTCTCGCTCTCGGTCCCGGCGCTGCTCGAGAGCCGTCGCCCCGGCGAACCGGCAACCGGTCCCAGCCTGTCCGCGGTGGAGAGTCGGGTCGGAGCACGTCGTCTCGTGATCGGCGACGGCACGGCCTCGATGACCCTCGAGCTGCCGGTGCTGGCGCCGGAGATCTCCGGCGAGGCCGGTTCGCTCGTGCCGCTCGAGCACGGAGCGCTGCTGGTCCACGCGCCGGTACCGGAGCGGGCCGCCGGGGAAACGGTCGACCCGACCCCCTCGCTGATCGTTCTCGGCAACGCCCGCGCGCTCTGGGCCGACGGCGTTCCGTTCGTCCGGGCCGTGCGCGACGTGCGGACCCGCTTCGGGGCCGCCCCGCTCCTGTGGGCGCCGCGGCTCGCCCTGCCGCACCGTCTCCCGTTCCTGGCCTACCTCGGCATCGACCTCGTCGACACGACGGAGGGGCTGTTGGCGGCGGCCGACGGAACGCTCCTCGACCCGTCGCTCGGCGTGTGGCCCGAACCTCGCGCTGGGGCCGACGCTGTCGCGCGAGCGGAGCCGGTCCCGCACCGTCCGTCCGCCACCGACCTCGCGGTCGCCGCGTACGATCGGGCGACGGGCGAGACGCAGCGGGCCGCCCGGGCGGGCCGTCTCCGGGAGCTCGTCGAGGCGCGTCTCCCTGCCGAGCCGGCGCTCGCCGAGATGCTGCGGTACGCGGATCGGGAGCTGGGAGAACTCCTCGAGGAGCGGTCGGCCGTGACCTCGGACGGTTCCCACGACTACGTGATCGCGGAGTCCCACCG
>JASHSX010000014.1 GCA_030040865.1 Thermoplasmata archaeon | reverse complement strand
GCGCCGACGCTCGAACGACTGTAGGATCGCGTACAGCAGTACCTTGCAGTGGGGCGGCAGCGTCCGGCAGCAGTCGACGATGATGTCCTGCTCGAGGCGGTTCTTCGCCTTCACGACGTGGTCCGGCGTGATCCGCTTCGCGTGGTCGCGCTCGGCCATCTCCGCCGCCAGGCGCAGGAGAGCGAGCGCGCGCCGGGCGTCGCCGTTCTCGAGCGCGGCGTACGCCGCGCACCGCTCGACGACCCCGGGATCGACGACCCCGTCCTTGAACGCCTCCCGGGCCCGCTCGCGCAGGATGTCCTGCAGTTCGATCGCCGTGTACGGCGGGAACAGGATCTTCTCCTCGTTGAGGCGGCTGCGGACGCGCGCGTCGAGGTGGTTCGTGAACTTGAGGTCGTTCGAGATCCCGACGATCACGAGGCGCGCGACCTCGAGCTCGGTGTTGAGCTGGCTCAGCGTGTAGAGGACGTTGTCGCCGCTGCGGGCGACGAGCCGGTCGATCTCGTCCAGGACGAGCAGGATCGTTCCCCCGCGTCCCTCGAGGAGCCGGCGCATCGCGGCCTGGACGCGGTCGAGCGACCATCCCGTCGGGATGCGGTCCGTCTCCGACTTCGCGAAGGTGTTCCCGACGGTCTGCAGGAGGCTGTACGCCGTGTCGATGTTCCCGCAGTTCACCGTCACGAACGTGAGCGGCGCCGTCGACTCGGCCCGACGCTGGATGTCCTGGCGTACCTGCGCGACGACGGCGGTCTTCCCGGTCCCGATCTTGCCGTAGATCAGGAGGTTCGACGGAACGTCGCCCCGGAGCGACGGCGCGAGGACCTCGGAGACCTGCCGGATCTGCTGCTCCCGGTGCGGGAGGCGGGGCGGCACGTAGGAGTCCCGCAGCACCTCGCGGCTCCCTCGGAACAGGTCGCTCTTCGCCGAGAGGATCGAGTCCAGGAACTCCCCCGCCGAGGTGGGGGCGCCGGGGGAAGGGGCCGGCGCGCTCGGCGTCGACGCGCCGACCGGACCTCCCCCCGACGTGCGGTCACCCACGGGGGCGACCGCGGGATGTTTGGCTTCGCTGACGGGGAGTCCGCTCGCTTCCGCAGGGCGATCTTCGGGAGCAGGAGACACCGTCCAAGCCTACCCGGGCCTCGGGCGGCTGCGCGAGGAGAGCTTTCCATATCTACCTTTTGGAAGAAAATCGCGCGCGCGCGTCGTCACCGAACGTCGGCGACGTGGTCGGCGCCAGAACGGCCGCCCGGACCCGACCGAACCCATTTGAAGGAGCGCCGTGTCCCCGGCGCCGATGGCGCACCCCGTCGCGTCCACCGAGCGGTCCCCGTCGGAGAGCGCCGGGACGATCTCGATCCCTTGGATCGTGCTCTCGGCGGTGTTGTGCGGGGTGGGGCTCGGCGCGCTCGCGTACTGGTTCCTGACCGGGAACTGGATCTATTTCGCCGGCGTGGCGCCGGTGATCGTCGGCGCGCTCATGTTCCTGAGCCCCCGCGCCGGACCCGACCACGCGTGAGGGCGCGACCGGCTCGATGGCGTCGGCGGCTCCCGCCGATCGGCCGCTCACGGTGGTGAAGCTGGGCGGCAGCGTGATCACGCGGAAACGCGAGGTCGAACGGGTCCGTCCGAAGGTGCTCGCGCGCCTCGCGGAGGAGATCGCGGCGGCCGGGAGCGTGACGACGATCGTCCTCCACGGGGCGGGGTCGTTCGGTCACCCGGGCGCCGCGCGCTTCGGGCTCGCGCGCGCGCCCGAGCCCTCGCAGAGCGCGGCCGAGCGGGCCCGCGGCGGGGCGATCGTGGCGGCCGAGGTGCGCCGACTCCACCTCGCGGTGCTCCGGGAGCTCGTCCACGCCGGTGCGGCTCCCGCGTCGGTTCCGATGGCGACCCACGCGCGCAACCGGGCGGGGACGCTCTCGGTCCTCGACCCGGCGCCGTTCACGGCCGCGCTCGACCGCGGCCTCCTCCCGGTGTCGTTCGGCGACGTCGTCCCGGACGAGGCGTGGGTGGCTTCGATCCTAAGCGCGGACACGATCGCGCTCGCCCTCGCCCGGGAGCTGCCGGTAGGGCGCGTCGTCTTCGTGAGCGACGTGCCGGGCATCTGGGAGGGACCCCCGGGCGGTCGGCGACCGGTCGCGCCGGAAGTGACCGCGTCCGTCGTGGAACGGCTCGCCGCGACGCCCGGCGTTCCCGACGTCACGGGCGGGATCCGGGGGAAGGCGACGGCGATGCGGGCGATCGCCGCGGCCGGCGCGGACGCAGTCATTATTAGCGGACTCAAGGATGGCGAGCTTTCGCGAGCGATCCGGGGGGAGAACGTCTACGGGAGCTGGGCGCACGCCGGGGCCCGGTAGCCGTCCGGACGAGGGAGGGATCGACCTCTCGCACCGCAAGGCCGAGCACGTGAAGGTCGTGCTCGGGAAGAACGTCGAGGGACGCTACCGGTACTGGGACGACATCCAGCTCGTCCACCGCACGCTCCCCGAGATCGACTTCGACGAGATCGACCCGTCGGTCGACCTGCTCGGCCACCGCCTGAAGGCGCCGATCGTGATCACCGGCATGACCGGGGGGTTCCCCGACGCCGCGAAGATCAACGGGAACCTCGCGAAGGCTGCGGCCGAGGTCGGCGTGGCGATGGGCGTCGGCAGCGAGCGGGCCGCGATCCTGAAGGGTCAGTACCCCGAGAGCTACGCCACGGTCGCCGAGTACCCCGTCCCGCTCAAGTTCGCCAACATCGGGGCGCCTCAGATCATCCCGCAGAAGCCGGGCGACCGGGTCGTCGGCCCCGACGACGTGCGGGCGGCGATGGCGCTCATCCACGCCGACGTCCTCGCGATCCACCTCAACTTCCTCCAGGAGATGGTCCAGCCCGAGGGCGACCGACGGGCCCGCGGGGTGCTCGAGCGGATCGGCGCCCTCGCGGCGGAGTTCCCGGTCCTCGTGAAGGAGACCGGCGCCGGCATCTCGCAGGCGGTCGCCCGGGCGCTCCGCGACCAGAAGGTGCGGGCGTTCGACGTGAGCGGCACCGGGGGAACGAGCTTCGCGGCGGTCGAGCACTACCGCGCCCTCGAGCAGGGAGCCGTACGCGAGGCCCGCGTCGGCAAGACGTTCTGGGACTGGGGGATCCCCGCTCCGATCTCCGTGCTCGAGCTCGTTCCGCTCGGACTCCCCGTCGTGGCGAGCGGCGGGGTCCGCTCCGGGCTCGACGTGGCGCGCGCGATCGCGCTCGGCGCGACGGCGGCCGGGACCGCGGGCGGCGTTCTCAAGGCCGCCTCGACCGGCTACGAGGAGACCCGGACGGAGCTCGAGACCCTCGTGCACGAGCTCAAGGTCGCGATGTTCCTCACGGGCGCGCGTACGGTGGCGGACCTCCAGAAGGCCCCGTACGTCATCACGGGGGAGAGCCGGTCGTGGCTCCATCGCTGACCGACGCGCCGCCGACGCCCGAGGCGATCCACCGCGCGAAGCTCGCGTGGGCCCGCGCGGAGGGCGCGGGAGGACTGCCGTCGAACGTCGAGTGGCTGGCCGCGCTGCCGGCCGCCGCGGCCGTCCCGTTCGCCGGCGGCGTCCGCCGCAAGCCCACCCGTACGCTCTCGGGGGTGGCCGTGGTCGCGGTCATGACGGCGCCCGCCCGGTGCCCGCACGGCCGGTGCACGTACTGCCCCGGCGGCGTTGAGCTCGGGAGCCCGCAGAGCTACACCGGCGAGGAGCCGTCCGCGCTCCGCGGGGCCCAGTTCCACTGGGACTCGGCGGCGATCACCCGGCACCGTCTCGAGACGCTGCGCACGATCGGACACCCGACCTCGAAGGTCGAGGTGATCGTGATGGGAGGAACGTTCCCGGCCCGGCCGCGCTCCTACCAGGAGGAGGTGCTCCGTGGCATCTACGACGGCCTCAACGGCGCGCCGTCCCCGACCCTCGGCGAGGCGGTCCGGCGGAACGAGGTCGCCGAGCACCGGATGGTCGGCCTGACCGTCGAGACCCGGCCCGACTGGTGCGACGAACGGGTCCTCCCGTTCCTCCTCGATGCCGGGGTGACCCGCGTCGAGATCGGCGTCGAGTGCCTGCACGACGACGTGCTCGAACGCGTCGGCCGCGCGCACGCGTCGGGCGACGTCGCCGTCGCGACGCGGAACGCGCGGGACCACGGGCTCAAGGTCTGCTACCACATGATGCTCGGGTTGCCGGGCATGGACCCGGAACGCGACCTCGCCGGGTTCCGGAGTCTCTGGTCCGACCCCGCGTTCCGGCCGGACCTCCTCAAGATCTACCCGACCCTCGTCCTCCCCGGGACGCCGCTGTACGACGACTGGAAGGCCGGTCGGTACGCGCCGTACGACACCGAGACGGCCGTCCGGGTCCTGGCCGCGATCAAGGCCGAGATCCCTCCCTGGGTGCGCATCCAACGGATCCAGCGGGACATCCCGTCGCGGCTGCTCGCCGCGGGCGTGCGGGCGAGCAACGTCCGGCAGCGTGCGGTGGCGCGGCTCGCGGCCGAGGGGCGGCGGTGCCGCTGCCTTCGGTGCCGCGAGCCCGGTCGACGGGCGTCCCCCGACCCCGGCGACTTCGAGCTCACGACGACGGAATACGCGGCCGGGGACGGCCGCGAGGTGTTCTTCGCCTGGGAGGCGCCCCGGGACGACGTCGTCGCGGGATTCCTGCGGCTCCGGTTCCCCTCCTCCCGCACGGCGGAGGGCCTCGCGGACCCGGTGGTGCGCGAGCTCAAGGTCCTCGGCCGCGAGGTCCCGGTCGGGGCCGCGGTCGATCGCCCCGACGAGTACCAGCACCGCGGCTTCGGCCGCGCGCTGCTCGCCGCCGCCGAGGAGAGGGTCCGGGCGGAGGGGTACCGGCGGGTCTACGTGCGCAGCGCGGTCGGGACCCGCGAGTACTACCGAGCCCGCGGTTTCGAGCGGGCGGGGCCGCACATGGCGAAGCGGATTTTCGCCGGAAACAACCGCTGACGGCCGGCCCGCCCCGGCGGCGCCTCCCCGCTTCGCGCAACCGTTAAACCCACCCCCGGCTCCGCGGCACGAGAGCCCCCCTATGGCCCGGAACATCCAGGTCGAGCCGCTGCGCACCGTGCACATCGAAGACCAGCCGATCGAGCTCGTGGAGCGGAAGGGCCTCGGCCACCCGGACTCCATCGCGGACGGGGTCTCCGAGTCAGTGAGCCGGGCCCTCTCCCGGATGTACCTCGACGAATACGGCAAGATCCTCCACCACAACACCGACGAGACCCAGATCGTGGGCGGCGCCTCCGACCCGAAGTTCGGGGGCGGGAAGGTCACCAACCCGATCTACGCGCTCCTGGTCGGACGCGCGACGACCGAGGTGAACGGCGAGAAGCTCCCGTTTAGGGAGACGGCGATCGAGGCGGCCCGCAAGTACGTGGGCTCCGTCTGCGCCCACCTAGACGTCGACACCCAGATCGACTTCGACTGCAAGATCGGGCAGGGTTCGGTCGACCTGCGGGGCGTCTTCGACCAGAAGGCCGTCCTCGCGAACGACACGTCGTTCGGGGTCGGCTTCGCGCCGCTCTCGGACCTCGAGCGGCTCGTGCTGGAGAGCGAGCGGTTCCTGACGCTCAAGCTCAAGAAGAAGCTGCACGC
>JASHSX010000131.1 GCA_030040865.1 Thermoplasmata archaeon | reverse complement strand
GACGTTGCTCGTGTTCTCGTTGGAATCGATCCCGACGCCCGTCGGGATGTAGAGGTCGCCGTTGGCCGGGTCGAACGTCCCTTCGGCCGCCCCGCTGTTGATCGGGATGGTCGCGATAACGGTGTTCTGGCCGCCGCCTGACGGCGAGACGGACGGGCTGAGCGCCGGGTCCGCCGGAACGGTGGAGGGCCGCACGCCGGCCGTCGCGAGCACGACCGAGGCGACAAGGAGCACGATCAGTGCCGGAACGACCGCGTTGAGGGGCTGCGACCGCGAGCGAGGATCGGTCATGCAGGAGGGCCGGGGATGTGCCGCTCTAAAAACCTTCGGATAGACGCCGGTCGGACCGGAGGATGGCCACGACGGCGCTCCGGGCCTCGCCCAAGGATTAATCGTTGTAGGCAGTCCTCGACCCGACTGTGTTGAACGGAGGGGTACGGTCCAGCGCCTCGCCGGCCCCCGCGCCGCCTCCGCGGCCGTTGCGGAGAGAACTTCTCCCCGCCGCGCTCGCCGGGTTGGTCGCCGTGGCCCTGGTCACGTTCGTCCTCGCGACCGGAGGGTTCGGCAGCCCCCCGGGCGGCGTCGGGAGCCCCGGAGGTACGCTTTCAGCCGCCGAAGGGCTGGCGGGCCCGTATCTCGTCGGCGGGGATTGGAACCTGCTGCTCGCCGAGGGCCTTGCCGCGACCAACTCCACGTCGCTCCCGTTGAACGACACGCCGGTCCCGGGATGCACCGTCGAGACCCTGCACGGAACGGTCCCGGGTACCGTCTCCATTCCGGCCTTTTCCGGTAACCTGACCGACGGCACCGCCAGCGCTTGGCTGCTCGAGTACCAGAACGTGTCGGCCACCGGATTCCTCGTGGTGGTCACGACCGGTTCTTCCGTGGAACTCGCCGCGATCGTGAGCGGGACCGTCTGCTCCACGTCCGAGGGAGACCTCGTACCCCTGCCGGGGAACGTCGTCGACAGCTCGACGGCCGCGGCCGCCGTGGCGGCCGACGGGGGGTTCGCCTATCTCGCCGCCCAGTCGGTCGGGATCAGCCTGTCGATGTCGCTCGGTTCGTTCGACGTGAACGGGACCCTGACGGGTCCGGTGTGGACGTTCGCGTACTCTCCGTGCTCGTTCACCCTCACCGGGGGGATCGGAGGGCCCACCTCGGGGACCGAGTTCACGGCGGTCGTGAACGCGACGACGGGCGCGGTTCTCCTGGCGACGCCGTCCTCGGTATCGTGCTCGGCGAGCGGGTCCGGATCGCTCCCGTAACGTGCCGATCCCGTCAGGGACGAACGGTTCTTCGAGTCCGGGGCCGGACTAGGCGCCCACCGGGAACGCGTCGAGGAACCGCCACCAGGCCCCGAGCGACCTTCGACAGTCCTGTTCCATCGACGGACCCGCGGACGGGTCGTCCCGCAGGACGCTCCGCATCACCGCGCGCTCGGCCCGGGAGTGCTCGACGTCGGCCACGGTGTGCACCCGGAAGAACTCGTGGGCCCGCGGATCGACGATCCCGTACGCCTCCCGAAGCCCCCGGGACTTCTCGGCGGCGACCTCCGGGAAGATCGACTCGTAGGCGTAGAGCGCTCCTAGGCCCCGCGCGACGGATCCGCCGAGCGTGGCGCGCTCGTACGTCGTGAGGAGCCGACGCGTGGCCGGGGCGGGACGGGCCCGGCGCACCGCGCTCGGGGGCTGTCCGATCGCCGCGGCGAAGTCCAGCCACAGCTCGGGGTGCGTCGGCGAACGCCCTTCCTCGTCGACGAGGTTGTCAAGGAGGGTCCGGCGCAGGCGCGGGTCCCGGAGCCGAGCGTACGTCGCCGCGACGTACCGCGGGAAGTTCGCCTCGAACTGGTAGTACTGCTCGGCGTAGCGCCGAAGGGTCGGGAGGGGGACCTCGCCCTTCGACCAGGCGGTGTAGAACGGGTGCTTCAGGAGGTGGCGGCTTCGGATCATCCGGTCGAGGCGCGCGACGGTCGTCACGGGCGGGGGAGAACCCGAGCCGAGGGTATAGATTTCGGTCGCGCCCGACCCTGCGGACGGGCCCGGGGGCCGGTCCGCGCCCCGTCGCTCACCGGACACCTTTGGCGGCTCCCTATACCTATATGTCATAATATAGTCTCAATTGAAATTCTATATATGCCGTTCGACGCGTCCTCTCCTCCGATGACGCCGCGCGCCGACCCCCCGCCGTCCCCCGTATCGCTCGCCCGACTGCCGCGCTCGGGGCGCGGCGTAGTGGGGGCGACCCGGCGGGGCCGGGGCTCCCCGGTGCTGGTCGCGACGGTCGTGGTCGGTCGGGGCGAGCCGCCCGAGCACCTCTTCCGCCGGCTCCTCGGGGCGTACCTCGCCGGAGCGCGCGAGTTCGAGGTCCGGGAGCGGCCGACCATCCGCTCCGACACGCGCGAGGTCGTGCGCTCGTTCTGCCGCCGGACCCGCCAGCCCGAGATCGTCTCGGACGAGGGGGGCGTGGTCCGGATGCGCGATCTCGCGTTCGAGAACCGGGTCCCGCTCCCGCAGCGGATCGCCCGGATGGGCCGCCTCGTGATCGAGTTCCATCGCGACGCGGTCGATAGCTGGTCGCGCCTTCCCGTCGGCGAGGATGCCTACTGGGAGCGGCGGGACGACGAGATCGACCGCGAGGCATGGTACATCCAGCGGCTCGCGGCCCTCGGGTCGGAAGGCTCCGGCCCGAGCCTCCTCGGGCCGTTCACGATCGCCCGCAGCCTGGAGCGGATCGCCGACCACGCGGTCGTCCTCGGCGAGTCCGGACGCCGCCTGGTCGACCTCCCGCAGTCCGCGGGGCCGCTCACGTCGCTGAAGCAGTTCCACCGCCAGGCGATGGAGCACCTGGACGGGGTCCTCAACGCCTCCGACGGGAGCGTCGCGAACGACCTCCTCGACATGGGCGAGGCGCTGCTCGCCTCGGGCCACGCGCTCGCCGATCGGCTGCTGCCGGCCGTGGAGGGCGGAACGATGCCTCCGGCCGCGGCGGCGACGATCGGGCGGATCCTCGAGTCGATCGGGCGAACGGTGGCGTACGCGCAGGACATCGCCCAGGTCGTCCTCGACCGGTCGCTCCCGCTGGGCCCGCTCGACACCGCCTCGCCCGCCCGCGTGATCACGACCCCCGTGGCCGCGTGATCCGGACGGAGCGCGTGGCGTTTTCCGCCCGCGTCCCCCTCCGTGTGCCGGAGGACGCTGGCGCATGACCGAAGCCCGTCCGCGGCTCACGCTCGTCGTCTGGCGGCACGGGCCGGCCGAGATCCGGGACCCCGCGCGGTGGCCGCGCGACGAACGGCGGCCGCTCACCGCGAGGGGGCTCGACCAGACGCGCCGGGCCGCCCGCGGCCTCGCGCGTCTCGTCCCGGACCCCGACGTCCTCGCGACGAGCTCCGCGCTGCGGGCGAAGCAAACGGCCGAGGCGCTCCGCACGGCCTACGCCGAGCCGCCGCCCATCGAGGTCTGGACGGAGCTTGCGATCGGCGCGCTCGCCGCCCCGATCCTGGACCGCGTGGCCGAGCTCCCGCGGGCGCGGCGAACGGTTGTCGTCGTGGGGCACGCGCCGGCGCTCGCCGAGCTCGTCGGGGTCGGGCTCGTGGGCGAGAGCGTGCCGGTGGTGCGCCTCGGCAAGGCCGGCGCCGTTCGGATCGACTTCCCGGCGTCGGTCCGGCCCGGCGCCGGGCTCCTCAAGTGGGCGCTCCCGCGCAAGCTGCTCAGCGCGCAGCGGGCCTAGCGCGGGCGCCC
>JASHSX010000130.1 GCA_030040865.1 Thermoplasmata archaeon | reverse complement strand
CTACCCGTTCTACGAGTCTACGAACTGCGGCCGGAACGCTCGGTGCTCCTTCCTCCTGGTGCACCCCTCCTTCCTAGCGTACGTCGTCGCCGTTCCCTACGCGCTCGCTCCTTCGGCCTTCACGCTCTTCGCCATCCAGGACGCGGTCCTCGGGCTGGCCGCGCTGCCGCTATACGGCGTGGCGCGCCGCGCCGGCCTTTCGAAGCGCCTTTCCCTTGCCACCGTCGCGGTCTACCTGGTCTGGTTGCCCGCCTTTTCCGGGATCTTCAGCTTTCACTGGGAGGCGTTCCTCCCCCTCGAGGTCTTCACGGTCATCTACTGCTGGCTCACCCACCGGTACATAGAAGCGATCCCGGTGATCCTCATCGGCTTCATCACCCTCGAGATCGTCCCGGCGCTGTTCTTCTTCGTCGGGGTGTACTTCCTCTATCCCTGGATCGCTCAGGCGGGGCGATACGTTCTTGCGTGGCTCAATTACAACACGGTCCCTCCGGCGGCCGATGCGCCCCGCCCGCCCAACATCGTTCGTCGGGCCTGGAACGCACTCAAGCGGGTCGACGGCGGGGTTCAGTCCCTCGCCCTCCTGGTAGGATCGGTGGCGGCGTACGTGTTCCTCCACGAGTTCGTGGCCCACGGTGGCGGTCTCCTGGGGCTCCCGCCGCTGCCGAGCACCTACCAGCTCCCTCTGAGCCAGCCCGTCCACTCCGAGAATTTCACGCTCGGCAACCTGCTCAAGGGCGGCTCCCAGAAGATCGTGTTCTGGGTCGTGATCTACGCCACCGTCGCGATGATCCCGTTGCTCGCCCCACGGACGCTGATCCTGTCGGTCCCGTGGATCGTCTTCAGTCTCTTCGCGACGGCGGGATATTACCACATGGGCAACCAGTACGCGTTTATCACGGCGTCCGTGATGTTCGTCGGCTTCGTCTACGGCCTCCTCCGGATCGAGCGCTGGATGAGTCCCTCGACCGATGCCGCGCGCCGTCGTGAGGTGACGGGAGCGCCCCTGACGGTCCCTGCCGGCGCGGCAGGGCGCCCCGCCGCAGTGTACGATGAGCGAGCGGCGGCCGTAACAGGGTGGGACCGATCGTGGAAGGAGGAACCGGCCACCGACGTACGTGGGGCGCCGACCACGGTCGCACCGCCCGTCCTCGATGTCTCGCCCGGTTGGACGTTGGACCGAAGGCGGCAGCGTGCGAGCGTGGCCGTCGGGGGACTGCTAATCGCGATCATCGCCGTGAACGCCTTCCTGAACCCGTTCAACCCGCTCTCCGCCGCGTTCAAGTCCGACGCCCCGTTCGCGTCGCAGGCGGCGCTGGCGCTCGGTCAGGGCTACTCGCCGGCCAGCTACAACCAGATCGAACAGATGGTATCGATCATCGGCGCGGGCGGCGTCGCAGCCGTCTCGCCGCTTCTGTTCAGCTTCGTGGCCAACGATCGGTACGCCTACCCGATGTCCCCCGGGATGAACCTCTCGAACCTCCCGTTCGATGCGCTCAACGGGACCGATTTCGTGATGCTGCTGGACCACGGCGGTAACAGCATCCCGACCAACCTGCAGAAGGAAATCTACAATACCTCCTACTTCGGGGTCCGGGCCTGGATCGCCAACACCTACGTCGGCGGAATCCTCCTGTTCCAGCGCGGATATACGGGCCCTGCCCAGTTGCTCGGGTCGTACACGAACTTCACGACGGGGACGTACACCGCTTCGGCCGGTCTCCTCCCGGGCTCCGCCGGGGTCTACGCCGGCGATCCCACTTCCGTGAGCGGCACGGTGCTCACTACCGGCGTGAGCACGAAACCCGACCACCACCTCGTGGGTCGGGTCTTTGGCGGACCGAGCATCGCGCTCGGAGCCGGCACCTACCAGGTGACCGCCAGCCTGCGGGGGACCGGGGTCCCGCCGAGCACGAACGCGTCGACCAAGTCGCTCGTCCTCCTTCGGCTCGCGGGATACAAGGACTCGATCGGCCACTTCAAGGTCTACTATTCTTCCTTCGAGTACAACTCCAGCTGGATCAACGTCACCTTCGACGTCACCCTCCCGTACCCGGTGCTCAGCTTCCAGATCCTCGGGACGAACCAGCAGTCGTGGTTCGACTTCACGGTGAACTACGTGATGTTGACGGCCGTCCCTCCCCCGTCATAAGCTTGGGGCGGCCCGAGTCGCCGACGGGTCCCCGGGGTCGGGTCCGAGTACTGCGACCCGTTCAGGAAACCGGACCGGAGGGCCCCGGAGGGTTCCCCGACCCTGGAGCCGAGCCGGGCGGCGCACCGCTCGGAGGCGATCCCGGCGGGGTCCAGGCGTTCGGAGGGGGCGGATTCGTACTCGTGGACTTCGGTGGCCGCCGGCGGAAGACGACGATCACCGAGGCCACGATCGCGACCACCACCACCGCAATGGCGATCCAGACCCAGAGCGGCAGTCCGGCGACGCTGCCACCGCTCGAGCTGGAACTCGACGAATGCGTGAACGTGATGGTGATCGTAAGCGGACCCGTCGGGACGGTCACGTTCCCGAAGACCGGCGAGGCCGAGTAGTTGGTGATCGCCGCGACCTCGAACGGATAGGTTCCGTTCGGGAGGGGAACGGACTGGCTCGAGTTGCTCGAGAGCAGCGAAGTGCCGTTGAGATCTATCGACCAGAACGTCGAGGCGGGAAGCCCCGTTTCCACGAACGTGACCGTGTAGGTGACCGGCGTGAAAGTGACCTGCAGCTGGATCGGGAATCCTTTCACATGGATCGTGCCCGATGTGAGCGACGAAGTGTAGGCGTTGATGGGGGCGACCGAGTACGCGTACGAGCCGTTCTTCTCGGTGAAGGAGATCGACGGGCTGGTCGAGGTCGAGAGCGTGCCATTGAACGTCACCGACCAGCTGTGCCCCGACGGGAGTCCGGACTCGGTGAAGGACACCGAGTACGGCGGCTGCGTGGGCGTCGCGATAACGCTCACGTTGGTCGAGTTCGAAT
>JASHSX010000129.1 GCA_030040865.1 Thermoplasmata archaeon | reverse complement strand
CTGGAGTCGCTCGGCCTCATCCGCGCCACGATCGTCTCGCGCGGGCGCGGGGGCCGGACGCGGGAGATCATCGTCGACGTCCCCATCTCGACCACGATGCCGGCGCTCGAGGAGGACCCGCTGATCGCCCCGGTGGGCCGTCCCCGCTCGCGCGGGCAGATGCTGCTCACCAACTTCGACAACCCGAACCGGACCGGTCCGTACTGAGCCCGACCGGTCCCGGCGCACCGGAACGCCGCCCGGAACCATAGGGGACCCCCTTCTCCGCGTCGAGGGAAGTCTTATCCACCGGTAGCCGCCTCTCTCGCCTCGCCCGCCGTTCTATGAAGCCACTATCGTTGCGCCTCGCGCCGAACCGCCTCGGTCGAATCGGTCTCGCCGTCGCCGCCGTCCTGGCGGTCGTGCTGTCGGCCTCGTTCGCGGCTTCCGTCGTTCACCCCGCCGCTCCGGCGACCCCGCTCACGGCGGCGTCCGGCTCGGTCCAGCAGTGGGCCTTCGGCGGCGTGGCGTCGGCGAGCTACAGCTGTTCGAACGCCGGATGCTACCCCGGCGACCCGACCCCGCCGCCGGGCACCATCTCCGTCAGCGCCCAGTATTACTTCGAGTGGGTGGTCATCTACACCCAGACCAACGTCTCGTCCACGCAAACGATGTACGAGGCCCAGGGCGCGTGGAACGTCTCGCTCAAGGAGACGTACTCGCTCAACAGCACCTCGGACCAGATCTCCGTCTTCGGGAAGCTGACCTCGGTCGGCTTCACGAACGTCACGAACACGGCGTCGGTGGACGTCCTGTCCGGCGGTCCGCTCGGGGCCACCGCGGCGCTCGGCATCGAGAACGCGGCCTCGAACGCTGCGTTCAACTTCTCCGGATCGGACGCCTTCACCAACAGCAGCAACGCGAGCCAGGACGGCACCCTGAACTTCGACTTCGGCGCGAACGAGGCGAGCAGCGTCGCCTTCGCGACGCCTCTCGGCATCGTCCCCCTCGCCCCGGTCGTCGGGGAGACGTGGGGCGACAACGCCACGTTCAGCGCGACCGGCGGCTGGACGACCGGCTACAGCTTCTCGGGCTCCTTCGATGGCGCCCCCGTCTCCACGACCAGCAATTGGACCAGCGGCTCCGTCGCCTCGAGCGGGAACCTGTTCGCGAACGGGACGGACCTGGGCCAGTACACGCTCTGGGACAACTACACGACCCCACCCACGACGACGACCTCGCAGCTGATCGTCGTGCAGTTCTACGACGGCGTGTTCTCGGCGACCGACGGCTGGGTGCTCATCCCGGTCGGCATGTTCGGGATCTTCGGGCTCCTCGAGAGCGACGTCGCCTCGACCCACTCCCTCGGCCCGGCCGTCGTGCCGGCGCAGTCGCCGACCCTGACCGACAGCGAGTCGGTCTACTACCAGCAGGGTCCCGGGTTCATCGGGGCCACGGCAAGCGGCAACGTGACCAGCACCGACGTGGGGAGCGGGGCGTCCGGCCCGTCCGTCAGCCTGAGCGCGGGACCGGAGCCGGTGAGCGTCGCGCAGGGACAGTACTCCGGGGTCACCGGCTCGTCCCCGCCGTCGTCCTCGTCTTCCTCGAGCAGCAGCTTCCCGTGGACCTGGCTCATCCTCGGCGTGGTCGTGGTCGTCGTGGTCGTGCTCGGCGCGCTCCTGATGGTGCGCCGTCGCCGCCAGCCTCCGACCGCGGCGGCCTCGGGAGCGCCCGCGACCGGCCCGGCGCCCCCCGGATCGACTCCCGCGAGCGGACCCTCTGCCCCGACCCCGCCGGCCCAGACGGCCGTCGCGGCCGCTGCCGCCGGCACCCCGCCGTGCCCCACGTGCGGCCAGCCGTCCACGTACGTGGCGCAGTACAACCGGTACTACTGCTACACCGACAAGCAGTACCTGTAGGTCGCGTCGAAGACCGCGCGGCGAACGCCCCGAGCCGAGGTCTACTCAGCGACCTCGATCCGCTCCGTCGCCGCCGCGGCTACCGCGGTCGCGGCGCGTCGTCGCGCCCGCTCGGCCCGGAGCTCGCGGAGGTCCCGTTCGAGTCCCCGGAGCTCGTCCGCCGCGCGCTTCACCCGGATCCGCGCGATCCGCTCGAGGACGGCGATCTCGCGGTCGAGGAGGTCGTCCGATCCCCGGAAGCCGCCCACGCGCCCTACTCCGCGTCGATCTGGGCCTTCTGGAGCTTCGCGGAGAAGTCGACGAAGACCGTCTTGATCTCGGTAAACTCCTCGATCGCGACCGAGCCGGCCTCGCGCCCGCCGTTGCCGGTGTTCTTGATCCCGCCGAACGGGAGCTGGACCTCGGCCCCGATCGTCGGGGCGTTGACGTAGGTGATCCCGGCCTCGAGGTCGTCGATGGCCCGGAAGGCCCGGTTGACGTCCCGCGTGTAGATCGAGGAGGAGAGGCCGTACGGGACCTCGTTCGCCACGCGGACCGCCTCGGCGTAGTCGCGGACCTTGAGCACCGCGAGCACCGGTCCGAAGACCTCCTCCGTGGCGAGGCGAGAGCCCGGCCGGGTCTCGAAGATCGTCGGCGGGAGGAAGAACCCCTTGTCGTAGGCGCCGCCCCGGAGCTTCTCCCCGCCGGTGCGGAGCGTGTCCCCCTCCGCCTTCGCGATGCGGATGTACTCGAGGATCTTGCGTTCCTGGTCGGCGGAGGCGACCGGCCCCATCTCGACCTTCGGGTCGAGCGGGTCGCCGACCGGGAAGCGCTTCAACCGCTCGAGGAGCATCCCGAGGAACTTCTCGTAGACCGACTCGTGCAGGATGAGCCGGCTCGTCGCCGTGCAGCGCTGGCCGGAGGTGCCGAACGCGCCGAACAGGACGCCGTCGAGCGCGAGCGGGAGGTCCGCGTCCTCCATGAGGATCACCGGGTTCTTCCCGCCGAGCTCGAGGTGGACCATCACGAGGCGTTTCGCGCCGCGGACGTAGACCTCACGACCGGTCTCGACCCCGCCCGTGAACGAGACCGTTCGCACCCGCGGGTCGTCGGTGAGCGCGTTCCCGACGACGCTTCCCGAGCCGGTGACGAAATTGAGGACGCCCGGCGGGATGCCCCCGCGCTCGTAGAGCTTGACCACTTCCGCCCCGCACCGCGCGGTCGCGGACGCCGGCTTGAACACCACCGTGTTGCCAGTGATGAGCGCGGCGGCGATCTTCCAGTTCGGAATAGAGGTAGGGAAGTTCCAGGGGCTGATGCACGCCACGACCCCTTTGGGTTGCCGGACGGTGAGGCAGAACTTCGAGCGAAGTTCGGACGGGACTGTCTCCCCGGACAGGCGGCGACCCTCCCCGGCCATGTACTCGATGAAATCGATCGACTCCTGGACCTCTCCGAGCCCCTCGCTGATCACCTTTCCCATCTCACGGGTGACCGTGCGGCCGAGCTCCTCCTTCGAGCGTTTCATGAGGCTCGCGACCTCGAGGAGGATCTCCCCGCGCTTCGGGGCGGGGGTCTCCTTCCACGCACGGAAGGCACGCTGTGCCGCGCCGACCGCGCGGTCGACGTCCGCCGCGGTCCCCTGGACGAACGAGCCCATGACCTCGCGATTCGCCGGGTTCAGGGTATCGAACCGCTGCGCGCCGTCCGGCGTCACCCACTCGCCTCCGATGAACAGCCCGTACTCGCCCGCGC
>JASHSX010000128.1 GCA_030040865.1 Thermoplasmata archaeon | reverse complement strand
TCCTCGGTCTCGAGTTCCGGCTCCTCGAGCGGGGTGAGCGACGTCGAAGCAGCGACCCTCGCGGTCGCGGCTGCCGCCCTCGCGCTCGGTGTCTCGGCGGTCGTGTTTCTGCGACGGTCGCGCCCGCCGCCCTGAGCACGGCCCGTTCGACCGGTGCCCGGCAGGAGGTGCAATGAGGACTGCGCCTACTCCGCGTCTGGAACTCCACCCGGGTCTCGAGAGACGTCGCAGGTCGCCGCGTGCTGGTCGAGTTGGGCCTTTGTGGCGAATGTCGCTCCGCACCCACAGGTAAAGCCGGTCGGCATGATCTTCGGCAACCAGCGGCTTCGACTTTCAAAGTTTCGATTTAGCCCTCAGCCGATTCGGAACCCACGACTTGGCGGAAACGAATCGCAACAGATCAGATCCCCAGCGAGCCTAGCAGAATTCGAGGTAATGTCCCATCGTTCACGTGAGGTGCGACGCTCAAATACAGTGGCTATTTGTATTCACTATAGCCAATGGCGACTAAGACGGTGGCGCTCGACGTCGAGGCGTACGAGCTGCTCCGACGGCAAAAGAGATCGGACGAAACCTTCAGCGACGCGGTCAAGCGCCTCGCTCGCCCCCGGCCCCCGCTTTCGTCCTTCGCGGGCATCTGGGGCGATATGACGACGAAGGAGCGCCGGGAGTTGAATCGAGTCTACCGGGCCGTGCGCGAGGCCGACTCGGCCCGGTCCGAGAGGCTACTGCGCCGTTGGCGTGACAAGTGAGAGCCATTGACTCGTCATTTTGCATAGATCTCTCGAACGGGGACCCGGGCGCTGCGGCGAAGGCGAGCGAGCTCTCCGGTTCGGGAGAGCGAGTGGGAATACCGGCCCCCGCGCTCACCGAATTTCTGATCGGGGCCTTCACACGAGGAGGCCGTAGGCTCGCCCAGGCGCTCGAACTTGTCTCTAGCTTGGAGGTCCTCGACACGACCGAACAAATCGCCGTCGAGGCCGCCCGTTTGGGCGGTGAGTGTGCCCGTCGGGGCCAGCCCGTGGGGAGCCTCGACTTGCTGATCGCTGCGAGCGCGATTCACCATCGCGCGACACTGCTGAGTCGAGACTCGGATTTTGCTCGCATCCCGGGGCTAACTCTGGAAGTCTATTGACGCCGACGACGCGTCGAAAGTAGGTCGCAGCCCCGGTGGTTGCCATCCCACAGTGAAACTAATACGCGGTGGAACCGTTCCGCCGAAGATTCAGCTATGGCGACGTACGCGTACTTCGAAGTCAACTGGCACGATCAGAACAAGGCCCAAGAGTACCGCGCGTTGTTCGGCCCGGCTCTCGAACGATACGGAGGCAAGACTCTCTGCGCCGGGCCGGCCCAGGTGCTCGAGGGGGTCCGGAATCCTCCCAGGGTCGTCATCCTCGAGTTTCCGAGCATGAAGGCGTTGCAAGACTGGTACTCATCGGCAGAGTATGCCCCCGTGCTCAAGCTCCGTCTCGACGGAGCGACCACGGAGACGGCGATCGCCGTCGAGGGCCCCGTCCGCTGACCCGGTCGTCGGGGAGTTGCAAACAGGATTGCGCCCGTTGACGGGTTGCAGTGCCCTCGTGACGAGGTAAGTGAGCGGGCCAACGTGTCGTTCAAGTAGAGCACTCATGTCCCTCGAGTGCCGCCGGCGAAACGGAGGGATGGGAACATGGTGTACTTCGAGGATCTTGGAGCGGTCATCGACGCCGCCGGCCCAGAGCTTTCGGATTTCTTGGACTCCGAGCTCCACGGCGGGTTTCACACCGGGGCCAGGAATTTCGAGGTCAAGGAGAGGGCCGGTTCAACCGTAGTGATCGCGTTCGAACGGCTCATCGAAGGCACCTGGTCGAGGGCCGCGTGTCGCGTGACCGATTTTGCACCGTTCTGCGTTTGCGTGGAGGAGATCGAGGGCGAACTCGCGGGGACCAAGCTCGTGCTGATCCGGCGTCCCAAGGGAGACCGGACGCAAGTGGATGTCTACGGTGACATTCGATCCAAGACCTTCGACGAAAAGGCTGCGTTGAAGTTCTTCTTGGACGATCTGGAGTCGACGCATCGTGAGGACGTCAACGCCCTTTCGATCTATCGACAGTCCAAGACCCGGGTGCCTCCTCGGTAGCCGACGCTGCAGCGGGTCGGATCGGACATCAACGGGAGCCACGATTTGATTAGGGCGACCTCGCTGAGTCGCTCGTGGCCACGGACTATCCCGTGAGCGGGTCCGGCACGGGCGCGGACGGACGGGTTCACCCGTCGAATCTGGCCATGTACAACGACGCAAACGAAAACCGGGCCCTTACGGCGGGACTGGGGGCGACCTGCATCGCGGTTCTAACGTTCGTTTTGATCTTTCTCTACGACCGCGCCAATGCAGGTCAAGTCAACGACCTGCTCTTTCAAAGCACACTGCTGGTGATTGTGGTCAGTCTCTCTCTGGTCTCGTTGGCCTCGCTCAACTACTGGTTCGTGATGGAGGCCTACCGCAACGTCCCTTCGCGAGCAGCCTCCTACGAACGGCGGGCCGACGGCTTCTTCGCCTCGAGCCTGATCCTGTTGCTGCTCGAACCCGCCCTGATTCTAGTAACCGTGAAGTTGTACTATCTCGGGGCCGTGGCTCTCGCGTTCTGGGTTCTGGGAATACTCCTCCTCGCTATGGGCTGGCGAGAGCTCCGCTGATGGGTCAGACCTGGGAGGCGGGGATCCCTCCGCCACCTGCGCTGCTACTCAGTGGGTGGCTCAGTCTCGCGTGCAGCCAAATCGCCAAGTACATCCGTTCCTAGCCCGAAGCGAGGGCCATGCGATCGACGAGGCCGGTAGAATCCCGACTATCGACCGGGTTTCGAACCGTGCTCCCGAGGGCCATCCGAGAGAAGATCGGAGCCCGAGAGCAGGACCGCCTGCAGTGGACCGTCTGCGCAGGCGAGCTCAAGGTCCGACTGCGAAGACGTGTTACGATCGACGATATCGCTGCGCTCTTCGCCCACGGAGGCGATGCCGTCGAGAGCAAGAAGCAAGTCCAGGGCCTGAGGGCGCCCGCCCGACGCTCCCTTAACGCGCGTGGTACTCGAGGCACTTCCCGTCAATGATTCGTGGGTTGCATTCAGTCCTGCACCCATCCGTGTGAAGCGACATCGGGGCCCAGACTTCGGCGGTAAGCGGACCCTGGGGATCGGGTGGGCCGCTCCGGCCAGTCTAAATCCCAGGGGTGCCATCGCGTCAGGGGCCGACCGCGATGGTCGAGAAGCCGATCGACAGTCCTCGCCTTGCCTCCTTCGAAAAGGGGAGCCGAGGCGGTGGTCGGCGAGCGCTGAATTCGGCCTGGAGGCGCCTCGTGACCCGAGGGTTACCTCTCGTCGAACGGGTCCCCGGCGAGAAAGCGAAGGTTCGTGCGACATTCCCATGGCGACCCGACGAGCGAGTCCGATCGCCGTCGATCTTCACGTCGCTCGTGGGCCTCACCGAGAGCGAAACCGTGCTCCACCCGTTGGGGAAGACGGGAGTCTGGTACCAATCGTTTGTGCTCACCCCGGGGACTCGCGCGTACTATGGGTTCTCATCCCAGCCCTTTCCGGGATTCTCGGCCGTCAAGGGCGCGTTCCCTCGATACATCCGGACCGTGGTACCCGATCCGCACAACCCGAATCGGATGTCGATGGGGAAGGATCCCGACAATCGGGACGATGTGGAGGTGAACCTCTCGATAGCATCCTTGCCCAGGGCCCCTCGAATGACGTGGAGCGAAACGACCGGCCCGTTGCATTGGAGGGAGAACCAGCTCCGGCTGGGGAGTCACCACCTCCGGTCGAAACGCAGAGTCTGGGTCTACCTCCCGACGGAGTTCGATCCTCGGCGGAAGCGTTACCGACTTCTCGTGGTCTTCGACGGGGTCGAGTATTCCAGCGCGATACCGACCCCGAGGATCGTCGAGGGCCTCGTTCGGGCGAACCGAATCCCCCCTACGGTCCTCGTTCTCGTGGGGACCGCGCCGCACGCTCGCACCCAAGAGCTGGGTGCGAATCTCAATTTCTCGAGGTTTCTGGCGACCGAGCTCGTACCCTGGTTGCGCCGGAAGTATTGCGTCTCGACAAAGGCCGAGGACACGGTCCTGGCGGGCTCGAGCCTAGGAGGCCTCGCGGCGGCCCACGCCGCACTGCACTACCCCGATCAGTTCGGTAAAGTGTTCGCCCAATCCGGCGCGTTCGGCTTTCCCCTGTCTGGCCTGGGAGGAGTCCCAGCCACGCTGATGGAAGAGTTCGTTCGAGCCCCGAGGCGCTCGACCGAGTTCTACCTCAACGCCGGGACTCGAGAGACGATCGCGCTCCCTGGATTCGCCGCCTCGCTCCTCGGGCACTCCCGGTACATGCGGGACGTACTGCGGGCCAAGGGCTACCGGGTCACCTACGCCGAGTTCGAGGGTGCCCACGACTACGCGTGCTGGAGAGCGACGTTCCCGGACGGGCTCATCGCGCTGCTCGGCCGGAACTGAGCGCAAGATAGATTGCATCTTACCGGCGGAGTCGAAGGGGACAAGAATGCCCGCTCAC
>JASHSX010000127.1 GCA_030040865.1 Thermoplasmata archaeon | reverse complement strand
GGAGACGTTGCTGTATTTCTGGAGGGAGAGGGGCTGGTCGAGGGTGTAGGTGCCGGCGGCGAGGAGGAGGGTACCGCCGCCGAGGGAACCGAGGAGGTTGAAGTCGGCGAGGAGGGTCGGCGCGTTGTTGCCGACGACCGGAACGACCGGCAGATACTGCGTGCCCTGCGAACAGTTCGACGGAAGTGAGCCGGGTGAGGCGAGGGGAGAAAGGTCGGTATCGGTCGTAGCTCGATCTCGGAGCAGCCACGTCCCGTAACTGACGGAATCGTGGGAACCGGCGGTCCCGGCGGGGCCGGAGACACCCATCGGCAGGAGGGACGCTATCAGTACCAGCGGGACGACCGCGATACAGCTGTATCGAGAGAACGTGAGCGGGCTCACGAAAATCACCAATGGGGATGCGCATTAGTGCGTGTCCATGGGACATAGACCTTGCGGCGGGCCTTGCCGGCCCGCCGCGGTCATGGGTTCAACAGGGCCGGAAGCCGGAGATCGACCGGCCGGCGAGACCTCGCGTCCGGGAGGGTCTTATACCCGGACGGGTGCCTCGCCCGTCGGAGTAGAGACCGGTGGAATCCGCGGAGCCCAACCAGCTGTCCGCAGCAGACTCGCTGGGCACCGGGACCACGATGATGGTCTTGGGGACCATCGCCCTTCTGCTCCTCAATTTCATCGCGCGGGTCTATGCGGCACGCAACCTCTCGGTTGCGGAATTCGGGAGCTTTAACCTCGGCCTTGCGCTCGCCGGTCTGCTCGCCCTCGTGGCTCTGTTGGGACTGCACCAGGCGATGGCCAAGTCCATCGCCGAGAATCCCGATCCGGTCGCTCGACGTCGTATCATCCGATGGACGGCGGTGATCACGGGGATCACTTCCGTCAGTTCGTCGATCGCGGTCTACGTATTCGCCGCCCAGATCGCCGCACTGTTCGTGCCTTCTCAGGCCTCGGTGCTGACCGAGGTGTTCCAGTTCTTCTCGGTCACGGTCGGGCTGACGCTGCTCTGTACCTTCCTGGCTTCGATCTTCCAGGGACTCGAGGACACGGTGCCGAACGCTTGGCTCAATCAAGCGGTACAACCGGCCGCCTTCGCCGTTTTCCTCGTCATCTTCTTCCACTTCCACCTCGCCCTCGAGGGAGCTCTTCTGGCGTGGGTCATCTCGAACGTCGTGACCTTCGGTGCCCTGATCGCCTATACGGTGGTCCGACTCTCTCGGCACCTCGGGCCCGGGCCATCGAACGCCCCGCTCCCGCAGGGGTTGTTCTCGCTCTCCGTGGCGCTCTGGGGGGTGACGACGCTCACCTACGTCACGGCCTACGTCGACACTCTCATCCTCGGCGCCTTCCGGCCGGCCGACCAGGTGGGAATCTACTCGGCGATGATGCTCCTCGCCCGACTGATCCTGGTCGTCGGCGCGGCCGTCACCTACATCTTCCTACCGGTGGCAGCCCGTCTGCACGGGCTACGGGACCTCAAGACCCTGGGGGAGCTGTTCGTCACCACCTCGCGATGGATGATGATCTTCACGGTCCCGATTTTTCTGATTTTCGTCCTCCTGCCCGGATCCTCGGTCCAAACCGTATTCGGCCCGAATTATCTGGGCGGAGAGACGGCACTCGTGCTGATCTCCCTGGGCGCGTTCGCCTCGATACTGTTCGGTCCTGTCAATGCCGCCCTCGCCGGGATGGGAGTGACGCGTCCGCTTCTCGTGTCCACCGGCATCTCTGCCGCGGTCAATGTGGTGCTCAGCGTCGCGCTGATCCCCACGTACGGCCTCCTCGGGGCGGCGATCGCATGGACGGTCGCTCGATTTCTCTATCCGGCGACCGCGATGTCGGGGCTGTACCGAGCGACCGGAATCCACCCCTTTCGCCGGAACCTGTACCTACCGCTGCTCGCTACGCTCGCCTTGGGGATACCGCTCTTCTACGCTTTCTCGATTCTCCGCAATGCGGCGTGGTTGGTATTCCCGCTGTATTTCGTCGGATTGGCGCTCTGTGTTGGGCTCGTGCTCCTGACCCGCAGTGTCGAGCCCGGGGACTTCGTTCTCTGCCGTATGGCGGAACGTGTCCTGGGCCGCCCCTTGCCCCGACTACGTCGTATTCTGGAGCGTTCGTTATCCAACTCAACGTCGGGAACGACCGACCGGACCCTTCTCAGCTGAGGAGCGGTCGCGGAGCCGGACCGCATCTTGGGGAGGCCCGCAGCCGGACGGGGAGATCGGCACCCACCGGTCACGGTTCTGACTGGCCCAGGTCTGGGGTACAAGGAGCGGGCCTTGTGGTGTCCGCTTCGTCGGAGCCTTAAACCCCGAACGGGTGCGGTCGGTCCTTCATGACCGCCGACTCAGGTTCGAGCGGCCAAGCGTCGCCCGGCGACAGTTCGGAACGCGGTTTCGTTACAGCGTCGCGTGTCGACTCTTCGGGCGCGACCCCGCGAGCGGTTCCGGCCGACTCGGCCGGCGGCACAACGGCGGGAGCCCGCGCCGAGGTCGAAGGCGACGGAGGAGGGGAGGCACCGGTTCGGTTGAGCCGGAAGTGGCGGGATCGTCTACCGCCCTGGTCCGTACTCTCCGCGATGATCCTTGCGTTCTTTGCGGTCACCTTTGCCACTTCGTGGGCGAGCTACGCGAGCATCACGCCCGGAGGCAACGGCGGAGCTGGGGACCTCTCCGTCATGATGCAGGCGCTCACGTCAACGAGTCACGGGTACATCCCGTTCTACGAGTCACCGGACTGTTTGGACGGCGGGCGCTGCTCGTTCCTGCTCGTCCACCCCGCCCTCGCGCTGTACGCCCTTGTGCCGGTCTACTCGGTCGATCCGAGCGTCGCGCTTCTTCTCGGAGCGCAGTCGGCGGGGGCCGCACTCGCCGCGGTTCCGCTCTACCTGCTCGCCACCGGTCTCTCCAAGTCGCGGTGGAAGGGGGTGATCGCGGCCGGCGTGTATCTCATCTTTCTCCCCACGATCTCCTCGATCGATTTTTCGTTCCACGTCGAGCCGTTCCTGCCGCTCGAACTGTTCACGGTATTCTGGTTGTGGTGGCGTCAGCACTTCTGGCTCGGTGGGATCGCGACGGCCGTCAGCATCCTGACCTTCGACGTGAATTCGGTCCTGATCTTCTTCTTCGGTGTCTTCTTCCTCTGGCCGTACTTCGTTTCAGGCGCCCGGCAACTGGTCGGTGCGGTGCGTCGCCCGGAGTCCTCCGGCGGGATTCGCGACACTCTCACCCGACAGCTGCGCTCCTTCTTCCGGGGACCGGGGTTACGTCCCGCGAGAGCCGCGGTCGCCCTACTCGTGCTCTGCGTAGCCGGGTATCTGTTTCTCCGATTCTTCGTGGAACACTCCACCCTGTTCGGCCTGCCCCCCGTTCCCGCCCGATTCCTCCTGCCGCTGACTCGGCCGAACCCCCAGGTGCACGCGGGACTTGCGTTCGGCGGATCGACGACGAACTGGATCCTATACTGGCTCCTTTCGTTCGCGTTGCTCGGGTTCGTGGGTCTCTTGGTTCCCCGGACTCTTTGGCTCGCAGTTCCCTGGCTCGCGTACACCGCCGTGGCTACCTCCCCCAACTACACCATGCTGGGACTTCACTACGGTTCGATCACGGCTGTTCCGTTAGTGCTAGGGTTCGCCTTCGGTCTCGCCGTGCTTCCGCTCGGGCGGACCCCAGCCTCGTTACCAAGCAAGCACCGCGCGCGCTACCGGGTGAAGCGGGCGGCGGCCTGGAGCGTCCTCGCCGCCGTGATCGCAGTCAACCTTGCCCTGACCCCATTGGGTACGCTTGCGGGACCGCTCGCCCAGACCACGCTTCCGGTCGCAACCAACTATCCGTCGAGTCTCCACGCCGGGCCCGGCGTCAAGTATCTCCAGCAGCTCGGTACGCTGGTCCCCCAGTACTCGGTGCTCGCCGCTCCGGAATTGCTTCTTCCCTTCGTGGCGAACGACATCTATGCGTATCCGTATCCGCTCGGAGCTACGAACAATCTCCCGTTTACCGTACCCACTTTGCCGGAGTACGTGATCGTCGATTCTACGGCGTTGGGATCACTGACGACCCCGATCCAAGAGGCATTGTACAACGCTTCGGAGTATCAGGTCCGAGCGTTCGTCGCCGAGACGTCGGTCGGACCGGTCACCCTTTTCGAGAAAGGATACACCGGTGCCGTCGAGCCATTGGGCCCGAGCTCCCCGTTCACCGCGGCGTACTCCCCTCAACAGATCAAGCCCCACGGCAACGCCACGGGGATCGTGAATGCGCCGAAAACACCGTACGGCTCAGCTGTGGAGTCGAAGAAGACATCGACGGCGGGTGACATGCTGTTCGCGACCCCGTCGGCTATCCTTCTGCCGGGGTCCTATACGATCGAGATTCAGCTCTGGGTGGACCAACTCAACAACTCAAGTTCTCTCGACCCTGCGTTCCTGCAGCTCAACTCGACAGGTTACGACGGGTTTCCTCTCTTTTCGGAGTCCCTCCTTTACCATGGCTCGCCCACCGCGAGCTGGTTCAACGTGACCGTGCGTCTCAACGTCGTGGTACCCGTCTACGAGGGGCAGATCTCCGGGGTTCTGACCACCTCGCACAACGGCTACCAAGTCCAGTGCGCGGGCGTTTCGATCGAAGGCTGACCCGATCCGGAAGCCGGGGTCTCGACCGGACGTAGGCAGGGGTCGGGCCAGGACGACCGTACCGCACCAAGCGCATCATCCGGGTCGGCGGGGTCGGACCGTCCGAGTTTCCGTCTCAATCCCGTTCCCACTTTGTTCAGCCAGCCTGTAATAGGGCCCTCCCCTCCGGAGGTTCGTCCCCCGGCTCTCCCCCGGGATCGAATTCAATGAGCGGGTACTGGCGAAAACGACGATCCCGTCCTTGCGCTCGTGCACTCGGGGTGTCCGAGACACTGGTTCTTCTCGCGATAGCACTCCTGACGTTGAGCGGCCTTCCTGCCCTCGGCCACGGGCCCGCGGCCGCAGCGACCGGGACACCTGTGGCTACGTCAGCGGACTCGGGCGAGCTGTCCGGTGCTCCTTCGGCCGTCGCCGGGACACAGCTCTCCCTGGCGGTCGAGAGCCTCGAGTCCGGCAGTGCGGTATCGAGCGGGGCCTCGCTCCGCTGCACTCAGGTCGACGGGGGAGCGTCGTACTCCTGCGTTTCCGCAGCGCGCGGCTCCGAGGGAACTTTGAGCTCCGGGCCGGATTCGGGGGGAACGCCTCCCGCCGCGTACGGGTCCGCGATGACCTACGACTCCCGGGATGGCTACGTCCTCCTGTTCGGCGGTTCGTCGGGTCCGGCGACCTGGACGTTCGACCACGGCGCGTGGACCGAGATCTTCCCGTCGATGGCACCGGAGCGGCGCACCGGCACGAACATGGTCTTCGACGCCGCGGACAACGAGGTGATCCTGTTCGGCGGGGAGAACGCGGCGGGCGGGGCGACGTACCTGACGACCACGTACTACAACGACACATGGGCGTTCTCGGCGGGTACATGGACCAACCTCACCCATGCGAACGACGCGCCGTCCGAGCGCTACGATACCATGATGGCGTACGACGCGGCGGACGGCTACGTCGTACTGTTCGGCGGTGACTACGAGCGGAACTTCTTGAACGACACATGGACGTTCCACGGCGGGACCTGGACGAACGTTTCCGGCAGCAGCCCGGCCGCCTCCACCCCGAGCTGCCGGTTCGGAGGGAGCATGACGTTCGACGCCGGCTCCGGCTACGTGCTGCTGTTCGGCGGGGTCGGTAAGGCGCCCGGGGAGGGATGCGGAGAGTCGGCCCGGAATGGGTCGGCGCCGGGCACGTGGACGTTCTCTGGGGGAACCTGGAAGAACCTCTCGATCCCCGCCGCCGATTCTCCGGAGAATCGGTGGGGGGCCGGCATGGCGTACGACGCGGCGGACGGCTACGTCGTGCTGTTCGGTGGGATCGGGAACAACGACGTGGCCCTAGACGACACCTGGGAGTTTTCGGACGGCACCTGGACCCAGCTCAATCCTGCCCTCTATCCCATCTCGAGATTTTCGGGCGTGATGACCTACGACGCGTCCGACAGCTACGTCGTGTTGTTCGGAGGCCTGAGCGAACCGCAGCACGACGCTCCGGAGCTGGGGGACGTCTGGGTCTTCTCGCACGGGCTCTGGGACAACCTCACGGCGATTCCCTCGCCGTCCTCCGCGTCGGGGTTCGTGATGACCTACGACGCTCGGGACGGGTACGTCCTTCTCTTCGGCGGCGAAGGGCCGTCGGGCCCGCTCGCGGACACGTGGCGGTTCGCCGGCGAGGCGTGGTTGCAGCTCACCCCGCCGGAGTCCCCTCCGGCGCGGTACGGTGCGGCAATGACCTTCGATGCCCAGGACAACTATGTCCTGCTCTTCGGCGGGAAATCCGGTGCGTCGTTGCTCAACGACACGTGGCAGTACAACCGCGGCAACTGGACGGAGGTCGGGGGCGCGGGTCTGTACGCTCCCCCCGCCCGGGACAACGCGAGCATGGCATACGACGCGACCGAGAAGTTCGTCCTGCT
>JASHSX010000126.1 GCA_030040865.1 Thermoplasmata archaeon | reverse complement strand
TTTCGTGCCACCGTCCGGGCGCTGCCGCCGGGCGGAGTCGTCCTCGACCGGACCTACTTCTACCCCACGGGCGGCGGCCAGCCCCACGATCGAGGGAGCCTGCGCGGGGCCGCCGACGCCCTCGAGGTGGTCGATGTGTCGAAATCCGGCGCCTCCGTGGTCCACCGCGTCCGGGCCTCGGTCCCGCCGCTCGGCGGCGTGCGCGTCGGCGACGTGGTCGAAGGCACGATCGACTGGGAGCGTCGGTTCCGCCACATGCGCCTGCACACGGGCCAGCATCTCCTCAGTGCGCGCATCTTCGGACGCGCCCGGCTGCGCACGCGGCGCGCCACGATGGCGGGCACCGAGGCGCTGCTCGACCTCGAGGGACCGCTCGCCGAGGAGTTGATGGGCCCGCTGTCGGACGACCTGAGCGCCGCGGTCACGGACCCGCGGGCCCTGTCGATCCGCTACGTTCCCCGCGCGGAGTGGGACCGGAATCCCGCAGCCGAGCGGGTCGGCCTCGTACCGCTTCCGCCGGCCGTCGACCCGGTCCGGGTCGTCGAGATCGATGCGACCGACGTCTGTCCGTGCGGGGGAACCCATCTCCGGTCGACCGGCGAGCTCGGGCCGATCCGGCTGCGTCGCGAGCGGGGCGGCGAGCGCGTCGTGCTCACGCTCGCGGACGTCGCTGCGCCCACTCGGGCGCCGTGACCCCGTAGACGTAGATGTCGTGCCATCCGCCGTGGTGGAAGAGGGCGCTCCGCAGCGTCCCTTCCCGGCGGAAACCGAGCCCCTCCAGGAGCCGATACGACGGCACGTTCGCGACGTCGCACGTCGCGCCGATGCGCTGCTCGGTCCCCGTCGCGAACAGGTGGGTCACCATGAGCTCGACGGCCTCTCGACCGAAGCCGTGGCCTCGGGCGCTCGGCTCGCCGAGCACGTACCAGACGTCGGTGAACTCGAGGACGGGGTGGGCCCGGTAGTGGCCGACGATTCCGATCGCACCGGGCGTGTCGCGTCGTTCGACGGCGAACCGCGGCGCGAGCGAGGCCGGGTCGTCCGGGGCGGTCTCGATCGATCGCGCCATCCCGTCGTAGGTGTCGGTCGTGAAGCGGTCGAAGGGCGCGACGATCTCGGGGTCGTTGTACCACGCGAAGATCGCGGCGTAGTCGTCGGGCGCCGGCGGGCGAAGGCGCAGGTGCGGTCCTTCGAGGACCGGCATCGGACCGGCTACGCCTCGGAGGCGCCGCGGCGGCCCGGTGAGCTGCGCCGGGGCGGTCCGTCGTCGTTCGACGCCGGAGTCGGCCGGTCGTCGTCCTCGGCCTGTTGGACCTCGAGCGCCTTGCGGTGGCCGCTCGGGGTGAGCGAGAAGACGTGCTTCGGCTCGGAGTAGCCGATGACGTACTGGGTCCGCCGGTAGATCATCCGGGACATCTCGAGCTGACGGAGCGCCTGTTTGAGCTCCGCCTGGTCCTCGTTCGCGAACTTGCGCACCACGCCGAACTCGGTGGTCCACTGTGATGCCTCGAATCGGATCTGCTGGCCGCGATGCTCCAGAAGGTGGAGCAGCAGCATCCGTTCGAGACGGTCCAGTTCGTCGTTGGACATACGGTGGGGCTCGGGAGGAACCTCAGGAGATCGTCGTGATCTCGTAGTTGACGTCGAGTCCCTTCAATCGCTCGTGCATCTCGGTCATCAGCTTGATCACGTCGTCGAGGTTCGCCTTGTCCTTCCACTTGTAGACGAAGTCGTGCATGCCCATCGACTCCTCGAACCCCAGATGGCGCATCACCTCGAGCACTTTGAGCGGGTTCGCTCCCTCGGAGTGGAAGGTCATCCGAACATAGGTGCGCATGACGACTCCCCCGCTCACGAGGAGTGGGTATCGAGTTTAGGCGGGCCTTCGTTTATATATGCTTCCCCAACTCGTGGCGCTCCGAACATGCCCCCTTCCCGCCCGGCGGGCCCGAGCGTGGTGACCGGCGGTGCGGGAGCGATCGGCAGCACGCTCGTCCGTGCGCTGCTGGAGCGGGGCGCGACCGTTCGCGTCATCGACAACTTGAGCGGCGGGAGCCGCACGCACCTTCCGGGCCAGGGTACAGCGCCCGGTCTCACGCTGACCGAGGCCGACCTGCGATCCCCGGACTCCTACGCGGACGACTTCCGCGGAGCGTCGGAGGTCTGGCACCTGGGAGCGATCGCGGACGTGCGTCTCGGAACCCAGGACCCCCGGATCGACCTCGAGAACGGAACGATCGCGACGGCGAACGTGCTCGAGGCGGCGCGCCGGCACGATGTCCCGCGCGTCCTGTACACCTCCTCGAGCACCGTGTACGGGCGCCCGACCGTGTTCCCCACGCCGGAGGAGTACGGCCCGCTGCTCCCGGAGTCGCTCTACGGGGGGCACAAGCTCGCCGCCGAGGGGCTGGTGTCGGCGTACGCCCACTCGTACGGGATCTCCGCGCACATCTTCCGGTTCGCCAACATCATCGGACCGGGGATGACCCACGGGGTCCTCGTGGACTTCTTCGAGAAGCTGCGTCGGGATCCGGCGCGCCTCGAAGTACTCGGGGACGGGAAACAGGCGAAGAGCTACCTGCGTACCGAGGATTGCGTGGCCGGGATGCTGCTCGCCCGCGAACGGGCGATCGAGCCGGTGAACGTGTTCAACCTCGGCACCCGGGACCGGACCTCGGTCCGCGAGATCGCGGAGAAGGTCGTCCGGGCGCACGGCGGCCGCGCCCGGATCGAGTACACCGGCGGAGAGACCGGCTGGACCGGCGACGTGCCCCAGCAGCTCCTCGCGATCGATCGGATCGTGCGGCTGGGCTGGTCTCCGTCCGGCACGAGCGCCGACGCCGTCGACCGGACGATCACCGAGATGGTCGCGGCGCGCCGGGCTCCGCCCTGACGTCAGGCCGTCGCCCCGGCCGCGGGCGTCGCACGCGCGGCGACCCGGGAGTAAATCGGCAGGTGGGCCGCGACGACCTGAGGCCAGGCGAACCGCTCCTCCGCGTCGGCCCGGGCGGCGTCTCCCATGGAGCGGCGCCGTGGGGCGTCGGTCGCGAGCTCCTGCGCCCGGGCGTGGAGCTGCTCGACGAACGCGACGGGGTCCCGGTCCGGGACGATCGACCCGGTGGCGCCGTCCCGTACGCACCCCTCGAGGGTCGGGCCCCCGAGCACCGGAAGGCCGGCGGCGAGCCCCTCCAGGACCGCGGCGGAGAGGATCTCGACGGAGCTCGGATGCACGAGGACGTCGCTCTCGGCGAACAGTCGTTCGAGAGCGTCCTCCGGCACCTCGCCGAGCAGTTCGACCGGCCCGCCGGCCCGACGCACTTCGTCCGCGTACGACGGCGAGACGATCGGACCGGCGATCCGCAGCGTCAGCCCGGTGCCGCGGAGGGCGCGCGCCGCCCATGCCCAGCGCTTGAACGACGCGACCACGCCGACCCCGAGCGCGAAGCGTCCGGTGCGACGTTCCCACGCCGGTCGGAACCGGACCGGGTCGACGCCGAACGGGATGACGGTGATCGACGGGAGCGGGGGCCGCACGACGGAGCTCATCGTCCGCGCCAGCCCGGGGGAGAGCGCGACCACCTCCGTCGCGCGGCGGACCGCTCGTCGTTCCAAGTAGTAGCCCCAGCGGTGCGAGAGTCGCTCCCGATAGTACCAGTGGCGCGAGTGCGACGTGTAGACGAACGGAAGGTGCCGACCGGCGAGCCGGTTCGCGACGACGGGCGTGTTCGCGTGCAGCACGTCGAACCGCTCCGCCGCCAGGAGCTTCGGGAGCTCGCGCGCGAACGGGTACTCGTCGCGCATGCGGCCGTGCCGGACGCGGTTCACGATGACAGGGTCGTGGCCGGCGGCCCGCAGGGCCCCCTCGAACTCCGCCAGGATCCGTTCGATGGCGCCGTACCCCGTCGGCGGGATCGGTTGGACCCCTCCTCCGATGAGGAGAATCCGCACGCGGTGGGGAGCCGTCTCAGTCCTTAAGGGATGCACGCCGTGACCCGGCCGTCCGGGGGCCGGGCTCCCGGGAGCCGAGCCGATGGCCACCGTGTGCGTGGAGATTGCCGTCCGGGACGACCCGAGACTCCTCGACGCGCTCGCTTCCATCGAGGCGCAGCTCCGGCGTCCGGATCGGGTGCTGGTCGCGGCGTCGACCGAGAGCCCGCCCGCCCTGCTCGAGGCGGCCGAGCAGCGATTCCCGCGCCTCCCGCTCGCGATCGCACGGTACCGGGGCGGGGTCGTGGACGCCCGGGCCGCTGCCCAGGGGCTCGTCGCCGAGGAGATCACGGCGTTCCTGGACTCGGACGAGGTGGCCCCTCCCCCGTGGCTGGGCCGGCTGGTGGATCCGATCGAGCGCGGGACGGCGGAGTTCACCGGCGGGCCGACGCGGCCGTCGCGTCCTCCCGCGAACGCGCTCGAGCGGTATTCCGTCAACCTAGAGCGGTCGATCTACGAACAGCTGGTCCCGAGCCGGGTCTCCTACCTGCCGCTCCAGAACACGGCGTGGTCGTCGGCCGTCGTCCGACGGCTCGGGTTCGATCCGCGCATCCCGTACGCCGAGGACCACGACCTCGAGACCCGGGCCGTGCGGGCGGGCCTCCGCGGCGCGTTCGTACCCGAGGCGTGGGTCTACCACGACCCGGCGTCGGCCGCGGGGTACGGGCGTTGGGCCCGCAAGCGGTACCGATACCTCGTGGCGATGACGATGTCCCTCTCGAAGAACGGCGGGCTCGCCGCGCGCTTGGGAGAACGCCGCCGGTGGGTCCATCCGTTGAGCCTCGTGGAGGCGCTGATGCGTCCGCCCGCCGCCGTCGAGGGGATCCTGCGCTGGCGACGCGTCGAGAGTGCGTCGCCGTCTCCGCCCGGCCGTGCGGGTCCCGCGGCCTGACGCGACGGGCGGTCGATCGGTCCGTCCCGCGACCTCCGTCAAGAAAACCTTATGGCGCCCCCGGTTTCGGCGGGGCCATGCCCTCCGAGAGCGCTCCCGCGACGGTCCAGTCCGGGGATCTCGTCCGACTGGACTACGACCTCTGGGCGGAGTCCGGGGGTCGCACCGATCTCGTGGACACCACGCACGAGGAGGTCGCCCAGCAGGCCAACGTCCCCAAGCTCGAGGGCCGGAGCTGGGGCCCGCGCCCCCACCAGATCGGCGGAGAGTACTTTCCGGCCGCCATCGAAACCTCGCTCGTCGGGGTCAAGGTCGGCGATCCGGTGGAGCGGGAGTACACGCCGGCCGAGGCGTTCGGCGAGCGGGACCCGAACCTGATCGAGCTGTTCTCGATGCACCAGATCGAGCGGCTCCCCGAGATGCGCAGGGAGGACGCCCACCTCGATGTGGGCACGATCCTCACGATCGAGGGTCGACGGGGTCGTGTCGTGACGCTGACCGCCGCCCGGGTGCGCGTCGACTTCAACCCGCCCTACGCCGGCCGCAAGGTCCGCGGCAAGTTCACCGTGACCGAGAGGATCTCCGATCCGGTCGAGCAGGCCCGCGCGATCGTGGAGATGCAGTACGGGCGGGCGAACGAGTTCCAGATCGAGTCCCGGGAGAAGGCGCTCACCCTCAAGGTCCCCGATCGCTCGAAGTTCGACATCGGCTGGATGGCGGCCAAGCCGCGGGTCATCGATCGGCTGCGTTCGTACCTCAAACCGCACACGATCCGGCTCGTGGAGGAGTACGTGACGCCCACCGCCGAGAAGCCGGAGGCGGCCGGCGCGCCGGCAGGGGCCGAAGGGTCCGCCGCCGCGGAACCTTCGGAGAAGCCCGAGAAGCCGAAGTCGCACGCGGCCCACTCGGGAAAGGGGCACGCCCGCTCTACGGCCGAGAAGGGCGCGCCGCCGGAGAGCGCCCCTCCGGCCCCGGACGCATGACCGGGGAACGAACCTCGGATACTTGAACCCCGGTCGACCTGCTCGGCCGATGGCCGAGGAGACCAAGCTCCCGCCGGTGCCCCTCGCGTTCCTGATCACCACGTTCGCGGTGGCGATCGCGGTCGGGGTCCTCGTGATGTGGCTCGGCATCACCGGTCGGATCGGGACCGGGATCCCGTAGCGAGGAGTC
>JASHSX010000125.1 GCA_030040865.1 Thermoplasmata archaeon | reverse complement strand
CTCCGATCGGTCCGCGGTCCGGGAAGAGCACGATCGACGGCGCCGTGACCTGGAACGGAGCGGTCGCACTATCGAACGTGCCGTCGGAGCCGGTCGCGTTCACCGTATAGACGGCGGGCGTGGCCGAAGTGATCGTGACCGCGCACGAAAACGTGCCGGAAGGGGAGACCGTCGCCCCGCAGCTCGAGATCGTAGCGTCGGACCCGATCGCGGTCGTGATCGTCGCACCTACCGAGAATCCGGTACCGGCCACGGTGACGGACGTGCCGCTCGGGCCGTGCGTGGGCGTGACGGAAATGCTGGGGGTAGTGACCTGGAACATAGACGAGGCGGAGACGATGTAGTTGAGGCTGGCCTCTTCGAAGATGTCCGAGAAGTACGTTCCCGCCGAAACGCCCGTTACGGCGAAACTCCCGGTAAGGTCGCCGGAGCCGTCCGAAGCGACGACCAACTCCTCCACACCCGTCCCGATAGAGCCCTGGGTGGTGTCGAAGTACAGCTCGTAGCTGGTCGACGGGGCAAAGCCCGTCCCGGCCACACTGACGGAGCCTCCGAGGGGGCCTTGATCCGGAGTAAGGGAAACCGACGCGGTGGTTATGGTGAACTGACCCGACGACGGAGTGGAAACAGTCGCGACGTAACCGGTGCCAGTGGCGAAGAAGTCGACGTAGTAACTCCCCGCCGAGATACTCGGCACGCTGAAGTTACCGGAGAAATCCCCGGAACCGTCCGTGGTGAAGGACGTCACCACGGGGGACGACCACGTCATCTGGATCGGGTCGAACGTGACATTGAACAGTGTGGACGCGGCGAACCCGCTGACCGAGAAACTGACGTTGGTGTTGGCCGGTCCCGAGCCCACACTGATCGTGGCGGTCGGGCCGGAGCTGGGCTGCGCGTGCCCCGAATCTCGACCGGACGTCGACGGGGTCGAGGAATGAAAGGGGGTCGAAGGGCCGGAGAGCACGGGAGAGGCGACGGAGTCGGAGACCGAGTAGGGGACTGTGATCGTCCCGACCCCGGCTTCGGAGAGGGAGACCGTGAGCCCGGCCCCGCCGGGCGCCCCGGCCACCGACGCGGCGGCAGGCTGGACCGATGGCGCCGAGAGCAACGGGGGCGCGAGCGAGAGGCCCACGAGCGCGATCAGCGCAATGACGACGACCCATCCGGCGACGCGCGGCTTGGCGATCATGCGGACCTGAGACCCACGCGGTCGGAATTAAAGGTGAGGGAACCGGTTATACGAGGAGCGATAAAAGTAAATTATCTTACGTTGATGAACTCGCGGCACGCGTGACGAACATCCTCGGACCCGACGGGCTTGCCGGCTGCTTCCGGTGCGCATACGTGTGGCACCCCCGCTCGGCGGGGCCGAATCTGTGCCCGCGTTGCAAATCCCGGCAGTGGGACGTTCCGAAGCTTCGGCCAGTGCAGCCCGGGAGGGGTCTGGGCGTCGTGGACATCATCGCGCCGAAGCGCGACGACCTGTACGTCGTGCTGCAGTCCAACAGCGCACGCAACCCGCGGGTGTTCGGCGCGGTGGCGCGATCCGAAGCCACATTCTGGACACCGATCGACCTGTTGGTCGATTTCGACCCCGGCGCCTCGGCGTTCCACTACGCCGGGCTTGTTCAGGACCTGGAGTCCGTCTTCAAGCGACGGGTCGACGTGGCCGAGCCGGACGGGCTGCATTGGCTCGTGCGTCCCCAAGTCCTCTTCGAGGCGGTGGCGGTGTGACGAGCCGGAAGAGCGACGCCGAGCGCCTTGGAGACATTCTAAGGTCGATCGAACGCCTGGACGAGCTCCTCGACGCGGGATACGAAGCGTTCGCGTCGTCGTGGATCGCCCAGAGCGCCTCCCTCCACGAACTCGAGACGATGGGCGAGGCCTGTGGCGAGCTCTCTCCCGCGATCCGACGGCTTCACTCCGAGATTCGTTGGGACGAGATGCGGGGCTTCGCCACGATCGGTCGGCAGCGACGATGGCAGATCCGTCCCGAACTGCTATGGAATGCCCTCGAGGAGTTGCCGTCCCTCCGTCGCAAGATCGTGCGGGTAGAGTCTCTCGGCTAGCGTACTCTCTTCCGGCAATGGGTCGAGGCGCACTGGCGGCCGGGGCCTTCTCCGGACACGCCCCAGCGGCTACACCTTCGGGATCGACGGCGGTGTCCGGAAACTGATGGCCATCCGATTCCACCCGTTGATCGCCACGATGGCCCAGGTGAGATCGACCAGCTCCTTCTCGGAGAACTCGCGCCGGGCGTTCGCGTAGACGTCGTTGGGCGTATGGGAAGAGGCGACGAGCGTCACCGCGTCGGTCCACGCCAGGGCGGCCCGTTCGCGAGCGCTAAACGCCGGCGACTCGGGCCACACGTTCAATTGGAACAGCCGTTCGACGCGTTCTCCACTTTTGAGGGCGTCGTGCGAGTGCATCTGCATGCAGTAGGCACACCCGTTGACCATCGAGGCCCGGAGCCGGACCAGCTCGAGCAGCCCGGGTTCGAGGCCGCACGTCCCCAGGTAATCTTCGAGGCTCGAGAACGATCGATACGCGTCAGGGGATACTCGGGTGTAGCGGATCCGTTCGGGTGAGACCTCGGGCATCTCCGTTCGTCCTCTTCCGCCGGCCACCGCCAGCCGGGGTAAGAGGGTATCAGGAGTGACGGGAATCCGTTCGGGACCATGCCGAGCCAGGCCGAGAAGGCGGAACAATTCCGGAACCTACACCGTCAGGAGCGCCCCCTCGTTCTCCCGAACGCGTGGGACGTGCCGAGCGCGCGCCTTTTCGAGGACGCCGGTTTTCCGGCCGTGGCTACCTCTAGTGCGGGCCTCATGGTCTCCCTGGGTTACCCCGACGGGGAACGGATGCCCAAACGGGAGCTGTTCTCGGTGATCGAGCGGATCGCCCGGGTCGTATCTATTCCGCTCAGCGCGGACGTGGTCGCCGGATACGGTCGCGGAGCCGGCGGGGTCGCCGCCACGGTACGTAAAGTGATCGAGGCGGGAGCTGTGGGGATCAACCTCGAGGACCACGACCCGCAGGGAGAGCGACTCTTCCCCGTCGGAACGCAAGTCCGAAAGATCCGTGCCGCCCGCGAGGTCGCAACCGCGACGGGCGTGCCTCTTGTGATCAACGCCCGTACCGACGCCTTGACCCTCGACGGCACGCCCGAAAAGCTCCTCGCGGAGGCGATCCGGCGTGGCCAGGCGTACCGTGACGCGGGGGCCGACTGCATCTACCCGATGCGACTCACGGACGCCGAGTCGATCGGATCGTTCGTCCAAGCCGTCCAGCATCCGGTGAACGTGATGATCCGCAAGGGGCTCCCGCCGATCGCGGAGCTCCAACGACTGGGTGTGAAGCGGGTGAGTTTCGGCCCGTCCGCGTCCTACGCGGCGTTCGGCCTCTTGAAGCGGGCGAGCGCCGAGCTCCTCACCTCCGGCACCTACCAGACGCTCACCGAGGGAGCCATCTCGTTCCAAGAGCTGAATTCGCTCGCTACGGCGAAATCCAGCGATCCTCCGAGTTCGGGCTGACCGTTCGCACCCCGCTCTCGGCGGCGCGAACTATTCCCACAAATAAGTTCGTATAGCTGAACGAACTGGCCCACGCATGGCAACCCCTCCACCGCCGCCGGCTCCCCCGGCCGCCTACGCACCGGCCTACCAGCCTCCGCCGAGCAACCCGCAGGGATCGACGACAGTTCACATCCCGGCTTGGCTCGACTTCGGAGTCTTCCTCGCGATCATCGGGGGGATCCTCGTGCTCATCGGCTTCGGGTCGGGCGACGCGTACGCGAGCGCGGCCGGGAGCGCGGGAACGTCGGCCTCGACGCTGCAGAACGACCTGGAGGGATTCTTCGTCTGGACCGGCGTCGGAGTCGCCCTGGCGATCTTCGGCTGGGCACTCCACGTCTTGTTCCCGCTGTTCATGAAGGCTCGCAAGTCCGCCGGCGCGACCCCCGCCCCGATGTACGCGGCGCCGGGCGTCGCCGCAGCTCCGGCGCCTGCTGCCCCCTCCCCCCCTTCTGCGGCCCCGGTACCGGTCCAGCCGGCCTCGATGGGACCGACGGTCCCGCCCGGCGCACCGAACTGCACGAACTGCGGAAAGCCGACGACCTACGTGGCCCAGTACAGTCGGTACTACTGTTACGCGTGCGCTCGGTACGTCTGACCCCGTCGGGACGCAGCGCGTCCCGAGACGTCCACGGCTCGGGTCGCGGCCCCGCCGGCCGTTCGGACGGCGTGAGTCGGCGGTCTAAGCCGACGGACCCGACGTCGTCCGGCCGGAGAGGCTCACGACTTCCGAGATTCGCTTCCCGACCTCGGCCGTGATCGCGTCCCGGTCCTCGGGCTGACGGATCATGACCGTGAGCGTGAGGTCGGTCGAGAGGGCCGTCCGAGCCCGCGTGGTGAGAACGGGCGGGAACCGAGCATCAAGCCGAAGGCGAAGCTTCCCGAGGCTCTTGCGGAGGTCGCTCTCGAGCCGGGCGAGGTCGACACTCCCCCCGACCGAGAACGGGACGATCACTTCGCGCCACTTCTGAGGGGAGAGGTTGGTGACCACATCCCGGACGAACAGAGAGTTCGGCACCGAGACCAGGGTATCGGACTCGGTGATCAGCACGGTCGTGACCGGGTTGATCTCGATCACCTTCCCGGTGTAGGCTCCGACCTGCACGGTGTCGCCGAGCTTGAACGGCGTGTAGATGTCCGAGAAGTACTTCGCTCCGATGTTCTGCAGCGGCTCCCGCAGCGCGACGATCGCCGCGAACCCGACGATCAGGATCATGAGGAGCAGGATGTCGGTGCTGACCCCGAGCTCCTGGAAGGCGAACGTGACCCCGATCACCCAGACGATCACGGTCGTGAGCCGTCCGCCGGCGGCGGCGACGGGGGCCATCGTGCGACCGATGATGCGGCTCGCGAGGAGGCCCGAGAGGCGGCCCACCGCCCAGGTCAACAGGAGGATGACCGCGAAGTAGATCAGGGGCAGGAACGTGGCGATCGGAGGGAACGACACCTACCCCTCCACGGCCGCGCCCAACAGCTCGGACTCAGCGCGGGCCGCCGCTTCGATCGTGCACTTTTTCGCCGCGACCAACCCTCCGCGGACGAGCTTGGCGCCCAACCCCTTCGGGTCCGCCAGGATCGCCTCCATCTGCCCCGCCACTTGCTTCGGATCCTCGGGGTCGACGAGCAAGGCGTTCGTCCGGTTCCGGACGATCTCGGCGATCCCCGCCCGCTTGGAGACGATCGCAGGACGGCGATGGATCCAGCTCTCGACCACCACTAAGCCGAACCCCTCGCGGATCGAGGGGAGGATCGTGAACTCGCAGCGGGCGTAGCAGGCGTCGAGCTCCCGCTGGGTCACGTGGCCCGTGAAAAGGACGCGGCCGCCGACGCCGAGCTCCTCGGCGATCGCCTCGAGTCGGTTGCGCCAACTGCCGGATTTGGGGAGCCCGAGGCCGGACGCCGAGCTCGAAAAGCTTCCGTTGCCGACCAGGAGCAGCCGGAGCCGGGGGAATCGCTTCGCGAGGAGGGCGAAGGCCCGGATCGCGTGGTCCTGGCCCTTCATCGGATCCATCCGTCCTACCGCGAGTATCACCCGGTCGGTCTCCTTCACCCCGAACCGCTCGACGATCGGGAGGACCTCCTCCGGGGAGGGATCCGAGTACTCGCTCTCGTCGATGTATGGGTAGATTCGCACCCCGCGCCCGGTGTATCCGAACTCCCGCAGGTGCTCCAGGTATCGGTCCGTGCTGACCACCACGGTATCGTACTGGTTGAGGTAGCCCCGCATCGCCGCGTGCCAGCGTTCGGGGAAGGAGTCCGCCTCGAACGGGATGTGCCAGCGGAACAGCTTCGGCTTGAGCGTCCCAAGCATCTCGCCGATCGGAAGCTGCTGGAAATCGTGGATGTAGAAGAGATCGAAGTCATGCTGCGCGTCGAGCGAACGGATCGTTTCGGCCGTCAGCCGGTTGTAATAGGCGTACTCGCTGAAGTCGTCGCTCCAGAACAGGTTGTCCGAGCCTCCCGACTCCCGGAGTCCATGGACCGTCCCCCAGATCGTCTCCTTCACGTTCCCGTACGCGGCCAGACGATCCGGCGCGACGGCGACGTTGTGGAGCGTAAGGTCGTTGAACAGGATCGTGCGCGGCGCGAACGGGTTCAGCGAGACCCACTGCGTGGCCCCGACCACCCCGGCCGAGTGGAGTCGGCGCAGGAGCGGGTGGACCATGCGGGTCACTCCGCCCGGCGAATAACGGTAGTCGACGCCCTCGACGAGGGACCCGATGCTCTCGACGTCCCGGGAGGCGGCGGGCGCGGGCTGGCCCGGGGCGGGGGGCGGGAACTGGAGCAGGGGGGTCTGGGTGTTGACGCACAGGTCCAACGGGGATTCGACCGTCATGTACCGCGGGTCCGGCGGAAGGGTAGGTCTCACCCGCAGGGGGGCTAAAACGGCTCTGCCGAGCCGGTTCTCGTCCGGGGACGAGGCCGACCGGACCGGGGTCCAGGCGGTCGGCGCTCCCATCGGGCCGTTTGAGGCCCATGGGCCGGTCGGGCGAGACCCGCTAGAGCCTCCGCGTCCGCGGGGGAGCGCGAGCCGGATGATCGAGGAGGTCCCGGTCGATGGCGTCGAGCGACTCGGACCAGAACGAGCGGTACGCATCGAGCCACGTCTCGACCTCCCGCAGGGTCGAGCCCTTGAGGGCGAGACGATGCACTCGGCCCTCGACGCGTCGCGACACGAGGCGCGCCTGCTCGAGGATCCTCAGGTGCTTCGAGACGGCGGGCAGCGTCATCCGGAACGGAGCCGCCAGGTCGGTCACCCGCGCCGGGCCGAGCGTCAGCCGTGCGAGGATCCGGCGGCGTGTCCGGTCCGAGAGCGCGTGGAACAACCGGTCGAGAGCCTCCGGCCGATCCCGGGCGAAGGAGCTACGACGGGGCGTCATCCGTACCGATCCCAATAGTAAACCAAATGGTTAAGTATATTCGCTCGCATGGGGAGCCGCCCGATTCGGGCCCGAGGACGAAGATGTGCCGGCCGGTTCACCAGGAGGTCACGCTGCGCGCGACGCCGAAGGAGATCTACGACGCCTACCTCGACAGTGCCCGACACGCCCGGATCACGGGAGAGAGCGCGAAGATGAGCCGGAAGGTGGGCGGAAAGTTCACGGCCGGTGGAACCTATATCTCAGGATACAACCTCGAGCTGGTGCCCGGAAAGCGGATCGTCCAGGCCTGGCGCGCGAGCGAGTGGCCGGCGGGGGCCTACTCGGTTCTCCGACTGGAGCTGCGGGCCCGGGGGAAGGGAACGAAGTTGACGGTGGACCATGTGGGGATCCCGGATCGGTTCCGCGACGGCGTGGACGACGGCTGGCACCAGTTCTACTGGGAGCCGATGAAGGCGTACTTCGGGTGACCGGCGACCGCCCGTTCACTCCGTCGTCGAAGCCTTAGCGGTCGCCGTCG
>JASHSX010000124.1 GCA_030040865.1 Thermoplasmata archaeon | reverse complement strand
AACCTGATGCCGACCGGGACCGTCGACTGCACTCCCGTCGGGTACGGCGGCGAACAGGTCTGGAACGAACCCCAGTACGACTTCGCCACCGGCGGAGCCCCCAGCCTGATCTTCTCAACGCCGTCGTATCAGAGCGCCCTCGGGATCCCGTCCCGAGCCACTCCCGACGTCTCGGCGGACGCGGCGGCTTCGGGAGGCGGCCTCAACTATTGGAGCGGGATCCCCTCGGAAGCCGGCTGGATGGACTCGCTCGGCACGAGCTTTGGTTCCCCGTTCTGGTCGTCGATCGCGGCGCTGGCGGATCAACTGTCCGAGGCGCTGCACCGCGGAACGATCGGATTCCTCAATCCGGCCCTCTACCAGATCGGGGAGAACCCGATCCTCGACCGGCTCGCCTTCCACGACATCACGGTCGGGAACAATGCCGTCGCCGGGAGTGCAATCGGCTTCAGCGCCGGGCCCGGCTGGGACGATGCCTCGGGGTGGGGGACTCCCAATGTCGCCAACCTCGTGCCGCTCCTGGTGGCTCTGACCTAGCGCGTCGGCCGGGAGGGAGCCGGTCCCGTGGGGGGTCCGAGTCCCCCGCCCGGTTCCTCGGCGCCGTCCGGCGACCGTTATCTCCGTGGGGAGGGATACTCGCTGTACGATGTCGACGGGCCCGAAGACTCTGGTCGTCCGGACCCGACGGCGCATTTCGGCACCCGCGAGCCGAGTCTGGCCCCTCCTTTGCAGCTCGAAGATGGACGGTTCGACCAGTCTTCTGTTCAAGCTCGGGGTCCCACGTCCGATCGAGTGTCGATTGCCGGCCGGATCCGGTGGGGTCGGCGGTGAGCGAGAGTGCATCTCCGACCGGGGGACCGTCCGCCAGAGGATCCTGGAGTGGGAGCCCGAGCACCGCCTGGTCTTCCGCATGGTTTCGAGCGACCTCGCCGCCGTGACCGAGACCTCGGAGCTGCGGGACACGTTCGACCTGACTCCGGGAACCGAGGGAGTGGACGTCGTGCGGACGACCGAGGTCACCCCTAAGGCCGAGCTCAGCGCCGTCCATCGCGCCGAACTCCAGCTCGGGATCAAGCAGGTCCACCGGTACGTGTTCCGGAACTGGAAGCGCCTCGCCGAACGGGCCGAGTAGACGACACGGGCCATGGTCCGTCCGAGATCCTGCGGTCGGCTCGGGTCGATCGTGCCCTCGGGGTCGAGTGCACGCCGCCCGGTTGCCGGCGATTAATAGGGAATCGCCGTAGTCGGACCGGTGCCCGGCGACAAGGTAGAGGACTGGCTGCTCGAGCCGAAGGAGCCGTCGGTCCGTTATCTCGCACTCACCCAACTGCTGGGCCGACCAGAGTCGGACCCGGAGGTCCGCGACGCCCGGTCCCGGATCGGGACTTCGGGCTGGGCATCGGAGGTCCTACAGCGACGGAACCCCGGAGGATGGTGGGAGCGCGAGAAGCCGCGTATGGAGCCGAGGTTCCTCGGAACCAACTGGACGATGCTCGCTCTCTCCGATCTCGGAGCGAGCCGGACGAATCCCGAGGTGCGGGCGTCGTGCGAATTCTGGATGGCCAATTCGCCGCTCCAGGGCGGCGGGGTCGGCGGTCTCGGGAACGGGAAGGGACACCACTGCTACACCGCCGGAATGGCGCGCGCGCTGATCCGCTTCGGATACGACGACGATCCCCGCCTCCGGAAAACGCTCGAATTCCTGGTGCGGACCTCCCATCCGAAAGGGGGCTGGACCTGCCGCTGGAACCGGGACGCTCCGGCACCGAGCCGTACCCTCGATGCCTGGGAGGGGCTGAGCGCCTTCGCCGCCTACCCACGATCGAAGTGGAGCCCGGCGATGCAAGACTGCGTCGAGCGGGCCGCGGAGTACTACCTCGAGCGCGAACTCTACCTCCAGGGAGACCGCTACGAGCCCTGGTTCCGATTCCACTGGCCGACGCACTACTACTACGACCTCCTCGTAGGGCTCGACGTGCTGACGGCGCTGGGCTACGGCGACGACCAACGGCTCCGGTTCGCTCTCGACCATCTCAAGTCGAAGCGGCGGAGCGACGGGCGATGGATCCTCGACGCGGACCAGACCGACCCCGACCCGGAGGGGGCCCGGTGGTTCGCCGAGCACCCGACGAAGCGCCCCACCCCCCTCTCCTTCGAGACGGTGGGTCGGCCGAGCAAGATGATCACTCTTCGGGCACGGACCGTCCTTTCGAGGGCGAGCTGAGGGTACCCGAAGTACGGAGGCTACGCGAGTCCATGAGTCGAAAGCACCCGACCGCCGCCGACTACGCCACCACGACCCTCCGTCGCGTCGACTGGCCCACGGAGCTCGACACCGTGCGCCGACTGTTCCAGGACTACCGGCAGTGGGTCGCCGAACATCGGGATCCCGACCCCGCGGCCGCCCCCCGCGTGACCGCCGGCCTCCAGGAGATCGATCGTCAGATCGCCGGGCTGCCCGGCGAGTACGATCCTCCTCGAGGGGACGTCATCCTGGCCTTCAAGGACGGCGACGTGGTCGCCTGCGGTTCCCTGAGAGGGCTCGACTCGCAGGTGGGGGAGATCAAGCGGATCTACGTGCGGGAGGACCACCGGGGGCCGGGGTTCGGGCCGATCCTGACGCAGGCGCTGGTCGATCGCGCGTCCGAGCTCCGTTTCGAACGCATCCGCGTTGATACTCTCCCGACGATGTACGCGGCCATCCAGTTCTATCAAAAGCTGGGATTCCGACCGATCCCCGAGTATTGGCCCCACCCGGCGCCCGGGGCGCTCTTCTTCGAACGCCGGATCGACCGGTAACCGCGTTATCCAGAGGCGGAAGCCGCCCGGCCGGGACGAGCCGGCTTCCGGCGCGACGGGCGCCGGCGCGCGCCCCGATCGCGGGGCGTTCGCCTCGGGGCCTTCCGTTCCCCGCCCAGAACCTTGCCCATGTAGAGTAGTTCTTTCGGCGGAGGCCACTTCCCGCGGAGCACTCGCCGCATGATCCAGAACGTGGACGGCGGTTCGACGTCCATCTGCCAGAGCATGGCTTCCACCTCGCCAAGATGCAGAAGGTGTTCGGTGAGGCACTGGGCGAGCGCGGAATCCCGCGTCAGCTTGAGGGGATACTTCTTCGAGGCGACCCAGACCGCGGGCTTGGCCAGCTCCTCGGGAGTGTTCCACCCGGGGAATCGTTCGTCCCCCATCGCGCGCACCTTTTGGAGACGTTCCCGGACGGCCTCGATCGTGAGGAACCGGTCCTTCGGGATCTTCATCACCTCGGCCATCCACGGGGTCGGTCGGCCCTCGCAGAACTCGGTGACGTGCTGCTCCTCCACGTAGGCCAGGTGGAGGAACACGTCGCGGAACGAGAGCATGCTCGTACCCCGGTCCTTCGAGAATTCCTCCCATCCGAGGCCCGCCGCGCACTCGAAGAACTCCTCGCGGAGCTCGTGCACGAAGTCCATCAGATCGATCGTCGTGACCATCGCTCGCAGCGAATCGCGGTACCGAGATAACGGTGGTTCTGGGCGGCCCGACGGAGACGGGGGCCTACCCAGTTCACGAGCGGAGGTACTTCCGGTCCTCTTCGTCGATCGAGTCCATCACCCGGGCGATCGTGGGCCGCTGGGGGAGGAAGAAGGGAAGCACGCTGATGCGCAGGCTTCCGCGGGCCCGGATCCGGGTGCCCGTTCCTTCCTCGGCGAACGTGCTCTCCATCCAGCTGCCCGGCGAGTACGGTCCCTGGCTCGTCAGGATCTCCCATCGGTAGCTCTCCGGAGGGCGGGCCGTGATCCGCCACTCGGACTTCAGGAGCTTTCCCCGCGCGTCGATCGTTCGCTCGACGACCGTGAGGTCTCCCGTCCGAGACACGGTACGCTGCTGCTTGATCAGCGGGTGGATCCGGCCGATGAGGGAGTCGTCGAAGTGGTCCTGGAGGAGCTTCCAGACCCGGTCGCGAGGGAACGGGAAGAGGTCATCGGACTCGTACTCGACCATGCTGGGATAGGCGTGTGACCGCCCCG
>JASHSX010000123.1 GCA_030040865.1 Thermoplasmata archaeon | reverse complement strand
CGTGCGCTCGCTGGACGAGGGAAGAGAGACCCCGGGGCTCAACAATCACCTCGTCTACCGGTTCCTGCGACGCCGCTTCGATCCGGCCCGCGTCCGCGGATCTCTCGTCGTGATCGCCGAACGTACGGAAGGACCGTACGTCCTGGCGGAGGGTCTGACCCGGGCCTGCGTCCTCCTCTCGCGAAGGAGCGCGGGCGGGGTCGTGCCGCTGTCCCTGCGGGTACTGCTGGGGGTCTCCAAGGACGCCCCTCGTTGGGCCTGGTGGTAGGGCGGCCTTTGCGGACGGGTGGGCACCCAGGCGCGGAACGGCCCCGGACCGAGTCCTACTTCGGGGCCGCGGCGAGGCGAGGCTGGACCGACGGGAACCGTTCGCGGTCGACCAGTACCGCTACCCGTCGATGCTCGGCGGCGAGGCGCCGCGCGGCGGCCGCGAGCTCGTCGTCGCGCGCCCCCGCGAACCGGCGGGATCCGCGACCGTGCCCGATCTCCGCGTCCCACGCGAGCGCGAACTCGTCGGGGGTCGAAGGAGCCGGCGGGTTGCGGGCGACGCGACGCTCGCGCACGGTCCGCCGGACGAGCTCGAGGTAGCCGATGTGCTCGGTGAACAGCGCGGCGTACGTTTCGTCGCTCGGGTCGAGCGGCTCGACGGGGAGTCCCCGGGCGGCCGCGTACCGCAGCGTCTCCACGATCGAGGGGTTCGGGACACGCACCTCGCCGAACCGGACCAGACCCCGGACCTCGCTGGTCTCGTTCGTGGTCAGCGGGACGATCGGCTCCGCGTCGTGCACGACGAAGTACTCCGAGAGGCTGCGGAGCTCCTCGGGGGAGAGTCCCACCCCGATCGTCTCCGGCCGGAACGCGTCCAGCTCGGCGACCACCTGGGCGGCCTCGCTCGACAGCCCGCGGACCGGCCCGAGCACCAGGAGGTCGCCGGGCGGACCCACGCGGGCCGAGATCACATCCCTTCGCGCTCCTCGATCTCCTCGAGCAGGTCGTCGCGGTCGCGGTGCCGCTTCAACTCGTGGACGGTCAGGACCGGCATCCCCGCGATCGACGCGCGGTGGATCGCCTCCCAGACGACGAACATCGCGTGTCCCTCCGCGACCCGGGCGAGGCCCTGGAGGACCTCGGCCCGGTGCTGGGCGCTGCGCAGGCTCCCCACCGCGGTAAGGAGGATGTCGGGCGTGCGTCCCACCGCGTCGAACGGGGCGCGAACGGTGACGACGACCTCGAATCCCATCCCGTCGAGCTGCTGGAGGACCCCGTCGCGCAGCGGGTCGCCGGTCGACGCGAGGGCCCGGTCGTCGGCCGACTCCGATCCTCCCACGGCCGGCCGGCCCGATCGGCTCCGGTCGCCGGCCCGGGGCCGGGCCGGGGGCTGGAACAGCTCGATGGGCCGGACGATCGGCTCGCCCAGGTACCGCTCGATCCGCTCGATGACCGTCGCCTCGGCACCGGCGCCGTCCTCGTAGAGCTGGATCGCACGGCGGGAGACGCCGGCGATGCTGGCGAGCGCCCCCAGCGAGAGCCCCCGGGCGTGGCGCAGGAGGCGGAGCCGCTCGCCGTCGATCCGGGCGAACGTGCCACCGGGGCTCGCGAAGAGGAACGGCGGCAGTGCCTTCTCGAGGTACTCCTGGAGCGTCTCCTCGGTGATGATCGGAACCCCGTAGCGCGTGTAGACGACGCCGGCGTCGAGCTCGGAGGCCCCCGACGTCCGGCCGACGACGAGGACGATCGCGGGGAAGAGACGGCCCAGGTCAAGGAGCCGCTTCGCCTCGTCGGCGTCGAGCGCATCGATGTTCTTCAGGACCTTCACGAGGAGGAGCGTGGCGTCCCTCCGCGCCGCGAGGTCGAAACTGGACGGGCGGACGCCCTGCGTCACCGCCACGTAGAACCCGGATCGCTCGAGCGATTCCCGGATCCGGTCGATCCACCGTTCCCGGGGATTCGCCATGGAGTTCCGCGTGGAATTCAATTATCGCTTGTAAATAAAGGGAGAGGGTCGGCTCTCTCGGAGGCCTCCGCGGGCCCGGGCGCTCCGTCTCGCGCGAAGCCTCTTCTTCCGCGGCCCGCTCTCCGCCCCGTGGAGAGCCCGCTTCGGCCGGTTCCGGACGAGCCCGTCCTGCGGCTCGAGTCGAGGCGTGGGACCGGCGGCCCAACGCTGATCGTCGCGGACGTGCACCTGGGCCTCGGGGGGAACCGGGACCGGCCGGCCGGTCCGCCCGAGGCGAGCGGCCCGCGGCTCGCGGAACGGCTCGTGTCGGTGGCCCGCGCCACCGGCTCGTCGACGATCGTCATCGCCGGCGACGTGAAGCACCCGATCGTCGGCACGCCGGCCCCGCTGCGTCCGGTGGTCTTCGACTTCTTCGGCGCGCTCCTCGCGGAGGGACTGACCGTCGAGCTCGTCCCCGGCAACCACGACGTCGGACTGGTCCGTTGGCTTCCCGCCGAGGTACTCGTCCACTCGCCCCGGGGGATCGTGCGTGACGGGGTCGGGATCTTCCACGGACACCGCTGGCCCTCCAACGCCGTCCTGAGGTCGTCGCGGCTCGTGACCGGGCACCTCCACCCCGGCTTCCGATTGGCCCCCACGGCGGACGACCCGACCGGGAAACGGCGGTGCTGGGTCCGGGTCGCGATCGACCGGCGCCCGAAGCCGACCCGTCGACCCGCGCGGCACGCACCGCTGGCGGCTCGGGAGATCGTCGTCCTGCCGGCGTTCAACCCGATCGCCGGGACCGAGGCGCTCAATCGCGAGAAGCCCGCGCGCGGCCGTTCGTTCCTCTGGCATCGGTTCCTCGCGCGGGGAACGCCGCGCGCCTACCTGCTCGACGGCACCGACCTGGGCCCGCTCGCTACAGCGTCCGACCGCCCGGGAACGAGCGCAGCACCGTCGCGATCTCGGCGGGATCGGTGACGGGCGGGGCGCACGAGGACCCCGCGCAGACCAGCGCGCGAGCCTCCGCGGAGGCGGAGCCGAGGTCGAGGTCCGCGGGCAGCGAGAACGGGACGGGAGGCCGGCCGTCGAACACCCAGGCGTTCGGGTGCCACGCCCGGCGGGCCGCCCGCACGAGGGCGTCGTGGTCCGCCCCACGCCCCTCGACCACCACGGTCGCAGGTGCAATCTCGAGCAGGCCCGCGGCGAGCGCGGATCCCGCGGCGAACAGCCCGGCGCCCGAGATGCGGCGGGCGATCGGGGGCAGCAGCGCCGCCGCCTTCTCCCGCCACCGCTCCTCGTGAAGGAGCGAGTACGCCCGGAGGAAGGCGAGGGCGGCCCCGGCGTTCGCGGAGAGGTGGGGACTGTCCTCGAGAGGGTACGACGGCTCGGCGACCGCGCCGAGCGCGGGCCCGTCGTAGAGGCGAGGCGACGTGTCGCGGAGGAGCCCGTCCTCGCCCCGGTACTCCCGGTCGATGAGCGCGAGGAGATCGAGCGCCGGGTCGAGGTACGTGCGGTCGGCGAGTGCACCGGCCAGCTCGAGGAG
>JASHSX010000122.1 GCA_030040865.1 Thermoplasmata archaeon | reverse complement strand
CGAGATCTTCTCGACGAACACGAACTATTCGCTCGCCGGGATCGGCAGCTTCCTCTCGTTCTCCGCGAGCGACCACAACACGCACGCGTTCCTCGCCGGGATCCTGGTCCTCGTCGCCGTGATCGCCGCCCTCGACTTCCTCGCGTGGCGGCCGCTCACCCGGTGGGCCGAGCGGTTCCGCTACGACACGTCCCCGTCCGGCGAGACCGAGGGCGCCGGCCCACCGCCGGACACGACCGGACGGTTCCGTCGCGCGGCCGCCTACGTCACGCGCGGGGTGCGCACCGGCGTGACGCGGATCAGCACCCCGCTCGTCCAGCTCGCCGCGATCACGGTCCGCCCGATCAACGTGGCGAGCGAACGGCGGCGGTCGGTCGTCTACAACATCGCGCTGGGCGGGATCCTCGTGGCCATCTGGCTCATCCTGATCGCGCTCGCCGTCGCGGTCTTCCACGTCTTCTCGGTCCCGATCGTCCCGTCGGTGCGCGCGCAGATCCTCGATCTGCCGCTCGCGATGGGCGCGTCCGCGCTGCGGGTCGTTGCCGCGTTCCTGGTCTGCCTCGCGATCTCCATCCCGCTCGCCATCTGGATCGCGCGGAGCCACCGCGCGGCGCGGTTCGGCATGCCGGTCGTCGAGGTGATCGCCTCCTTCCCGGCGACGGCCCTCTTCCCGGTGATCATCTTCGTCGTCCTCCCGTACATCACCGCCGAGGGCGCGGCGATCCTGATGCTGATGACGGGCATGATCTGGTACCTGTTCTTCAACATCCTTTCGGGTCTCCGGTCGATCCCGCCGGATCTCGAGGAGGCGGCTCGTTCGTTCGGCCTCAAGGGACGCAAGTTCCTCTCCCGGGTGCTGCTCCCCGGTATCTTCCCGGCCCTCATCACCGGGTCGATCACCGCGTTCGGCGGTGGCTGGAACACGCTCATCGTCGCGGAGTACCTGAGCGTCTCGAACTCGAAGACGCTGAGCCTGCTCGGCGTCGGTCAGTCGATCGACATCGCGACGATCGAGCCGAACGGCGAGCCGCTCCTGGTCGCGTCGCTCTTCACGCTCGTGATCACCGTGATCGCCATCAACGAGCTCATATGGAAGCCGCTCTACCGCCGGGCCGTCGAGCGGTACCGCTACGACTGATCGCGGCGAAGCCCGAAGCGGAGCCGCGGAAGGGAGGCGAGATGGCGCTCATCCGGGTCGAGCACGTCGACAAGAGCTTCCAGTCCCGCCATGGCTCGATCGCCATCATGCAGAACATCTCCTTCGAGGTCCGCGACTCGGATTTCGTGGCGCTCGTCGGCCCGTCGGGGTGCGGCAAGTCGACGCTCCTGAGGCTCATCCAGGGCCTCGACCACCCGACGGACGGGGAGGTCTACTTCCGGAACCAGAAGGTCGACGGCGCGTGCGGCCAGATGGCGATGGTCTTCCAGAGCTTCGCGCTGTTCCCGTGGCTCACGGTCGCCCAGAACGTCGGCTTCGGCCTCGAGGCCCTCGGGTGGGACCCCGACCGGATCCGGACCCAGGTCGACCGGTACATCACCGTCACCGGTCTCGACGGGTTCCAGGAGGCGTACCCCCGGGAGCTCTCGGGCGGGATGCGCCAGCGCGTGGGCCTCGCCCGGGCGCTCTCGGTCGAACCCGCGGTCCTGCTCATGGATGAGCCGTTCAGCGCCCTCGACCCGCTCACGGCCGAGAGCCTCCGGGAAGAGGTGCTGCAGCTCTGGCAGGACCCGGCGCTGCCGCCCGACGCGGTCCTCCTGGTCTCCCACAACATCGAGGAGGCGATCCAGCTCGCGGACCGGGTGATCGTGCTGTCGCGCCGCCCCGCCCACATCCTCGCCGACGTCGCGGTCGACCTGCCCCGTCCCCGGGACCGGAAGTCCGCCGCGTTCTACGACCTCACCGACAAGGTCTACTCCCTGATCACCGAGGGAGGGAGCCCGACCGCGAGCGCCGGACCCCCGACCCCGTCCGCACCGGGTTAGTTCGTCACCCGCCGGGTTGGACGAGATTTAATAATGGCAGCCCGGTAGGTTCGCCAAGGAACGCCGTGCCGACCAGCTACCCCAAGTCGTCCCCGACCGAGATGCTCGGTCTGTTGGTCCTGCTGAACTCCCACAAGGGGTCCGAGGACATCGCCCTGCTGGCGGACGATCTGGACCTCGAGATCGACGAGATCCTCCCGTCGCTCGACAACGCGGAGCTCCTCGGGCTCGTCAAGGTCGCCGACGGTCGCACCACCTTCACGGAACTGGGGCGCCGCTTCGTCTCCTCGTCGATCCGCGCCCGAAAGGAGATCATCCGCGAGCAGCTCAAGCGGACGACGCTGTTCAAGACGCTGCTGCGGGCGCTCGACAGCGCCCCTGAGCGGTACCTGACCGACGACCAGCTCGCGTCGATCGTCTCGTTCATCCCGGGTCCCCCCGCGGAGGCGGCCCAGAGCATCATCAACTGGGGCCGCTACGCGGAGCTCCTGCGCTACGATCCCGAAGAGCACCGGCTCATCGCGGTCCGACGTCCGGCGGCGGCGCGGACCCCGCCGACCACCGGTCGTCCGCCTTCTCCGCCCGCCGCGGGGACCGCGTCCCGGACGACGTCGGGCAAGTCGGCGAGCTCCAGTGAGCGGGTCGAGCCGCCGGCGGCCGCGACTACGTAGGGACGCGACCGTTTCCCAAGGTCGGGCCCCGCGCGCCTTCGTTCGAGGGCGACGCGTCCACATTCCTGCGCCCGTCGAGCGATGCTCCTCGCCA
>JASHSX010000121.1 GCA_030040865.1 Thermoplasmata archaeon | reverse complement strand
GGGTGTACTCGCCGGTTCGATACCCAGCGTTCGCCGGATGAATCCCTCGTCGAAGAGTTCGCCCAGCGGGCGAGGGGATCCGTCGGTGAACACCTCGTCGGCGTACCACTTGGCCCCGAACTTAACCATCGTCAGGAGGATCGGGACGACGTCGGCGCCCTTTTCCGTAAGCTCCCAGCGGACGTAGCCGCGCCGGCTCTCGGCCCGGACGATGAAACCCGCGCTCTCGAGCTCCGCGAGCCGCATCGTCAGGAGCCGTTTCGGCAGTCCCGGCATGGCGCGCAGCATGTCGTTGAACCGTTGAGCACGGAACAGCGCGATGCTCGTCAGGATCAGGAACGCCCACTCTCGCCCCAGGGTCTTGAGGCTCGCCTGCACGGGGCAGGAAAGGAACTCGACCTTCACCGGGACGGGATGATACCGGAACTTCGTGGCCACGTTCGTCACCCTACTTCCGTTCCCCTAGCCGACTATATCGAGCCGGGTAGATGGGAGGTTCGATGCCCGCTGCGAAACCCGTCCCCGACACCCGAACGCTGAATCATCAGTATTTCGTTCGCGCGAGTCCGGAGAAGGTCTTCGACGCGCTCACGGATCCGAAACTGCTCGTGAAGTGGCTAGCGGACCGGGCGGAGTTCTCCCGGCGCAAGGGCGGAACGTACCTGCTCGGGTGGACCGACGGTCCGACGCACACGGGGGAGGTCCTCGAGTACGTGCCCGGCAAGACCGTGGCCCTGGCGTGGGAGTGGCCGGGCGTCACCCTGAAGGGGACCGTGTTTCGACTTTCCGTCGAGCCCAAGGGCGACGGTGCGCTCTTGGTCGTGGAACACACCGGCTTTCCCAAGCTCGAGGAGTGGACCGACCTCTACGGGGGAGCGGAATGGGGGTGGACCTACTTTGCGCTCAATCTCAAGTCCGTTCTGGAGAACGGCCACGACCTAAGGTCCCGGTACGACGGCTGAACCGGGCCGGACGCGGCTCCAAAGATAGAAATCTCCGCCAGGGTCTCCCGCACTCCTCGCGGAGCGTCCGAAGTGACGGATCGAGACTGGCAGGAGCGGGGCCGTCGGTGGTGGTCGCACGTCCGTCTCCTGGCGGACGACTCCATGGAGGGCCGGGAGACCGGGAGCCCCGGGTATCGGCGGGCGGCCGAGTACGTCGCCGAGCAGTTCCGCTCCGCGGGCCTCGAGCCGGCCGGCTCGGACGGCTTCCTCCAGCCCGTCGACTTCCTCGTCTCGCAGCTCGATGAGACGGCGAGCTCCCTGACCTTGGTGCGTCCGACCGGTACCGAGCCGCTCCCGCTCCGGGAAGCGGCCCAGTTCGCGGTCTCGTCATCCACGCTTCCCGATCTCGAAGCCGAGGCGGTGTTCGTGGGCTACGGCCTCGAGGTCCCCGAGTACCACTACAGCGACCTCGAGGGACTGGACCTGCGCGGGAAGATCGCCGTATACTTCCGGGGCGGCCCGTCCGGTCTCCGAGCCCCGATCAAGGCCCACTACCAGTCCGTTTCCGAGCGGCTGCGGTCCCTTCGAGGAGCGGGAGCGGTCGGGAGCGTTCAATTGCTCAATCCGAAGGTCCCGGACCTCCCGTGGGACCGACTGGCGACCGGCCTGCTGATGCCCAGGATGGAACTTCGAGAGCGCACCCCCGAGGATCCGCGGCCCCTACCGCTGGCGCTCGCCTTCAACCCGGAACGGCTCGATCTCCTGCTGGCGGGAAGTGGCCACACGTCGACCGAGATCCTGAGGGGCCTGGCCGGCCCGGACCCTTTGCCCCGGTTCCCTCTCGCCGCTCGGATCCGGGCCCACGTCGAGGTGCGCCGCTCGACCCGAACGTGCCACAACGTCATCGGGTCGCTGCGGGGAACCGACCCGGCCCTCCGCGACGAGTATGTCGTCGGGACGGCCCACCTCGACCATCTGGGGATCGGCGAGCCGATCCACGGCGACCGAACGTACAGCGGAGCGATGGACAACGCCTCTGGTGTGGCCTCGCTCATTGAGATCGCATCGGCGTTGAAGGAGTCCGGTAAGCGGCCGAGGCGATCGTTGCTGTTCGTCGCGGTTACGGGCGAGGAGAAGGGCCTCCTCGGTTCCGAGTATTTCGCGAAGCACCCGACCGTCCGCGGAAGGATCGTCGCCGACCTCAACATGGACATGTTCCTGCCGCTCTATCCCATGAAGTCCCTCGAGGTCCAGGGCCTGGACGAGTCGACGCTCGGGCCGCAGATCCGGGACCTGGCGCAGGAGGTCGGGGTCCCGGTGCACCCCGACCCGGAGCCGGACCGGGTGCTTTTCATTCGTAGCGATCAGTACAATTTCGTGAAGCAGGGCGTGCCGTCGCTGATGCTCTCGGTCGGATACGCGAAGGGGTCCCCCGAGGAGGAGATCTCCAAGGCCTTCTTCCGGGACCGGTATCACGCGCCCGCCGACGACGCGGACCAGCCGGTCGATCTGGTCGCCGCGGCGCAGTTCAACGACCTTCTCGGCCGGATGATGGCGAAGGTGGCGGACGACCCACTGGCCCCTCGCTGGAATCCGGACAGTTTCTTCCGTCGCTTCGCGGCCTGATCGCTCGGTCCTCGGTTTGAGCCTCCGACGGAGCGCCCCCCGCGCGATGCGAGGGCGCACCCTAACGGACGCCCTGAGCCGACTGTCCGCCGTCACCGGGGGCGACGGTGGGCCGCGTCCCGGTCCTTCCTCCGTACCGCTCGCCCATATGGACGGAGCCCTTGGGGGGTTCGCCGGATGACGATTCAGGAGGTTCTCGTCGTCCAGGATCTCGCGATCGTCGTGCTCGTCGCCCTCGCGATGGCGGCGCTCTTCCGTTGGATCGGCCAGCCGATGCTCATCGGCTACATCGTGGCCGGGATGATCATCGGGCCGTACACCCCGCCGTTCTCGCTGATCCACTATCCCGACATCCTGAGCGCGCTCGCCGAGCTTGGGATCGTCTTCCTGCTGTTCGCGGTCGGTCTCGAGTACCCGCTCTCGCGACTCCGGTCCGTCGGTCGGAAGGCCCTCGTGATCGCCCTCGCCGAGTCCCTGTCGACGTTCGCGGCGGGGTTCCTCGTCGGGGAGGCGTTCGGATTCACCGACTACGACAGTCTGTTCATCGGGCTCGCGATCTCGGTCACGAGCACGGTGATCCTCTCGAGCGTGCTCGAGGAGATCGGGGCCCTGCGTCGGGCCGACACCAGCCTCGTCCTGGGGATCACCGTCGTCGAGGACGTGATCACCGTCTCCGCGCTCGGGATCCTGCAGTCGACCGCCTCGACCGGTCATCTCTCTCTGGTCGAGGTCCTCGTCTCGCTCGCCCTGGTCGTCGTCTTCATCGGCGGCGTGCTCGCGATCGGACCCCGGACCATCTCCCCGCTCATCGACCGCGTGCGACGTTCCGGGATCCACGAGGTCCTCCTCCTTCTCCTGGTGGCCCTCGCCTTCGGCATGGCCCTCATCTCGAGCCTGCTCGGGATCTCCGTCGCCACCGGGGCGTTCCTCGCCGGCGTCCTCGTCGCCGAGTCGGACTCGCAGGCGATCGCGCACCAGTCCGTCGCTCCGCTCAAGGAGCTGTTCGGCGCGATCTTCTTCGTCTCGATGGGGGCGCTCATGGACATCGGTCTGCTGCCCGCCTACATTCTCCCGATCCTGGCGTTCGTCGCGGTGGCCTTCGGGGTCAAACTGGCCGCTACGTTCCTCGCTGCCCGTCAGCAGGGCGTCGACCGGTCCGAGGCCCGACGGGCGGCGTTGACCCTCTCCGCCTCCGGAGGCGAGCTCTCGATCGTCGTCGCGAAGGGTGGGTCGGACGTGAGCGCCACGAGCGCCTTCGTGCTGCCGTTCATCGGAGCGCTCACGGTCGTCACGACCGTCATCGCGCCGTTCCTGATCCGGCGTGCCTGGCGGGAGCCGCCGGCTCCCAACGAGACTCCCGGTTGATCGGCGGCGCCCCGCCCCGAGAGTCGAGACGGGGAACGCAGCGCCCGGACATCGGGCCAAGGTTTACCTCGGCTTCCGGTTAGCGGAGGCAGATGGGGGACGGTTCTCGGTCGCGGTTCGTCCGGGTCGAGGGGTTCCGGATCTATGTCCGTACCTTCGGGCCGGTGCACCCAGAACGCACCCTGCTCTGCGTCCACGGGGGTCCGGGGGGCACCCACGATTACCTCCTGCCGCTCGCGGACCTCGCGCACGACGGGACCCAGGTCGTCTTCTACGACGCCCTCGGCTGCGGACGGTCCGACCTCCCCGAAGATACGCGACGCTTCACATTCGAGCACGACCACCGGGTCCTCGACGCCGTCCGTCGTTCGCTGGGCGCGAGCAAGATCCATCTCATGGGCTCGAGCTACGGCGGGATGCTCGCCCTGTCGTACGCCACGGGGCATTCCGAGGAGTTGAGCAGCCTGATCTCGACCGGAGGGTTGTGCGATGTCCCGTACACCACCCGGGAGATGCGCCGGCTCATCGGCGAACTTCCCCCCCGGACCCGATCGACGCTCCGGAAGTACGCGGCGCGCGGCGAGTACCAGCATCCGGAGTACGAGGCCGCGATGATGGTCTTCTACCGTCGGCACGTGTGCCGGCTCTGGCCGTGGCCGGAGGAGCTCTGGTCGACCGTCCTTCGGACGAGCCGACCGGTGTACGGCACCATGAACGGGCCGAACGAGTTCACGATCATCGGCAACATCCGCGACATCGATTTCACCGCGAAACTCCGGCGGATCTCGGTACCGTCCCTGATCGTGCACGGGCGGTACGATGAAGTGACCCCGAACGTCGGGCTCCGGATCCACGATCAGATCCCGGGCTCCCAGTTCCATGTCTTCGAGCGGAGTTCCCACGTGAGCTTCTGGGAGGAACGGCGCGAATACCGGCGCCTGGTGACGCGCTTCCTGACGGCGGCCGAGTCCGCCGCGCGCTGAGCCGGACAGGTCCCGGAGTGGGTGTTCGGCGATCCGTCGGACCGTCGTTCAGTCCGGCGGGGCTCCGACCACGGGATGACGCGCGACCTCCGCGTGGTAGTCGATGAGCCGGCCGTCGGGGTTCCGGAATCCGTAGTCGCGGGCCAGCTCTCCGATCTCGAACACCTTGCCGGACCGCCGTGCGCGCCGGGGATCGAGAGCCAGGTGGACCACGGCCCGGCCGGGATATTCGGGGGAGGCGAGCTTCGCCAGCACCTTCGGGGAGAGTCGGTCCATCGCCTCGGTCCGAGTCCAGCCGGGAGAGAGACCGACGACCGTGATGGCGCGCGAACGGAGCTCCAAGTCGAGGCCGTAGGCCATCCGGCCGACCGCGCACGAGGCGAGGTCGAAGAACAGATCCCAGAGGTAGCGTCCGCGATTCCACCACAGCGTGTTGACGACGAGCCCGCCCCGTCGACGTCGCATCAAGGGGATCGCGTAGAACGAGGTGACCATCTGAGCCCGCAGGTACTGCGAGAACATACGACGCCACCACTCGTCGAAGTCGTGTTTCCAATACGGGAGCTCGTCGTAGGAGATGATCGGCCGCTTCCCGTCCTCGCCTCCGAAGACGTTGTTGACGAGCAGGTCGAGACGGCCGCTCCGGCGCTCGATCTGGCCGATCAGACGGCGGACGTCCGAGTCCCGGGTGTGATCGACCCGGATCGGAATGCCGACGCCCCCGCGCCGCGAGACCTCGTTCGCGGTCTCGTGGATGGTGCCACGGACGCCCCAACGGCTCGTGTGACCCCGCGTCGTGCGTCCCGTGACGTAGACGGTGGCGCCTGCCTCGCCGAGAACGAGGGCGATCCCGCGCCCCACTCCCCGGCTCGAACCGGTGACCAGGGCGACGCGACCCCGCAACCTCCCCTTCCACGGGGGGTCCCGAACCGGCTCCGGCCGAACCATCTACGGTCCAGCGTTCTCGCAAGGATAACTTCGAAGGCAAAGGAGATGAATCCGCAGGGGAGTCGACACCCGGATCGTGGGCGGCGCGGCTCCTTGGGGGCGCGCGGAGCCGCACGGGGCCTAGGGACGGGAGTACCGATGAGCGACCCGACCGGGACCCATGGGCCGTTCCTCGCGAAGTACGGCCGCTTCCTTCTCGTGGGCCTCTCCGGCGTTGCGCTCAACCTGGTGGTCTTCGCCTACGCGCTCGACGTGATCTCCCCGAGCCCTACGTTCAATCTCGTCCGCGATATCCTGGACTCGGCGTCGACCCGCGGAGGGAACCCGGTGGACTACCTGGCCGCGAGCGCGATCGCGTTCGCCGTCGCGACCCTGTGGAACTTCACCTTCAACAACCTCTGGACCTTCCGCGCCCCGAACGGGCACCACCACCGGCTCTCCCACCGGCTGGGGCTGTACTACGGGGTCTCGCTCGCCTCGCTCGCCGTCAACGAGGTCGTGCTGTTCGCCCTCGGATTCTTCGTGCCGCCCCTCCTCGGACAAGGGGTGGGGATCGTCGCGGGGAGCGTGGTCGGCTTTGCGGGGAATGTCCGCGTGACGTTCCGAGAGGCCGCAAGCGACACCGTCCCTCCCGGCGCCGCGGGGCATTTCGATTACCCGTAGAGGGTACTGGGTCTGGGCCGCCGTCCCGCGCCTACCGGTCCGTCCGGGGGCGGCACCGGGTGGCGGGATGACGCGCACCGATCCCGTGACCCACGTCACGTACGGCTGGGCGTTCGGGCACGCCTCGCTCGAGGGGTCCACTCGTGCAGGTCCATGCGGACCTTGGCTCCCCGAAATCGAACCCCCTCAAGCTCGAGCCGGAGGCGCTGCTCGCGACCTTCTTCTCCCGGGAGCGCGATCCGGCCCCCGGCCGCGACCACGCGATGCCACGGTAGCCCCGTACCCGACCGAAGCGCCCGAACCGTGAGCCGCGCAGCGCCGGGGCGACCGACCGCCCGCGCCACCTGGCCGTACGTGACGACCCGGCCCCGGGGGACCCGTTCGATCACCTGTCGAAATGCGGAGAGCGTGGCCCCCGCGACGAGATCGACCCCGTCGGGGCTGGGTCCCGGACCGGGGGTCGGGCGGTCAGGGTACGGTCGTCGGCCCGGGTGGGTGGATCGGTCGTTCACGGCGGTGGAAACGGTCGCACGCGGACCGTTGCGTACATTTACGGGGCGCTTTAAGGGCGGTCGTGAGGTGCGGGTACCGTGCCGAAAGCTCACCGACGGCTGGCCGCCATCATGTTCACGGACATGGTCGGCTACTCGGCGCTCGTTCAGGCGGACGAGGCCGCCGCGCTCCAGCTGCTGAAGCGGCACAATCGCCTGCTCCGCCCCCTCTTCGCACGGTTCGGGGGGACGGAGGTGAAGACCGTGGGGGATGCCTTCCTGGTCGAGTTCGAGAGCGCCCTCGACGCGTCCCGGTGCGCGCTCGAGATCCAGAAGTCTCTGCGCGAACATAACCGGTCGGCGGCCGAGTCCCAACGGATCCGGATCCGCATCGGCCTGCATGTCGGGGACGTCGTCCGGACCAACGGGGACGTTCTCGGGGATGCGGTCAACATCGCCTCCCGGATCGAACCCCTCGCGGAACCGGGCGGGATCTGCCTCACCCAGCAGGTGGTCGACCAGGTCCAGAACAAGGTCCCGGTCGCAGTGGCGAAGCTCCCCCCCGTACCGCTCAAGAACATCCGGACACCGATCGTGGTGTACCGCTTCGTCGACCCCGCCGCGCCGGCGATCGCCCCGCGGGACGGGCCGGATGCCCCGATGGGTCGGGCGCTCGCGGTGCTGCCCCTCGCCAACATCAGTCCGGACCACGATGACGAGTACTTCGCTGACGGGCTCACCGAGGAACTGATCGCCACCCTCTCTCAGGTCCGCGACCTGAGCGTGATCGCCCGTTCCTCCGTCGCGCCGTACAAGAACGCCCCGAAGGCGATCCCCGTCGTCGGCGCCGAGCTCGGTGTGAACACGGTCCTCGAGGGGAGCGTTCGGAAGTCCGGGAACCGGATCCGCATCTCGCTCCAGCTCGTCGACGTCCCGACGCAGCGCCACATCTGGTCGAACAGCTACAATCGGGAGATCGACGACGTCTTCGCCGTCCAGACCGAGATCGCCGAGTCGACCGCGCGGGCGCTCAAGCTCGAGTTCGCGAAATCCGAGACCGCGGCCCCCCGCAGCCGCCCCGTCCCCCATCCGGTGTGGGGCGTCGTGACCGGTGGCGATGCCTACGATGTCTATCTCCGCGGGCTCGTCGCGGCGTCGAGCCCGAGGGGGACCGGGTTCGACGAGGCGGTCCGGTACTTCGAGCAGGCGACCCGCCTCGACCCCAACTTCGCGGAGGCGTACGCCGCGTGGGCGAACCTGTACGTGGTGGTAGGCGGTCAGTACCGGTCGTTTCAGGAGGTGATGCCGAGGGCGCGGGAGCTTGCGGCGAAGGCGCTCGAGCTCGACCCGGACTCCTCGGACGCCCACGAAGCGCTCGGCAATATCGCGCTCCAGCTCGACCACGACTGGCCCCGCACGGAGGCCGAGTTCGAGAAGGCGATCGCGATCAATCCGAACAACGTGGAGGCGTGCCGGTTCTACGGGCTCTACCACTTCGCGATGGGGCGGTTCGACGAGGCGAAGGACCTCGTGCGCCGGACCATCCGCCTCGATCCCGGCGGCGACCACCACGGCATGCTGATCTGGGCCGAGCTCGAGTCGGGGAACCTCGACCTCGCCGTCCGGATGGCCGCCGAGGAGCGGGACCGCCACCCGGCGTCCCTCGGCGGCTACGTCTTCCTCGGGAACTGCCTCGTCGCGGCCGGCCGTCGCGACGAAGCGCTCCGCGCCGCGGAGACGACGGTGCCGCCGGAGAACGACGACGAGCGGTTCGACATGGCGGCGCTCCGGGCGCTCCTGGGCCGACCCGACTCCGCCCGGGAGATCGCGGCGGAGATCGAGCGGGGCGAGTCGAAGTCGTACGTCTCGCCGGCCGACCTCGCGGTCCTCTACGCCGCGCTCGGCGAACGGGAACGGGCGCTCGACCTGCTCGAACAGGACTCGCGGGACGGCGACCAGGTCCTCTGGCTGTACTACCGCAGCATCTACTTCGACGGGATCCGCGGCGACTCGCGGTTCCTCACCCTGCTGCGGAAGTTCGGCCTCCCGACGGGTCCCGTGCACGGGGTCACCTCGGCCGGCCGGTAGGCGCCCGGGCGGGCCGCCGACGCCGAGGTAGGGGATATATCGTACCAGCCGGTTCCGCCTCGCATGTCGGTCCTGCGCCCGAAAATCGACTCGGCCCTGTTGAAGATGCTCGAGAGCGTTCCGATCTTCTCCGGCATGGGCGAAAAGGACCTCAAGGGCCTCGCGAAGAGCTCGCTGCTCGCCCGGTCGTACGCCGAGGGGGCCACCGTCGTGAAGGGCGGCGAGCCCGGGGTCGGGTTCTATCTTCTCATCGACGGCCGGGCGGAGGTCCGCCGCCGGGGGAAGGTGCTCGCGACCCTCGGGAAGGGCGACTTCTTCGGAGAGATGGCCCTCTTCGCCGACGCGGTCCGTTCCGCGGACGTGGTCGCGACGAAGCCGAGCCAGTGCCTTCTGCTGACCCGATGGGAGTTCTGGTCGTTCGCGATGGAGAACCCCAAGATCCTCCGCGGCATGCTCGAGGAGATGGCGCAGCGGCTCAGCAAGACCAACGCGGCGCTCACCGACTTCACGACCTACGGGTCGGTACCGGCCCGCATGCCGATCTCCTGAGTCCGCCGCGGGTCTCGCGGATGGAGCCGTCCGGACCGGCCCGGATCGTGCTGGCGGGCGTGGTCCCCCCCGCGGACGGTGGGGCGATCCGGGTCGTCGCCGACGGGACGCCGGTGGCGGTGTTCAATCGGGGAGGGACGCTCTACGCGATCGGGGCGCGCTGCCCGCACGTCGGCGGCCCGCTCGACCAGGGAACGGTCACCGGGCACCGCGTCCGGTGCCCGTGGCACGGCTCCGTCTTCGACCTCGAGACCGGGGCGGTCGTTACGGGACCGGCCGAGACGCCCGTCCCCGCGTACCGGGTGCGCGTCGAGGGCGACGGACTCGTGCTCGAACCCCGAACGTCGTAGCGAGCGCTCGGACGGCCGCGGGCGCTACGATCCGCTCGAGCCCGAGGTCACCGCCCCGTCACCGTCGGGTCCGGACGGCTGGCGGGTCTCGCGGCTCACCGCGAGCGCCACTGCGCCGACCACGGCCGTGCCGAGGTCGACCCCCAGGAGCGCGTCGTAGAGGTAGCGGATGTCGCCGCCGAAGTACGTGACCCCGAACAGGTACTGCGCGAACTGCATCGCCGAGGCGAAGCCGACCTGGGCGTAGGTGAAGATCGCGCCCAGGAGGGCCAGCGCGAGCAGCGCCGATCCGATCACTCCGAGCTTGACGGCGGTTCGCGAGCGGAGGACGAGGAGGAGCGCCGCGCCCACGAAGTCCGCCGCGGCCATCGCCAGCACGGCGTACCAATGGATGAAATAGCCGCTCGAGACCGCGCCGAAGTTGGTCTGGAGGTTCTTGTCCGTCGCCAGCATGACGATCGACAGTCCGGCGGCCAGGAAGAAGAGGAGACTGTAGACGATCGGGAAAAGGCTCGGGGTCCGTTCGCCCGCTGCCGCGTTCATCGGAGCGGCGAACGGGCTCACCTATCACGCCCTTTTTGGTTCAACGGCGGAAACAATTGGTCCAAACCCGGCACCCGTCCGCGGGACCGTTCGGGCGACGCGCCGCCGGACTTATCGCGAGAGTCCGGCGGATCCCGAGGGCCCCGGGTCCACCGGCGCCGTGCGGGATCGGAGGGCGGCTCGAGGGAGCGCCGGGACCCGGGGATGGATTCGTGTGGGGCGACCGAACGGGGATCACCTCCTTGCTCGGTGTCGATACTCTCCCGATCGTGGCCCGCTCCGGCTATGCCGCACTGGGCGCGGAGACCGCCGCTACGGCCGGGGTCGCCGCGCCTGCGGGCGTCGTGTCCGCGCACGGCGGGACTGCGGACGGCTGGCAGCTCTCCACGGTATGGGAGCTCGTGCCCGCGGCGACGGTGTGACTGATCACTACGTAGCCGGCCACGCCGACCGCGATCACGGTCACCGCGAGGATGAGGATCCCCGCTTTCGCCGAGAGCGAGCGTCGCCGGCGTCGGCCCACGCCGGGTTCTCCCGAACCACTTCCGTTCACCATGCTCTCCCCTCCTTTCTCCACTCCTAGGAGGACCCGCAGAGTTCAAACGGAGTGGGCGGCCCGCGCTCCCTAGGGCAGAAATACCCTCGCGTCGCGCGGCCCGGCGAGGTGCGCCGCCGGCCGCGAGGTCCCGACCCCCGAACGTGTGCGGAACGTAATTCAAAAGGTCAAATTTTTTATAAGAGAAACCCCCCATTTTACCACGCCGCATGCCGCGCGTGCTCGGCGACCTCGCGGAGCTCCCCGTCGGCGCTCACGCCGTGAGCTTCTATTCCGACCGGCAGGAAGCGTCCGACCAGGCGATCCGGTTCCTCGCCGGAACGCCCGAGGGAACGACGGCGTCGTTCTGGGTCGTCGACCCGCCCACCGCCGCCGAGTACAACGAGCGGCTGGCCGACGAGGCTCCGGATCAGGTCGGGTGCGTCGTGGCGCTCGGCCACGAGCAGGTCGAACGGACCCAGGGCACACTGCGGCCGGCGTCCGAGATCCGGGCTTTCATCGCGCGCCACCCCGAGGGGGTCACGGCCGCGGGCGACACGCTCTCCCACTACTGGAGCCCGGAGACCATGCCCGAGCACCTCGAGTACGAGAGCTGGTTCGACGACCAGCCCCGGGAGACGTCCCGATTCCTCTGTCCGTACGACCTTCGGACGGTCCCTCCGGAGACGGCGCCGACGATCCTGGGCGAGCTCGGGAAGCACCACTCCCACGTGGTGCTCTCGTCGTCGCCCGAACCGGCGGTCCGCCTGCTCCAGCTGTTCGTCTTCGGCACCCCTGCCCAGATCCCGTCGAAGCTCGCGGACGATCTCCGCTGGGCCGAGGCGCAGGGACTGGTCGCTCCGGGGGCGTCCGACGAACCCCTCCGGCTCACTTCGGCGGGGAGCGCGTCGGTGAAGGAGTGGGCCGACCGCACGACCGTCGACTGGTGAGCCTCTCTCGGGGTCCGGCCCGAGACTTTACCTTGCGATGGGCCTAGCCCATCGGGGTCGCAGCGCGATGGCCGAAACCCGGGTGGCGTGCGCCTGCTGCGACTGCCCGGACGGATGCTGCCGGTGCTGCGCGTGCTGCTCGGTCGACGTGGCCTGCTGCGAAACGTGTTCTTCGACGGCCCCGTCCGTCGCTCGCGAGTAGGATCCGGACGGCGGCCCGGGACGGACGGCGTTACCGGGAACGTCGTTTCGCCCGGGCCGATCTCCCGGGAGGGCTCACGCCGCACCGTCGTGCGAGGCGCCGCAGCTCGTTCGGGGTGATCCACTCGATCCGGAGGTACTCCCAGAGCTCGCGGTCCGTCATGCCGATCCGCCGGCCCTCGCGGACGGTGAGCCGGTACGCCTCGATCTCGGACGGGGCGTCGACGTAGCTCAACTTCGGATAGAACAGCGGGCGACCCTTCCGGAACTGCCGGACGTGGCAGAGCTCGTGCACGAGATCGAGGTAGACGGTGCGCAGCTCGCTCTCCTTCAGGTGGCGGGAACTGATGATGAGGTGACCGTCGACGTCGCTCGTGCCCATGTAGCCGAAGCGGGCCGAGAAGAACTCGACCTTCTGGGCGCGCAAGACCCGGGAGGTGTTCTTTCCGAAGAGCGCCCGGACCGTCGGCACCTTCTCGAATCCCCGGAAGAACCGGGTGAACGGGTACAGCCGGGTCGGCCCGATGCGCGAGATGCGGACTCCGTGAAACGGCTTCTCGACCATTCGGGACGCCTCGGGCGACCCGAGCCCGGAGAGTTCTAAGGTCTTCCGCCGGTCGATCGGCTCCGGGCGGAGGTGGCGGGGGTCCGCCTCCGTCCGGAACGCGGCGTTGCGCGGGCCGACGCCCCGCGGCCCGCCCGGACCCGGGGCGGCCTCGGTGGTGCCCCCACGTGTTCGGCGAGGAACGCGAGCGATCGGCGGAGGGCGGTGAGCTGGTTCTCCCGGCGGGAGAAGCCGTGCCCTTCGTTCTCGAACGCGACGAGCTCGACGCGAGCGCCCCGGTCCGAGAGCTCGCGCACGATCTGCTCGGCCTCCCCGAACGGGACCCGCACGTCGTTCTTCCCGTGCGCGACCAGCAGCGGGGCTCGGACCCGATCGAGGTGGTGGATCGGCGAGATCTCGGTCAGGAACTCCCGGTCGTGCGCGAGGTTCCCGTACTCCGCCTCGCGCTGGGAGCGGCGCCACTCGGCGGTCCGTTCGAGGAACGTGACGAAGTTCGAGATGCCGAAGTACTCCACGGCGGCGCCCCAGAGCTCCGGATAGGTCGTGATCGCCGCGAGGACCATGAAGCCCCCGTAGCTGCCGCCGAGGATCCCGATCTCGCCGGGCTCCGCCTTGCGGGAGCGCGCGAGCGCCCGCGCGAGGTCCCTCAGGTCCCGAACGGAGTCCATGCGTCGACGCACGTCATCGAGGTGCACGTACGTCCGGCCGTAACCGGTGCTGCCCCGCACGTTCGGCACGATCACCCGCCACCCCTCCCCGACCGCCGCCCCGAGGTCCGCGTCGAACTCGGGACGCGCCTGTCCTTCCGGCCCCCCGTGGACCCAGAAGATCGTCCCGCGCGCTCGATGAGAGTCCCGCACGTACTCCCAGTAGGGGACCGCCAGCCCGTCCTCGGCCGTGACCGTGCCGGCTCGGGGGGCCGGCAGCGGGAACGGAGGCGGGATCGGCGAGCGCGTGAGCCGCACCGACCTTCGCTCTGCGAGTCGACGTAGGAAGATCTCGTGGCCGTTCGCCCACCCGAGATCGTACACGACGCTCGTTCCGTCGGCCCGCCACTGGAGCTCGGTGATGACGCCGGGCGGGTCCAGGGGGACCTTCCGGTCCCGACCGGTCGCGGGATCGAACTCGCGGAGTTCGCTCCACCCGCCCCGGTTGACGGAGAGGAGGAGACGGTCCCCCGACGGCGACGCACGCACGCATTCGACGTCGCCGGGGTACTCCCGGACCCGAGTCGGCGACCCGCCGTCGAACGGGTAGCGGTAGAGCCCCAGGAACTCCCGTCCGGGGTTCGTCGCGACGTAGACGGCATCCGCCCCCACGGTCGCGGAGGAGACGGAGACCTCACCGTCGTGAGGGTTCAGGTGGACGACGCGGCGTCCCTCGACCAGGAAGAGATCGATGTTGAGGAAGGTATTGAGCCGGCCCACGAGCACCCGGTCGCCGCGCGTGCCGTAGGCCATGTGCCAGGCGTCTCCGGAGAAGACGCTCACCGGTGCCCCCGAGGAATCGACGTCGCGGGCGTACACGTCGAAGTACCGGAAATCCCGGGCGTTGGACGCGTACAGGAAGCGACGTCCGTCGTCCATCCAGCCGTGGGCGAGGTTCATCACCTTCGGGTCGGAGGTGAGAGGGAGAACGCCGCCGCCCGAGAGATCGACGAGTTCGAGCTGCCAGACCTCGTTCCCGCCCGCGTCCCGGGAGAGCACGGCCCGCGGACCGGTGGGGGAGGCGTCCACCCGACCGACCCGGTCGGGCGACCTCACGAGGGGCCGCGAGGGTCCGGGCCGAACGGGGCACCGCCACGCGAGCGGGAGTCCGGTGCGATCGGAGACGAACAGCACCTCCCGACCGTCGTGGCTGGGGGACGGCTGCCAGGAGCGGGCGACCGAGAGCCAGCGTTCGATCGCGTCGGCGCGGGAACTCCGATGCGGCACGACCCCCCGCAGCGCGTCGGGAGGATAACCGTCCCGGCCGCGGCCGCGTCCCCCGAACCGCGGCGAGGGGTTAACCGAACGGCCCGTCTCGCCCGAGCGTGGAGCGGTCGCGGCACCGGACGGTGGTGTCCTGGAGCAGCGGGAAGGACGCCGCGTTCACGCTCTGGGAGCTCACGAAGGACCCGCAGTACGAGGTAGCGGGTCTCCTGACCACGGTGACCACCACCTTCGGTCGCGTCTCGATGCACGGGGTGCGGGAGGAGCTTCTCGAGGCCCAGGCGGCGGCCGCGGGACTCCCGCTCTACCGGGTCGAGATCCCGTTCCCGTGTCCCAATTCCGTGTACGAGACGGCGATGGCCGGAGCGATCGACCGCCTTCGCAAGGACGGGGTGACGCACATCGCGTTCGGCGACCTCTTCCTTCAGGACATCCGAGCGTACCGGGAGACGCGCATGGCCCCGACGGGGATCCGACCGGTGTTCCCGCTCTGGGAGCGGCCCACTCCGGCCCTCGCCCGGGAGATGATCGGCGCCGGGATCGAAGCGTACCTTGTCTGCGTCGATCCCCGTGCGCTCGATCGGCGGTTCGCCGGTCGACGGTTCGACCTATCCCTGCTCGACGAACTGCCCCCCGGCGTCGATCCCTGCGGGGAGCGGGGAGAGTTCCACACCTTCGTGGCCGGCGGGCCGATGTTCTCCCGACCGATCCCCGTCGTCCCCGGGGAGGTCGTGGACCGGGACGGGTTCGTCTTCGCGGACCTTCTACCGGGCTGACCCGCAGCCGGCCGCCCGTACCTTCATGGGACGGGAGGTCGTCGCCACGACCATGTCCGTGTCGCTCGCGCCCGCTCCGCGGCCGATGTGCCCCCACTGCCGCAACCCGCTCGATCCGACACGGGACGTGCTCTGGGAGAACACGGGGAGCGCCCTCTCGGTCCGAGGCGTGACGATCGTCTACTGCGGGTGGTGCGGGGCGGTCCTCGGCAGCGCCCCATTCCAGACGCTGACGAAATCCCGCCGCGGGTGAGCCCGGTCCGGCGGTCCGGGGTCGCCCTCCGCGGGTACCGGTCGCTAGGCCTCGATCGGGACCGGCGACGTGGTCGGCGGTTCGAGCACGCGCCGCGGGGTCGCGCGTCGCGCCGATTGGGTCGGTCTCACGCGGGCCGGCTGGACCTCGAGCCACCGGAGGTACTCGGCGAACTCCTCCTCCGCCATGTCGCACACGGCGACGGCACCGCTCGCCCCCACTTCAGGGCTCGGTCTGGCTCCCGGCCGGCCCCCCGCCGTGACCCGGGCGAAACCTACTATCCTCCGGGGGCGCGAAGGGTAATGGTGGTCGGGGGACTCTCGGATCGAGGCCGCCGAGCATGAGCGAAGAGGTCCGTCCCGTCGTCGGCAAGTTGCAGCCGCCCAACGACCGCGCCCCCGAGCCGCGGGCCGTGGCCCGACGGTTTGCGGGTCGCGAGACGCTCGAAGGCGCCGGCGTGCGGCTCCAGCGGATGTTCGGGGGATCCGAGGTCCCGTTGCTCGACCCGTTCCTCCTGCTCGACAATTTCGGCTCGACGAACCCCGCAGACTACCTCGCGGGATTCCCGTGGCACCCCCACCGGGGGATCGAGACGGTGACGTACATGCTGAACGGCCGGACCGCTCACGAGGACTCCCTCGGCAACCGGGGCGTGATCGACTCCGGTGACGTGCAGTGGATGAGCGCGGGGAGCGGTATCCTCCACCAGGAGATGCCGAAGCGCACCGAGGGACGGCTTTCCGGCTTCCAGCTGTGGGTCAATCTCCCGAAGCGGCTCAAGATGGAGGACCCCGCGTACCGGGGCCTACGCGCGGACGGTATCCCCGTCGTGCGCGGCAGCGACGGCCGGGTCGTCCGAGTGATCGCGGGCGAGCACGACCGGGTCTCCGGACCCGTGACCCACATCCCCGTCGATCCCACGTACCTCGACGTGAGCCTCCCCGCGGGTGCGGAGTACTCCCGACCGGTCCCGCGCGGCTACACCGTCTTCGCCCAACCGTTCGAGGGGGCCGGCACGTTCGGCCGAGCCACCGGTTCCGACGGGCCCGCTGCCGGTAGTCCGGGAGAGACCCTGCTGTTCGGGGACGGGGACCGTGTCGAGGTCCGCGCCGGCGACGCGGGGCTTCGGTTCCTCCTGGTCTCGGGACGACCTCTGCACGAACCGGTCGCGTGGTACGGCCCGATCGTCATGAACTCGCGGGAGGAGCTGCTCGAGGCGCGGCAGGACCTCGACCGCGGGACGTTCATCCGCTCGAAGCGCGTGATCCAAGAGATCTAGGCGGACGGGGGCGATCCGCCGTTCGCGGGCGAGCCCGCCGCGAGGTCGTCGTCCTGCTCGAAGTCGAGCAGGTGGCCCATCTTGCCCCGCTTCGTCGCGAGGTAGGCCCGGTTGTACCCGTTCGGCGGAACCTGGACCGGGATCCGCCCGGTGATCTCGACCCCGTGCCTCCGTAGGTCCTCGACCTTGTCGGGATTGTTGGTCAGGATCCGGATCGAGCGGACGCCGAGGGTCCCGAGCATGTGGGCGGCGATGCCGTAGTCGCGCTCGTCCGGCCGGAAGCCGAGGATCTGGTTCGCCTCGACGGTGTCGTATCCGGCGTCCTGGAGCCGGTAGGCCTTGATCTTGTTCGTGAACCCGATGCCCCGGCCCTCCTGCCTAAGGTAGATGACGATCCCGGACTCCATCTTGCCGATCCGCTCGAGCGACTCGATCAGCTGATCGCGGCAGTCGCACCGCAGCGAACCGATCGCGTCGCCGGTCAGGCACTCCGAGTGGATGCGGACGGCCACGTTCTCGGCGTCGACGACGTTCCCCCGGACGAACGCCGCGTGCTCCTTGCGGTCGAGGTTGTTCCAGAAGGCGACGACCTGGTAGTCGCCGAACCGCGTGGGGAGGTTCGCGATCGCCGAGAGCCTGACGCAGACCTCGGGGCTGCCGGGGCATTCGTGGTCCTCGTTCTCCTTGAGGAGGCGGTCGACCACGTCCGGGGGGATTCCCATCGCCCGACCAACCGGGCGCGGGATTAAAGGGGGAGCCCACTCCGGCGCCACCGCGTCGGGGTACCGGGGCCCCGATCCGTCGCCCGGGCAGCCGCCCGGGCCCCCTCCCCGGTCGTGGAACTCCCGCGGGGGCCTCCGGAGGGTTCCGTAACCCCCTTACCTCTCGGGGGACTCCGGGAGCGATGCCGTACGTCGAGTACGACGAGGTCGAGGCGATCTGTTCCGACTGCGGACGGATCTTTCGATCGGAGGACGCCCTGGCGGCCCACCGGGAGGAGAGCCACGCCGGAGCCCCTCCCGCGGCCGCGAAAGCGCCCCCCTCGCCCGCGGTCCGCTGCCCCGAGTGCGGCCGGGCGTTCGACTCGACCGAGGCCGTCCGGGTCCACCGGAGTCGGAGCCACCGGGGGTGACGCGGCCGGACGGAGCGGCCCGGTCGGGCGGGCCGGGTACCGGACGGACCCGACTTATGGGCGGTCTCCTATCGGAGCCGACCGTCGCCGACGGGGCAGGGTCGTAGGTCGGGGGCACGCTCGATGTCGTACAACTGGTTCAACATCGCCGTTTGGTCGCTGATCGGCACCTGGATCCTCGTCGTCGGCACCCTGCTGCTGATGTACTGGCAGACCCGAACGGGTCAGCACCTCAACTCCGCGAACGTGGTGATGGAACTTCGCGAGCGGTTCGACGCCCCGCGGATGCGCGCCGCGCGACGGCACCTCTCGGACCGACTGCTGCGTCAGGCCCACCAGGACATCACGAGCATGGAGGTGATCACGTTCTTCGAGCTCGTCGGGACGCTCACGCACCGCAAGATCCTCGACGACGACCTCGTCTGGGAGGCGTTCGGCACGTGGATCACGTCGTACTACACGACCCTGCGGAGCCCGGTCGACCTCATCGCGCAGACCCGGGTGCGGCTCGAGGACCCGCTCGTATGGCACGAGTTCGAGTGGCTGTACCGGAGGGTCGATGAGCTCGACCGCCGTGCCGTCCGCCGCGCCGGGGGGACGGTCGGCGACTCGGCCGAAGAGTCCCGGACCATCCTCAAAAGTGAGTCGCTGCTCGAGTCGGTCTAGCCGGGCCGGAGGCCGTCCGGCCCGGTGAGATCGACGGCGTGCGCCGGACGCTCCGGCCCGAGCGGAGGAAGCGGTCTATCCCGCCCGCTCGAGCCCGGCCTCGATGTACAGCGCGGCCAGCGTGGACGCGGACCGGCGGTCCTTCTCGGCGACAGTCTTCAATCTCCGCAGCAGTGCTGGCTCCAGATACACGGCTACGGGCACTCGTCGATCGGCCTTGCTCTTTCTTGGACGCGGCATCTGTTCAGATCCTCCGACCCACCCGGTAGGTCGTCTGCCCCCGGGCACAGTGCCCGCGAGCCCTAGACCGAGAGAACGGCGGACTTGGGCGATTATAAATTCTTGGTTGGTCGCCGGGGGCGCGCACGGCAGCAGAAGAAGGGCCCTCCCTCGGTATGTATATTTCTAAATTGGCCCGACGCGCGCCGGGCCAACGTATATCCCGATGCCCGTCCCTACGGACTAGGCCGCAAGGCACGAGGTACGGGACATGGGATGCGGTCGGATGAAGATCGGCTGTGACGACGGGTTTGAGATCGTGACGAAGGACAAGAACGAGCTCGTGGCCATGACGTCGTGGCATCTCGAGCACTCGCACAAGATGAAGAAGAGCGAGTCCGAGATCATGGCGATGGCCAAGCACCCCTGACCCGTCGGCGGGACCCGCCGGTACATCCCCGCCGACGCCCCTCCGGGGCCGAGCGACGCCTCGGAGGGGCGAACAGTTCTGTTGAAGCCCTCTTAAATCGTCGAACGGTCGCCCGTCCGTGGACGGATTCTCACCGCCGACCGAGTACTTCGGGCTCCGGGTGGGACTCGTCGACCGGACCCCCCCGGCACCCGGGAGGGACCGAGCGTTCGCGCTCGTCCTGGAGAACCGCGGCCGTGACCGGTGGTCGGGGCGGATCCCGATCGTCTGGGTGCAGGCCGGGGTAAGCTGGACCGAAGCGTTCGACGTCGACCTCGCGGCGGGAGAACGCCGCACGCTGGGCGTCGCGACGAAGTGGACCGCGGGATCCCCACCGCTCGAGGGGCGGCTCGCGTCCGAGCGTTCCCCGCAGGAGCTCCGCCGACTTCCCGCGGGCGAGACCGAGGCCTGGGCGCTCACGTCGCGCTACGTCCCGCTGGGGGGGGCCGGCGACCCACCCGCGGAGCCCCCG